>NZ_JBXBBJ010000008.1:0-205727 GCF_057221575.1 Paenibacillus sp. Y660 | reverse complement strand
GATAAACTTCACCATAAAGGTGCTCCTCTCTTTTGGGTGATGTGTTCTAGACAAACACCATTCTACCAAAGATCAGGGCACTTTTTTACGTTTTTATAAGATTTCACTTTCGAAATTCAGGTTGAAAAAATTTATCTGAATTGAGTACTAGGATGTACAGAAAATGTATGGAAAATCATGATACAATGCTAAGGGATACTAATAAACTCACAATTTAGCGAAAAAATAGAAAACCACTCGAAGAATGAAGCTTCAAGCCCCCTCGCTAGGTCGGCACTTTTCTCGTAAAGCTGCCATGCATACATAGATGATCTTTTCCTTAACAGCATGCCGATCATGACATTTTATCCATATTACTGCGAAAGGAATGATTCAACGTCGCTAATCCGATACATGAAAGACATTACTGTACCCACCCGATAGACCAAACCAAGATGGAGGATTCCAAGAAATGAAAAAAAGAACAATCGCATTAATCATTGCATTTCTGCTGATTTTTCAGCATGTGAATTTCGCTGGTGTTTTGAGAACGGTAGAAGCTGCAGGAATTACTGGTAATATTATTACAAAAATGACGTTGACAGACAAGGATACGCCTAGTACCGTCATCGCCTCCGTATATGATTCCGTTTATTACGTGAATCCTGATATCCGCGTCGAATTGGACCAATTTCTGACTTTGAATTACGAGTGGGAGCTTCCTGCAAACCACACCTATGTGAACGGAGATACGTACACCTTCCAGCTTCCCCCTCAATTTGTACTGCACGGCGGGGATATTCCTGTAAGAGCTTTGGACGGTACGCCTTCCGTCGGAACTTATCAGGTTACGAATGGAACGGTAAAGCTAACCTTTAATGAAGAAATCGAGGGATCACCGGTAAGCGGAACGCTTAGCTTCTGGAACTACTTCACAGAGCAAAGCATTAACAATAAAACAGAAGTCCCTATTCAATTCAATATCGGGAACAGCATCACAATACCTATTGCGCCTAAGCCAGGAACCGCCCCAATCAACAAATCGGGTACTGCGGACAAGTCTTTCAATGCAGAAAATATCAAATGGACCATTGATGTAAATAAAGATTTGAAAAAAGTGAATGATGCCGTAGTCACAGACCTCATACCTGCGGGTTTAACTTATACACCTGGTACGTTGAAGGTATACAAAATGGATACGGATACGAACGGCGTTTTGTCCAATCCCGTTGCTGTTGCGCCTTTGATAACGACTCCAGCTGCTCCAGACTATGAAATGAAGGTCGAATTAGGACATATCGCTTCCTCTTATCGCATTGAGTATGAAACGGAAATTACAGATATTTCAAAAGCAAATTTTACGAATACCGCAATTTTAAAAGGCAGCAATATCAGCAATGTCTCCGATTCTGATACCATAACGAATACGCGCGGCAAGCTGATCGAAAAATCAGCAGCCTACAACGAATCCGCTCAGCTCATTGATTGGGAAATTAAATACAATTTCGGCGAGGATACGATCGCCAATGCTACCTTGACCGATATGTTCACCAAACCACATGAGCTTGTGCCAGGCTCTATTAAAGTGTTCCCTATAGCAGATCCTGTTTCAGGCACAGCGGGTGCTGAAATTGCAGCCACTAACTATTCATTAGACTACAATGTTAGCGGCCATCCTAACTATACGACCAGCAAGAGCGGCTTTAAACTGACTTTTACGAATCCTAATCCCATTACAGGCGCTTACAAAATCAAGTACCAAACTCGTCCGGCTTCGAACCTTTATGAAGATACGACGATTAATAACTCGGTGTTTTCTGACAATAAACAGAGTTCAGCCAACAAGCCAATCAAGCAGCACTTTATGCGTAAAACAAATTCCAATGCTAATTACGCAGCCAGAACGATCGACTGGAAAGTAGAGATTAACGCTGACAAATACAATCTGCATGATCTAAAATTCGAAGATACTTTTGCTAACTTATTAGGCTTAAAGCTTGTTCCTGGCAGTTTGGTCGTGAAGCAAAACGGCGTTACAGTCAGCAGCTCTGTTTATACGCTGACCTACAATCCGGTTGGGGATACAGCAACTACCAAGGGCTTCAGCCTTGAATTCCCAGATGGAAATGCTTCTTATACGATCACGTATAAGACTCTTTACGACTATATAGACACGTCTTATTTTGCCAATGCAAGCTTTTCTTTCACGAACAACGGCAAAGTGTTCTGGGCAGAGACTCCTGGCGGAACCATTTTACAGAAGACCGCCTCTTCAACCTTTACTCCCAACAAGTTTACACAGGATAATGGCTTCAAAACAGGGAGCTACGACGCAGCCAACAAGGAACTCACATGGAATATCGGTGTAAACTACAATAGCAAAACGATAGCTGACGCTAAAATAGTAGACCAACTGCAGTCCGTCCAAAACTATGTAGCTGGCTCTGTTGAAGTTCGAAGGCTCGTCATCAACAGTGATGGAACGACTGCCCCAGGCGCTATCGTGCCTGCAGGAGAATACAGCGTAACGAATCCAGACGCATCCAATTCGAAAACGCTGACCGTCGCTTTTAACCATACGATTACCGAGCCTTACCACATTACGTTCAAAACGAGTCTAGCGAACGAGTTCATTGACGATGCAAAAATGAATAATGATGCTCGCTTCAGCGGTACAGGGTTTAATGAAAAGATACTGCACGCTGAAGTTACTATCCCTAAAGCGGGCGAATATGTTGCCAAAACTGGCGTTCAAAGCGACGATTCGATTAATTGGACGATTTATATCAACCGCGGCCAATCAACCGTTTCCGGAGCCAAAATTAATGATACGCCAGGCAAAAAGCAAACGCTGGTCAAAGAGTCCTTTAAGCTTTATAACACTTCCGTAAGTTCAAACGGCACAGTTAGCAAGCTGGGACCAGTAAATACGACTGAATATGAGCTCGAGTTTAAGGTAAATACGAATCCAGCCATTATTAGCGATGAAACCTTTGAGCTGCGCTTTTTAAATACGATTACGAAGCCTTACATTCTTGAATATCAATCGATTATTGATGCCAAAGATGGCGAGAAGGTAACGAATACGGTTGATTTTACAGGAAATGGTGTAGGAACAAAGACGATCGACAATCCGACTGAGGTCAAGATCGCTTTGTCAGGCGGTGAAGGCAGCGGCAGCATCTATTTAGGATCTTTGAAGGTAGAAAAAGTTGATGCTGATGACTTGAGCCTTAAATTATTAGGTGCAGCCTTTGAGCTGACTCGCAATTCCAATGGCAAAAAAATGACCGGAATCCCGAACGGGACTGGCGGAATCGATTATAACGGCCTTCGGTATGGCAAATATACGCTAAAAGAGACGAGCGCGCCTGCTGGATATAATATTGAAGGTAACGGTATCTACGAGATAACGATTAATTCATCCACTCCGTTGCCTATGCCAATTAAAAATAAAAAGAAAACAGGAAACCTGGAAGTTACCAAGGTAGACAAAGACAATAACGCTATCGTTCTTGAAGGCGCTGTGTTCGAGCTATTCAATAGTGCGAATGTAAGCTTTGGACAAAAAACGACAGCCGCAAACGGCAAAATTACGTTTTCAGATCTTCCTTACGGAAGTTATGCGCTGAAGGAAATCTCAGCCCCTGCTGGCTACAGCATAGAGGGCAGCGGTCAAGTAAACGTAACGATCAATGCTGCCGCTGTTCCGCAAAAGGTTGAAAATAATAAGCTCCCTGTCATTTTACTTGGCAGCTTGGAAGTGACAAAGGTAGACAGTGCCAATACGGCTGCCGTTCTAGCTGGAGCCAAATTCGAGCTATTCAATAGCGCGAACGTTAGCCTTGGACAACAAACAACAGCCGCTAACGGCAAAATAGCTTTCACCGATCTCCCGTATGGCAATTATGTGTTGAAGGAAATTACAGCGCCTGCTGGCTACAGCATTAACGGCAGCGGCGAGGTTGCGATTACGATTCAATCAACAATCGCAAATCAGATTACCGTAAAAAATAGTAAATCGATAGTGCCCGTTGTGACGCCAAGCCCTACGCCCACTCCAGAGCCTACTATTGAACCGACAGTGACTCCTGTAGTGACGCCTGCAGTGACGCCTGCAGTGACGCCTGCAGTACCGTCTCCTACACCAACTGCTGCTGTTGCACCGTCACCTGCTGCATCGCCTGTTGTATCGGCTGCGCCGGCACCGACTGCTTCGACTGAAAAGGAAGCAACAGAGGTCGACAAGCCAATTGAAGGCGAAGTAGAAATTCCTGAGGACGGCACTCCGGTTGGCGGGGTTAAACCGGAACATGGAACGGTTACGATCACTGCCGACGGCAAATGGGTCTACACGCCCGATCCAGGCTACGTCGGCAAAGATAAGTTCTCAATCATCGTCATCGATAAAGATGGCAACGAGGAAGAAATTTTCTTTGAAATCGATGTTGAGGAGCCGCCAAAAGGTGGAGTTATCACATCGCCTGACGTAACGGTATTGCCTAAGACAGGTGAAAACAGCTATCTGCTGATGCAGCTTCTCGGCTTTTCCATGATTGCTGCAGGTCTCGCAACACTCGTTGTCAAAAGAAGAAGAAGACGCTAAAGACTATAAAAAAAGGTGGATCAGGATAAATTCCTGATCCACCTTTTTGCCTTTCCAATACCGCTATTCAGCTCTCTACTCGCTCCAGCTGAACATCGCGTCGATTCGACGTGCGTGAGCTCCGAAGCAGCCCCAGCAGCGAAGCCGGCCCGGAAGCCGCATAATAATTAGCCTGCTCATCAGGCGCGAGAATAACGCCCAGCTGATGATGCTCGCCTTCAAATCGCGCTCGCTGCACAAATTTTAATTCTCCATCTAAATTCAATACTTCCAGCTTGCAAAATGCAGAGTTTTGGACAAGCGCCTCATAAAGGTCTTCCTTCGTTCTAACCCGCACGCCATTAACTTTGTGCAGCACCTCGCCTGTAAGGAGTCCCATAGCCGCTGCCGGCGTTCCAGGCACAATGCCCAGAATGCGCAAGCCGCGCGAGTCATGGACGTACAGAGGTGATTGTGCAGCTTCTACAGTCCTGCTGCGCCATATGATGGCTTCATGAAACAATAAGGAGACCAGTGCCGCCAGCGGCAGCAGCATAGGCTGCCACCAGGCTAGAATAGCTGCACCCGCCAAGCAGATGCTGTACAAGAGCAGCCCTTTGGCTGCGTGCTTTGCTTTGTCTTTGGGCAATAATGATCGCGTCATTTCGGTAAAGCCGATAATCATGGGCAATGCGACAAATGTCCAGCCCTGCGACCAATCCGTCCCAAATAGCGGCGTCCATGGCAATGCAGACGTTGATGCGCCGGCTCCGGCGCTCGGTACGAGCATCAGAAGCGGTACTGGCCAAAAGCCCTGCAGCATATAGCCGCCGACCAGCTTGCCTCTCTTCCCTTCCAGAAATAACGGCGTAGACAACCGATCACCTTGCCAGCGTACGAGTACGGCTTCAGCCAGATGTAATAGTGCGACCAACACGAGCAGCCCTGCGGCATCGATGCTTGCCAGCGACGCTGCCGCGGATCCAATAAAGTCTGACCTCTCCGAGAGCGATGTCCAACCGAGCGCCCATTGAAGAAGCGTAATAACGCCAGCGCTATAAGCGAAGCATAAGTACCGAATTTTTGCGAGCATAAGAATGACAGCAACCGCCCATAGCCATATGACTGATTCGCCCGTTAACGACACGCCGACAAACGCCCCTGCGACCGACACTGCTATGCCAATCAACAATCCCGCCAGCAGAGCTTTAAAAACAAGACTTATCCAATTATGCAGCTTGACCGCAAACAATTGCCGCTCCATCCGTATTTGCCTCGTATACTGTAAAACAATAAATAAAACCGCAATATAATAAAATGGCTGTGCAACCAATTGGACAGCCGCTTTTCCGAGAATTGCCAGCAACTCCATCGCCGTTTCCAAAGCCAACACTCCTTTGCTCGTTCCACATGTCCTAATATGCGTAAAAAAATAAAAGGCCGACTCCGTTAAACAGAGTCAACCTCTTATTCATTCGACATGCTCGCATTATTTCCTGCCTACCGCCTTAATTGCTTCATGAAGCTGCGTATCGTTTTTCTCATCTTGAATCCATTTAACGACCGCTTTCTCAAGAGCTTCCCCGGTCTGCTTGTCGACCTGTCCCGTAGCCGGCAAGCTATGCTCCGTTTGGAATTTCTTAACGGCTATTGTTGTCTCCGTTCCGAAATAGCCATCCTCGCGTTTTGGCTCATAACCAAGCCCATGCAGCATAATTTGTACGCTTCGCACCTGCTCGCCAAGCATATCCTGCTTCAGCGTCTCAGGCAGCGTTAATCTGGCTACCGTGTAGAGATCTGGCGGCAGTACGGCGATATCCGGCTTAATGCCGTTTTCGTGAATCCAATTGCCCTTCGGCGTCAGCCATTTGGCAATCGTCATTTTCACCAAGCTGCCGTCACCTAATGCCTTGTTGTAGCTCACTTGAACGGTACCCTTGCCGAAGGAGGTTTCGCCAACGAGCTTCGCTCCCGCGCTCTCCTGCAAAGCGCCCGCCAATATTTCTGACGCGCTTGCGCTGCCGTTGTTCATGAGCACCGCAATCGGGTAGCTTTTGCTTTGACCTTTTGACAGCGTCTTCTCCCGGTTTCCGTTCCGGTCTTCTACCTGTACAACCGTCTCGCCTTTGACCAAAAAGGTTTGCGCAATCTCAACGACAACTGGCAGCACGCCGCCCGGGTTGTTGCGCACATCCAGCACAAGCCCCTTCATCCCTTGCTCCTCAAGCTTAGCGAGCTCTTCCTTAAAGCGCTCAGCCGTATGCAAAGAGAATTGTCTGATTTCTATGACGCCTGTCCCGTCAGGACGCAGGCTGCCGTATACCGTTTCCACATCAATATCATCGCGGATGAGCACAAGCTGAATCGGCTCAGAGAAGCCGGCACGCTGCACCTGAATTTTGGCTTTCGTCCCTTTGGGACCGCGGATTTTAGCTACCGCATCCTGCAAATTCAGCCCGTCCAGCTTCGCTCCGTTTACGGATAGCAGCACGTCTTTAGCGAGCAGGCCCGAGCGCTCAGCCGGCGAGCCCTTAATCGGAGATACGACGACGATACGTCCATTCTCAAGCGTTACCTCTGCGCCTATGCCCGTGAACGAGCCTTCAATCGATTCCGAAAAATGCTGCGCTACGTCCTTCTCCATATAGACGGAGTAAGGATCATCCAGCGAAGACATCATTCCGCTTACCGCGCCATCGAGCAGCTCGAGGCGATCGACCTTTTGATAATATTTTGTTTCAATTAATTCCAGTACCGCATTGATCTTCGTCAGCTCATCCTCTTTCAGCCTAAAACGCTCACCCTCATCGGCTGCCGAGGATGTGAGTGCAGGCTTTGACGGCTCGTCCGGCTTAATCATTTGGTCCGCGATCGTCAGCGTAACGAGTACGGATGCAATCATCGTCAGCATAACGAACGCGAACACCGTGCGTCCTTTGAAATGCACCTGTCTACACCACCTTCTCATCTTACACGGTCTTAAATTCAAGACCATTCTAGTATATGACATTTCACTTACAATTATTTGTATTTTAGGGTAAAGATGATCTTCTGCCAATTTGCAGGATATTATAGTTCAAACAAGGCAGCCACATGGGCTGCCTTTGGATGTCCTGGTATGAGTGAAGGATTGCTTATCTTATTTTAAATAGCTGCTTGGGTTAACTGGCGTTTCGTTTTTACGCACTTCAAAATGCAAATGCGGTCCTGTCGAGTTTCCTGTGCTGCCGACCTCGGCGATTTTTTCGCCTTTCTTGACCTTATCGCCTTTGTCGACCTTGATTCCACCATTCCGAATATGTCCGTATAGCGTCCATAATCCATTGCCGTGATCAATAATGACGCAGTTGCCATAGCTGCTCCACGATTGTGCAACGAGAACGACACCGTCCTCAGCCGCATAAATATCAGTGCCTTGCGGCGCGGCAAAATCAATTCCCGTATGGGTATGTCTCTTCCCAGAAATCGGATGGACACGCGTGCCGAAGTTGGAGCTTATCCGGTAGCTGTCCCTGATCGGCATGCCGAGCTTGCCCCCCGAATACGGGTTCGCAATTCTATTCTTCTCCGCATTCAGCTTGGAAACCTTGGCAGCAAGCGCCATAAGCAGATCCTCCTGCTCCTTGCTGATTCCCTCAAGCTCCTCGAGCTCGCTGTCGATTTCCTGAAGTTTGTTGTCAAGCTGTTTAATATTGCTCTTATAGCTT
Source organism: Paenibacillus sp. Y660 (assembly GCF_057221575.1). Lineage (NCBI taxonomy): Bacteria > Bacillati > Bacillota > Bacilli > Caryophanales > Paenibacillaceae > Paenibacillus > Paenibacillus sp. Y660. The sequence continues at coordinate 197,456 of NZ_JBXBBJ010000008.1, read as the reverse complement.
GCAATCATGACTTCCTTCTCTTGTTCCTTCTTCACAAGATGAGCTTCGTATAGCTTCAGCTTCTCATAAATCGCTTTCACTTCGGCAAACTGCTTCTCTACCTGTACTTTTTTGAGAGCGACAAGCTCCTTCTCTTCCCTCTGTTCTGCCAAAATATCGCGATCCTGCGACAGAATCGATTGGAGCGCATCAAAGCGGTCGATAAAATCAGTAAAGCTCGTCGCGCTGAGCAGTACGTCCATATAGGAAACAAATCCGTTCGTATACATAAGACGCATGCGGGACTGCAGAAGCTCATCGCGCGTTATCACACGCTCCTCTGCCTGATCCAGCTCAAGGCCCGTCTGGAGCAGCTCCTCTTCCTTCGCATCGCTCTGCGCTTGCATTTTCGTTTTGTTGATGACGACATTATCGATTTCAGCCATTAAGTTAGCGATTGACGCTTCCGCTTCCGTTTTCTTGCCCTCGATATCAACCTTCTCGCTCTTGGCATTAGATGCCTGTCGTTGTGCGCTAGCCGCCTCTTGCTCCGCTTGGGCTGCACGTCTCTCCGCTGCTCTCATTTCCGCTTTCGCTGCTGAAATCTGTTTCTTGATATCGCTAAGTGAAGCAGCTTCTCCTCCTGTTGGCTGCAACACAAATACAGTGAGCATCATCGTAACTGTGAATAGTAACCATTTTCTCTTCTTCACGTTCAATTCCACCTACACTTTCAAATACTTTCGTATCGAAATCGTGCTGCCCCAAATGCCGAGCAATGTGCCGAGCCCTATGAGCAGCGTGGCGGTCAGCAGGCCAGACTCCTCTATCGTGACGAGCTTTATCATCATGAGTGACAGTTCCATTTCCGTAAACTTTACGAGCTGTGAATAGCCAACCAAGACGGCTACCGTAGTAATGACCGAGCTGATGATGCCAATTAAGGCGCCTTCGATAAAAAACGGCCAGCGAATGAAGGAATTAGTTGCGCCGACCAGCTTCATAATGCCGATTTCCCGACGTCTTGCAATAATCGTCATTTTGATCGTATTGGAAATGAGGAACATAGCTGTTACTGACAAACCGACAACAACGACGATGCCTATGTAACGGACCGCATTTGTAATTTTGAACAGCGTTTCTACCGTGCCTTGTCCGTATTTGACTTTGGCAATCGGGATAAGCTCGTCTGCTTTATTGATCGCATCGATTTGCTTGGCTGCCGCCTCGATCGACTGCGGATCGTAAACCTCTACCGTAAAGGAATCCGGCAGTGGATTTTTTTCCTTCTCATAACCGTCAAGCAAATCCTTGTTTTCGTCGCCTAGGTTTTTGCGAAGCAGCTCAAGACCTTCTGCTTTGGACACAAACGTTACTTTGCTTACCTCGGTAAGATTGCCGATTTTATTTTGCAGCTCCGTAATCTTCGCTTTATCGACATTAAGCTGCAGGAATACGCGAATTTGCACCTGACTCTCGATCTGCGAAGCCATACTGTTCACGTTCAAGGCAAGCAATAAAAATATGCCAAGGATGAACAAGGAAATAAAAATGGAGCTCATTGAAGCAAATGACATCCAGCCATTTCGAATGATGTTTTTGGCGCCTTCCCGGAGATGACGGAGTATGGTTCTAAGCTTCATAACCGTACTCCCCTCTAGCCTCGTCGCGTACGATATTGCCGTCTTCGATAGCAATGACGCGCTTGCGCATGGAGTTGACGATATCTTTGTTATGAGTAGCCATTACGATTGTTGCGCCGCGGAAATTAATTTCTTCAAGGAGATTCATAATGCCCTGTGACGTTTCCGGGTCGAGATTGCCCGTAGGCTCGTCCGCTACGATAACCGAAGGGTTATTCACGATCGCCCGTGCGATCGATACCCGCTGCTGCTCGCCGCCCGATAGCTGGGCCGGCAGGCTTGCGTGCTTATGCTTCAGACCGACGAGATCGAGCACCTCCATCGTTCGCTTCTTGATCACGCGAGTCGGTGCTTCAATAACTTCCATGGCGAATGCGACATTTTCATATACCGTTAATTTGGGTAATAGTCTAAAGTCCTGAAAAATAACGCCTATATTACGTCTTACAAATGGAATTTTGCGCGGCTTCAGCTTGCCTATGTTAAATCCGTTAACTGAGATCTGTCCTTTGGTCGGTACTTCCTCGCGATAAATTAATTTCATGAATGTCGATTTACCTGCACCCGATGGTCCTACTAGATAAACAAATTCATTGCGATCTATACGAACAGAGACGCCTCTTAACGCATGCGTTCCGTCGATGTACGTTTTCCATATGTCTTGCATCTCAATCACATTATCACATCCTGTTAATAGTCAGTAGTACTATTTCGACAGTTTGTGCTGAATTCCTTCATAAGGGGATGGCTTTCCTCATTTTTCACAAATCTCATAAAAACCCAATTGTCGAATCGAGCTCATCCCGCGCAATAGACAAAATTACAGCATATGCAGCATATACATGTAAGACTGCCCTTGTTTAAACACGCAGGAAGGAGTGATTCGTATCGTAAAACGTATACATGTTGGTATCATCGTTATTGCTTCATTGCTTCTCGTTGCAGCAGTAGGCTGGGGCTTTGTCATGAATTACGCGCTGCAAAAGACCGTTCCAGGCGAGGTGGATGCTGGCGGCATCCCGATCGGTGGAATGCCAGTGGACGATGCTCTGAAGCTGCTTGAGAACTATGAGAAGTCTCTGCTTCAGCGGACGATTGCAATTCATGCCACGGCTGCAAATGGCGACAGCAAGCAATGGACCGTTGCCGAGCTTGGCTACAAGGCTGAATTCACGGGCGCTCGCGATGCTTTATTAAAGCTGGGCGACGGTGATATATGGGATCGTGCCGTTTATCGGTATCATTTCGCCAAAAAATACGAGCTGACGCAGGGCTGGAACCGCGATGTATTTGACGCCGCCGTTCGCAAGCAGTGGAGCTGGATAGAGAAAAGCGAAACCAAAAATGCAACCCGCACCATTACAAATGAAGACGAGGTTGTATATGAGCCCCATATCGACGCCTATCGTTTGGAAATTGGAAAACTACTCGATGAGGTTGATGACTTTATCGTGCTGAAAAAAGATCAGATTGGCGCAGCTGTCGAACCTGCTTTCGAAGCAGAGCTTCCGATTGCGGCCATTCATCCCGAGCTAACGCTGGAGAAGCTGAAGGACGAGGGGATCGAACGTAAAATTGCAGCGTTTTCCACCGATTTCAAAACGAGTGCCGAGGGCCGCGCCTATAATGTAACGGTAACCGCCGAGGCTTTGAATGACTGGGAGCTTGCGCCGGGCGAAGTATTCGACTACGGCAAGCTTATCGCAAGGGCCGAAGAGCTGTACGACTATCGCGAAGCACCGGTTATTTTGAACGGAAAGCTCGTGCCAGGCATCGGAGGCGGGATTTGCCAAGTATCGAGCACCCTTTATAACGCTATATTGCGAGCAGGATTAGAAATCGTGGAACGGCGCAATCATTCTCTGCCCGTCGCTTATTTGCCTATAGGCCAGGATGCTACTTATGCGGGAGGCGCTATTAACTTCCGTTTTAAAAATACGACAGGCAAGCATCTCATCATTCGCACCGTCGTCGAGGATCGCAAGCTCACTGTCAAGCTATTCGGTACGATGAAGGCGAATGAACGCTACGACATCGAGTCCGTAACGCTCAAGACGATTGCTCCATCTGTGCAGGAGAAAAGCAACGCCCGTTTATCTCCTGGCCAGAAGGTTACGGTGGAGAAAGGGAAGGAAGGCTTCGTGGTAGATACGTTCCGTACGCTTGTGCGTGACGGAAAAGAAGTGAAGCGTGACCGCATATCGCGCGATACGTACAAGGCGCAGCCTACAGTAATCGAGGTTGGTCCGATGAAGGGCGCAGGCGGCCCGTCGGCAACGCCAACTCCTGCGCCAGACACAACTGAGCCGCTGCTGGAGGATGGGGTTTAAGGGGACCTACGCTGCAGTTTCTACAACAGAAACAGCTTATTCTCGCCCAACCTTCGTCTACGCTGCAGTTTATGCATCAGAATCATCCTAGTTAGCTCATTTTGCAGAGTTTCCGAGCTAATCTGCTGCATTACTACAACGCAGCTTCCCCATACTCCGATCATGTGAGGTTTCTGTTGCACAAACTGCAGTAGAATTCCATCTCAGTTAGACACAGCTGCTAGAACCCAACTCCGCCAAACAAAAAAGCAGCTCAGCTGACTGCCTCCCCAAAGGCATCGCTGAGCTGCTTTTATAAAGCCCATAATAGGCTAGCTTTACTTATCTGCTGCGCTCTAGATACTCGGTTACCCAAGCAGCTGTTTGCTCAAGCGCTAGTTCGGCGCGGCCTATAGCGTCCTGCACCTGCGTTTTTGCCGTACCGCCGTAGACGTTACGCGCATTAACGACCTGCTCTGGCTGAAGCACCGCATAGATGCGATCGTCGAACAGCGTCGAGAACTGCTTGAACTCCTCAAGCGTCAGATCCAGCAGGTATTTGTTTTGCTCGATGCAATACAATACCGTTTTGCCGATAACCTCATGCGCTTGGCGGAAAGGCAAGCCTTTGCCGACTAGGAAATCCGCAATATCCGTTGCGTTCGAGAAATCCTGGTTAACCGCTTGACGCATACGGTCTTTGTTCACCTTCATCGTTGCGATCATCGGAGCGAACAATTGAAGCGCGCCTTGCAGCGTCTTCACCGTGTCGAACATGCCTTCTTTGTCTTCCTGCATGTCCTTGTTATAAGCAAGCGGCAGCGATTTGAGAACGGTCAGCAAGCCGACAAGATCGCCGTATACCCGTCCGGTTTTGCCGCGTACAAGCTCCGGCACATCCGGGTTTTTCTTTTGAGGCATAATGCTGCTGCCCGTACAGAACGCATCGTCCAGCTCAACGAAATGGAATTCCGTGCTCGACCATAGAATAAGCTCCTCGCTAAGGCGCGACAGATGCATCATGATTATCGATGCGTCAGCCAGAAACTCAACGATGAAGTCACGGTCGCTTACAGCATCCAGACTATTCTCGTAGACGCGGTCAAATTTCAATTGGCTTGCTACAAAATGACGGTCGATCGGGAACGTCGTTCCCGCCAGAGCGCCCGCTCCAAGCGGAAGCACGTTAATGCGCTTGTAGCTGTCCTGCAGACGCTCGATATCACGCCCGAACATCGACACATACGCCATCAAATGATGCGCGAACAGGATCGGCTGCGCGCGCTGCATATGCGTATAGCCCGGCACAATCGTATCGATATTCGCTTTAGCCTGCTCGATTAGCGCGGATTGCAGCTTGTACAGCATATCCACGAACTCAACAACGCGCTTGCGAAGCCACAAATGCATGTCCGTCGCAACTTGGTCGTTCCGGCTGCGGCCGGTATGCAGCTTGCCGCCTACCGATCCAACATCGTCGATCAGCGTCTTCTCGATATTCATATGAATATCCTCGTCGCCGATCGAGAATTCGATATCGTCGCGCTTGATGCGCTGAAGGACGCGGTGCAGGCCGTCTTTAATTTTCTCCACGTCGTCCGCCGGAAGAATGCCTTGCTTGCCGAGCATCGTGACATGCGCCAGGCTGCCTTGGATATCCTCTTCAGCAAGCTCCTTGTCGAACATGATCGAAGCCGTATATTCCTCTACCAATTGGTCCGTTTTTTTCGTAAAACGACCGCCCCATAATTTACTCACTGGTTCGTTACACTCCCTTGTAAACCTTATTTATTGCTGACAGCAGAGGACACTTTCAGACGCAAAGCGTTCAGACGAATGAAGCCTGTCGCATCGCCTTGATCGTACGCTTTGGATGGATCAGCTTCCATCGTTGCAATGTCTGGATTGTACAAGCTGACAGGGCTTTGCACGCCTGCTCCGATAACATTTCCTTTGTACAGCTTCAAGCGAACGACGCCGCTCACGTTCTTTTGCGATTCCGTAACGAGTGCCTGCAGCGCAAGACGCTCCGGCGCGAACCAGAAGCCGTTGTATACGAGCTGGCTGTATTTGGCAATCAACGAATCACGAAGGTGCATAACCTCGCGGTCCATAGTCAAAGATTCCATTTTGCGGTGAGCGGTGAACAGGATCGTTCCGCCCGGAGTTTCGTACACGCCGCGGCTCTTCATGCCGACGAAGCGGTTCTCTACCATATCTACGCGTCCGATGCCGTGCTTGCCGCCAAGCTCGTTTAGCGTATCCATCACTTCTAGCGGGCTAAGCTCTTTGCCGTTAATAGCCGTACAGTTTCCTTCTGCAAAAGTCAGCTCCACATATTCTGCTTTATCCGGTGCATTCTCAGGAGATACGCTCAGCACATACATGCTCTCGTTCTCTTCGGAGCTTGGATCGAACCAAGGATCCTCCAGCATGCCGCTCTCAAAGCTGATATGCAGCAGGTTGCGGTCAGTCGAATATGGCTTAGCTGCAGAAGCGGTTACCGGGATGTTGTGCTTCTCCGCGTAAGCGATCATTTCTGCGCGGCCCGGGAATTCCTCACGGAAAGCTTCAAGGCGCCAAGGCGCGATAACGCCGATCTCAGGAGCCAGAGCAGCAGCAGTCAGCTCGAAGCGAACTTGGTCGTTTCCTTTGCCTGTTGCGCCATGCGCAATATAAGCCGCCCCTTCCGCACGAGCGATATCAACCATACGTTTCGCGATAAGCGGACGTGCGATCGAAGTGCCGAGCAGGTATTGGCCTTCATAAAGCGTTCCTGCTTGGAACATCGGATAGATAAAGTCTTTAGCGAACTCATCGCGAAGATCGTCGATGTACACTTTGGAAGCGCCTGTCGCCAGTGCTTTTTCTTCCAAGCCGTCCAGCTCATCCTTTTGTCCGATATCCGCTGTGAAAGCGATAATTTCTGCGTCATATGTTTCTTTCAACCATTTGAGAATAACCGAAGTATCCAAGCCGCCGGAGTAGGCGAGTACGATTTTTTCTTTTGCCATAGTAGTGTTTACTCCCCTTCGAATGAATTCATATTGTTGGAGCGATCAAGCTAGGACATAATAGCTGCCATAATCGCTTTTTGCGCATGAAGACGGTTTTCAGCCTGGTCGAAAATAATCGATTGGCCGCCGTCGATAACTCCCTCGCTCACTTCTTCGCCGCGATGCGCCGGCAAGCAGTGCATGAAGAGATGATCCTTCTTCGCGTAGCTCACCAAAGCCTCGTTTACCTGGTAAGCGGCAAAAGCAACCTCGCGATCCTTCTGCTCCGCTTCCTGCCCCATGCTCGCCCACACGTCCGTGTATATGATATCGGCATCGGCAATCGCTTCCTTCGGATCGCGGCAAATATGAATTTGCGAGCCTGTCTCAGCAGCATGATCCTTCGTTTGCTTGATAATATCCGCATCCGGCTCGTAGCCCTCAGGCGTTGCCACGGACATATGCAGACCAAGCTTAGCCGCGCCCATAAGCAGGGAATGCGTCATATTGTTGCCGTCGCCGATATAGGCAATTTTCAACCCTTCCAAGCGGCCCTTGTGCTCAAGAATCGTTTGATAATCCGCTAGCGCTTGGCAAGGATGCGACAAATCCGTCAATCCGTTGATGACCGGAATCGTAGCTCCGCGAGCCAGTTCAACCACTTTGCGGTGAGCGAATGTGCGAATCATAATACCGTCCAGATAGCGGGACAGCGTCTGAGCTGTATCCCAGATCGTCTCGCCGCGGCCAATTTGCAGGTCGTTTCCGCTGAGGAAAAGTCCTTGCCCGCCAAGCTGATACATCCCAACTTCAAACGAAACACGCGTGCGTGTAGAGGATTTTTCGAAAATCATGCCAAGCGTCTTTCCTTTTAGCACATGGTGCGTTTCGCCTGCTTTTTGCTTTTGTTTAAGATCAATTGCGAGGTCGATCAAGTAGCGGATTTCCTCCGGCTTGAAATCAACCAGCATTAGAAAGTCGCGCCCCTTCAAGCTTTGCGCCAATTCCTCATTTACAGTTCCTTGCATGGTGAAGCCCTCCTTCAGGTTAAGCAATTTGCTTTTCTTATGTTGTTAAACGATAGGCCGCTTCGCTTCCAGCAAATCTGCTAAGATGGCTACAGCCGTATCGATTTCTTCATCCGTGACGAGTAAATTAGGCAATAGGCGAATAACGTTCGGACCTGCCGAGATCGCAATCAATCCGCGCTCCTGCGCCTGGTTCAAAATATCCGCAATCGGCTCCGCGCATACAATACCTACGAGCAGGCCAAGACCGCGCACCTCATGGACAAAAGCATTGCCAGCCAGCTTCTCGCGAAGCTGCGCCATCAAATACTCGCCCTTTTGCGCCGCGCGCTCAGACAAACCTTCCCCTACGATCGTCTCAAGCGTCGCTTTGACGACTGCTGTCGCAATCGGCGTTCCGCCGAACGTCGAGCCATGGCTGCCTGCCGTGAAGCCTTCGCGCAGCTTTTCCTTCGCCGCCATCGCCCCGACCGGGAACCCGCTGCCGAGACCTTTTGCCATCGTGAAAATATCCGGCTCAATGCCGTAATGCTCATAAGCGAACAGCTTGCCCGTACGGCCCATGCCCGTTTGAATCTCATCCACAATAAGCAGGATGCCTTGCTTCCCGCATAATGCGACAAGCTCTTTCATGTAGGCAGGGTCAACCGGATGAATGCCGCCTTCCGCCTGCACCATCTCCAGCATAATTGCTGCAGTCTGGTCCGAAACCGCCGCCTCAAGCGCAGCGAGATCGTTTAATGGTATCGTTTTGAACCCTTCAGGCAGCGGCGCAAAACCTTCCTTCACCTTCGCTTGGCCCGTCGCCGTAAGCGTCGCAAGCGTGCGTCCATGGAATGATTGCTCGAATGTAACAATTTCAAAACGGCCGTTGTTCAGCACCTTCTGATTATAACGGCGTGCCAGCTTAATAGCCGCTTCGTTCGCCTCGGCGCCTGAGTTGCAGAAGAACACAGCATCCGCGCAGCTATTATCCGTGATGAGCTTGCCTGCTTCCGCCTGGTTTGGAATATGGAACAGGTTCGATACATGCCACAGCTCATCCAACTGCTTGATTAGCGCTGCTTTGATCTGTTTTGGTGCATGACCGAGATTCGTAACGGCAATGCCGCTCATAAAATCAAGGTATTTATTTCCTTTGTCATCCCATAGCCAGCTGCCTTCGCCCTTTACCAAAGCCATCGGATATCTTGCATAGGTTGGAAACAACGACTGGTCAACAGCTGCTGCTGTATTTGTCTCGCTCATCTTTCCTTACACCCGCCCTTCATTCGTCTGAACAATACGCGTGCCTACTCCGCCTTCTCGGACAGCTCTCGTCAGCACGCCTGGCTCCTCGCCGCTTACGATAACAACCTCGCGCACGCGGCCTTGAATACACTGAATAGCTGCACGCACTTTTGGAATCATGCCGCCGTAAATTTCACCGCTTGCTATCATCTCTTCGATCTCGGCTACGGTTACGACCGGAAGCACCTGCTTCTGTCCATCCACCGTTTTCAAAATGCCCGGCACGTCCGTGACGACGATCATTTGCTCTACGCCAAGGTGTGACGCAACCGCGCCTGCTGCCGTATCCGCATTTATGTTGTAGCGCTGGCCTGCACCATCAATCCCGATTGGAGCAATGACTGGAATGTAGCCCATGCCCATCACGCCTTCGATAACCTTTGCATTCACATCGATGACATCGCCTACAAAGCCGATCTCCGCCGCGTTCGCAACAGGCTGAGCCTGTATGAGCATGCCGTCTACACCGGATAGACCAAGCGCCTTCGCGCCGTTGATCTGAATTTTACGAACGATTTCTTTATTGATCCGGCCCGCAAGCACCATCTCAACAACATCAAGCACCGCTTCACTCGTTACGCGCAGGCCATTTACGAAACCTGTCTCGATGCCAAGCTTGCCGAGCGTATCCGATATGGCAGGACCGCCGCCATGCACGATAACCGGGAGGACGCCCGCTTGCTGCAGCTCGCGCAGCTCTTCAAAAAAACGGCTCGGAAGCGCCGCCAGCGTGCTGCCTCCGCATTTCATTACAAATCGTTGCTCCGTCACTGTACCATACCCTCCAAGCGTGTACTTTCCTTACGTCCGATACGCCGCATTGATGCGGACATAATCATAGGTTAGATCACAGCCCCATGCCGTCGCTGTTCCTTCGCCATTATGTAGATCAACACGAATCACTACCGTATCGCCCTTCAAATATTCCAAGGCAACCTCTTCGTCGAACACGACTGGACGAGATTGCTCCAATGTCAAAATATCGCCTAGACGGATATCAACCGTTTCAGGGTTAACCGGCTGGCCTGCACGGCCCACCGCCGCAATAATGCGGCCCCAGTTCGCATCCGCTCCGAACACGGCCGATTTCACGAGCGACGATCCGATAACCGTCTTCGCAATCGCTTGTGCTGAATCGTCGCTTACCGCTCCGTTCACCTGTACCTCAACAAGCTTCGTCGCGCCTTCGCCATCACGGGCAATTGCCTTCGCCAGCACCTCGCATACATGACGTATCGCTGCCGCGAATGCTGCCCAGCCCTCATGCGCTTCTGTCAGCTCGGTATTGCCAGCAAGGCCGCTCGCCATCGCTACAAGCATGTCATTCGTACTCGTATCGCCGTCAACCGTAATCATATTGAACGTCAAATCCGTCGATTGGCGCAGCAATTGCTGAAGCGCCTCGCTGCCGATTGCCGCATCCGTCGTAACGAATCCGAGCATCGTGGCCATATTCGGATGAATCATGCCGGAACCCTTTGCCGCACCTGCCACATACACGGTTTTGCCATCCAGCGCAAGCTCAACGCATACCATCTTTTGCACCAAATCCGTCGTCAGGATCGCTTGGCAGAAGTCGTCCGCGCCTGCGCGATTGCCGGCAAGCTTAGCCGGAAGGCCGTCGATGCCCGTACGTACTTTGTCCATTTTGAGCAGCTCGCCGATAACGCCAGTTGATGCAACCGCTACTTGATTCGCAGCTACGCCGATCGACTCCGCAAATCTAGCGCTCATTTCATATGCGTCTGCTTCGCCTTGCTTGCCTGTACAGGCATTCGCGTTGCCGCTGTTTACCAGCACTGCGCGCAGCAAGCCGTCCGATCCGATGCTCTCGCGCGTTACTTGCAGAGGCGCAGCCTGAAATACATTAGTCGTATACACACCTGCTGCAACTGCTGGAACTTCACATACGATTGCGCCTAGATCGTGACGTGTCGTTTTTTTGAGACCGCAGTGCAATCCACCTGCTTTAAAGCCTTGGGGCGTTGTTATCGAGCCGTCCGCGACGACCGAGAACAAGGCTGCTGTATGATCCTGTCCCATCGTAAAATCGTATCTCCTTCACCTGTATGAGTATGAATAATCATTTCAAAAGATATATTTCGTTATTTACGGGTAAACGGGAACGAATTGCAGACCAAACGTCTCATCCCAGCCCATCATAAGGTTCAAGTTTTGAATCGCTTGCCCCGCCGCGCCTTTAACCAGATTGTCGATAACCGATACAATCGTTACACGGCCCGTGCGCTCATCAACCGCAAAGCCGATATCGCAGTAGTTGGAGCCCCATACTTCCTTCGTAGACGGCCATTGTCCTTCCGAGCGAATACGTACAAACTTGCGGCCTTCATAATAGGAGCGATATAGATCGATGAAATCGTTTGTGCTCCGCTCGCCTTGAACGGTCGCGTACATGGTCGACATAATGCCCCGCGTCATCGGTACAAGATGAGTCGTAAACGTCGTCACGACAGGCTTGCCTACCGCAGCAGACAGCACCATTTCGATTTCTGGAATATGCTGATGCTGATTCAGCTTATAAGCTCTCAAGTTTTCATTAAGCTCAGAATAATGAGTGCCCAGCGATGCGCCGCGTCCTGCACCGGAGACGCCCGATTTCGCATCGATAATAATGGTCGCCGGATCGATCCAGCCCTCTTTTACCGCCGGAACAAGTCCAAGCAGCGTCGCAGTCGGGTAGCAGCCTGGATTCGAAACAAGTGGAGCATCCAGCACCTGATCCCCATATATTTCCGCCAGTCCAAACACCGCTTGCTTCAAATAGGTCTCATCCGCAGCCGGCTTCTTATACCACTGCTCGTAAAGCGCTGGCGATTTCAAACGGAAATCTCCGGACAAATCGATGATTTTCAAGCCCGCCTCAAGCAAGGACGGAACCAGCTTTGCAGCCACTCCAGCAGGGGTAGCAAGAAATACAACATCTGCCTTCGCTTTAATCGCAGCTGGATCGACATCATCGAGCAGCTCCTCGCGAATGCCCGTCAAATGCGGATAACCTTCTGTAATCGGCGTACCTGCGCTGGATGACGAGATGACCGATGTCACCTCTGCCAGCGGATGGGATGCAAGCAGTCGAATGAGCTCTACACCGCCGTAGCCGGTTGAACCGATAATCGCTATTTTCACCTTTGTGCTCATATTAATCTCTCCCCGAAACTAGATGCTGCGCACGGTTTTCGCCTTGCTCGGACATGCATGCTGCAGCTTTATCTATTGTTCTTTCCGCATGCGGAAAGGTTGTCTTCTTCCTCAACTAATAATTGTACAACATTCGGCAGTTGATGGAAATACGCACATTGTTTCGTATTATTATACATTCGAATTCATAATAATACAACGAACAATTAAAGCGATTATATGAACAAAAATGCCCAACTCCAAGAGGCGGAATGCTGTACAACTTAACGCGCTTTATGTAAAAAAATAAGAGTTATGAACTTGCTGCATCAGCTGTTCATAGACTCTTATGCGGTGATGGAGCATCATCCATCAGCTCTCCAGCTTAAACCCCTGCCCCAGCACCTCTGCTGTATTGCTAATGATAACAAAAGCGCCGGGATCAATCGCCCGTACGAGCTGCTTCAGCTTCGACACCTCATTCTGCCCAACGACGACCATAAGCACCGTACGCCCTGCTCCCGTATAGCCGCCGTGGCCATCGAGCCGTGTCAAGCCCCGATCCAAATCATTTAATATCGATTCAGCGACAGCCTCAGATTGATCGCTTATAATAAAGGCCACTTTAGATAGCTGAAGACCGCTTTGCACAAAATCAATCGTCTTGCTCGTTGCAAACAACCCAATCAGCGCGTACAGCGCTACCTCGGGGGAAATAATGATACCCGCTGCCGCGATGACACATCCGTCAAAGCAGACAATAGCAATGCTTAGCGGAAGTCCGGTATAGCGATGCAAAATTTGAGCTGCCAAATCAAGCCCCCCGGTAGACGCTCCTCCTCGGAACACAAGGCCGAGGCCAAGCCCGACTCCAATACCGCCGTAAATAGCCGCCAGAAGCGGATTATCAGTTGGCGAGGGCCAACCGTCCGTTAAAAGTACAAACAGCGGCAGTATGACCGAGCCCAGCGCTGTTTTTACCGCAAACTTTTTACCGAGCAGCCATAAGCCAGCGATAAACAACGGAATATTGATTGCCCATTGCGTTAGCGCCGGCGTAATGCCTGTCATTCTTTGTACGAGAATAGACACACCGGATATTCCGCCTGAAGCAATTCCATTTGGCACCATGAACATATTGAAGCTTATCGCCACAATAACAGAGCCGATCAGAAGCTGGACAATGCTCCAGACCGACTGTGCCCGTGGATTTAAGGCTCGTCCTCCTCTTCTCCGTTTCACCGTGCCCTCACTGACCGCGCCTTCACTCATGCCTTCAATCTCCTTGCAAGCTGATTTTTCGCAAAAAGAAGAGCTCCACACTTTAGCCGTGTTGGAACTCTTCCCTATTTCTATTTATTAATCATGACGAATCTGGTGACGCAAATACCCGTCGATAAAAGCGTCGATATCGCCATCCATAACCGCGCCGACATTTCCGGTCTCCACCGATGTACGGTGATCCTTCACCATGCTGTAAGGATGGAATACGTAGGAGCGAATCTGGCTGCCCCAAGCAATCTCGGATTGCTCGCCGCGAATTTCCGCCAAATGCTTGATCTGCTCCTCGATCTTCCGCTCATACAGCTTTGAACGAAGCATCTTCATTGCCTTCTCCCGGTTCTGGATTTGCGAACGCTCCTGCTGGCAGGCGACTACAATCCCTGATGGAATATGCGTAATACGGATAGCTGATTCCGTCTTGTTGACGTGCTGACCACCCGCTCCGCTAGCCCGGTACGTATCCACTTTCAAATCCTCAGAGCGAATCTCAATCTCGATGCTATCGTCGATTTCCGGAACAACGTCACAGGAAGCAAACGACGTATGGCGACGGCCCGCCGAATCGAACGGTGAAATACGAACGAGCCGGTGCACGCCCTTCTCCGCTTTCAAATAGCCGTAAGCATTAAAGCCTTTGACCAAAATCGTCACGCTCTTAATGCCCGCCTCATCGCCAGGCAAGTAATCCAGCAGCTCCACCTTGAAGCCGCTCTTCTCTGCCCAGCGCGTATACATCCTGTACAGCATGAGGCCCCAGTCCTGCGACTCGGTGCCGCCGGCGCCGGGATGCAGCTCGAGAATGGCGTTCAGCTTATCGTAAGGCTGATTTAGGAGCAGTTGCAGCTCAAAATCGCTCACTTTCCGCATCAGCTTCTCTACGCCGCTCACGACATCCGCTGCAAGCGACTCGTCGCTCTCGTCTTCCGCCAGCTCCAGCATCATCTGCAGCTCTTCCTGCTCGTTGTTCAGTCCATCGTAATGATCGACGACCGACTTCACCGCATTGAGCTCGGAAATGACGCTTTGCGCTTTTTCATTGTCATCCCAAAAATCAGGCAGCGTCATCTTCTCTTCGAAATTCGCAATGATCTCCTGCTTAAGATCTAAGTCAAAGAGACCCCCTGAGCTCTTGGAGCCGCTTGGCCATTTCACGCAGGTCTTGTTTAACCGTAATGTCTATCATAGCTTCAGCTTCACCTCAAAATATTACTTCAATGCCTTACCGTATGCTGCGTCGATTAACGCCGTTCCTTACTTGCCGTGGCATTGCTTATACTTTTTGCCGCTGCCGCAAGGACATGCATCGTTGCGGCCAACACGCTCCTCGCGCTTAGCTGGACGCTTCTCAACCGCTTCTCCGCCGCCGCTTGTTGTGGTCGTTTGGCCTTGAGCTACCTCTTGACGCTCCAGGTTGCTCTCCACACGCGCCTTCATAATATATTTTGCAACTTCCTCTTGAATGCTCTCGATCATTTCCTTGAACATCTCGAAGCCTTCAAATTGATATTCGCGAAGCGGGTCTGTACCGCCGTATGCGCGCAAATGGATACCTTGTCGAAGCTGATCCATCGCATCGATGTGGTCCATCCACTTGCTGTCTACCGCACGAAGCACTACAACCTTCTCGAACTCGCGCATCGTATCCGCACCAAGCTCTTCCTCGCGCTCATCGTAAGAAGCAACGACCTCATTATAAATATAGTCGATGATCTCTTCCTTCTCTTTGCCCCAAATTTCTTCTTTGGACAAGGAGCCTTCTTGCAGGAAGTTTGCTTGCGCGTAATCAACGACTGCTTGAAGATCCCACTCTTCCGGAATATCCTCCGAGCAATGCGCTTCAACGATACGCTCAATAACCGGCTTGATCATATCCATAACTTCCTGGCGAATATTCTCAGAGCCCAAAATATCGCGGCGCTGCTTATAAATGACTTCACGCTGCTGGTTCATTACGTCATCATATTGCAAAACGACTTTCCGAATGTCGAAGTTGTTGCCCTCAACACGCTTCTGAGCCGATTCAATCGCTCTTGAAATCATCCGACTCTCGATCGGCTGATCCTCGTCTAGTCCTAGCTTATCCATCATGCCCATAATATTTTCAGAACCGAAGCGACGCATCAGCTCATCCTCTAGCGACAAATAAAACTGTGAGGAGCCCGGATCGCCTTGACGTCCAGCACGTCCGCGCAGCTGATTATCGATACGACGGCTTTCATGACGCTCCGTGCCAATAATATGCAGGCCGCCAAGTCCAGCAACAGAATCGCCCAGCAAAATATCGGTACCACGACCAGCCATATTCGTTGCAATCGTCACAGAGCCCGCTTGTCCAGCGCGTGAAATAATTTCCGCTTCCTCCGCATGAAACTTCGCGTTGAGTACCTTATGCGTCACGCCTCTGCGTTTAAGCATTTCCGATAGCTTCTCGGAATTCTCGATGGAAATCGTACCGACGAGCACCGGTTGGTTTTTGCTATGGCGTTCAACGATTTCTTCAACGACTGCCTTGAATTTGCCGAGCTCGGATTTGTAGACAACATCGGCAATATCCTTACGAATCATCGAGCGGTTTGTCGGCACTTGAATAACATCAAGCCCGTAAATACGCTTGAACTCTTCTTCCTCCGTCTTCGCCGTACCCGTCATACCTGCAAGCTTGCGATACATACGGAAATAGTTTTGGAACGTAATCGTCGCAAGAGTCATGCTCTCGTTCTGAACCTCAAGCTGCTCCTTCGCTTCAATTGCTTGGTGCAAGCCGTCGCTATAACGGCGTCCCGACATAAGACGACCCGTGAATTCATCGACAATTACAACCTCATCTTCCTCAACGACATAATCCACATCGCGCTTCATAATGAAGTTAGCTTTCAGCGCTTGTTGAATATGGTGGTTAAGCGTCACATTCGCATGGTCGAATAGATTCTCGATATGGAAAGCCTTCTCCGTCTTCTCTACGCCTGACTCCGTCAGCATAACGCTGCGCAGCTTAATATCAATCGTGAAATCCTCTTCAGGCTTCAAGCGGCTGATAAAGCGATCTGCTGCAAAATAAAGCTCTGTCGATTTCGCGGCTTGTCCGGAAATAATAAGCGGCGTCCGCGCTTCATCGACCAGAATCGAATCCACCTCATCAATGATTGCAAAATAAAGCGGGCGCTGCACCATTTGTTCCTTGTAAAGCACCATATTGTCACGCAAATAATCGAAGCCGAATTCATTATTTGTACCGTACGTAATATCGCAAGCGTAAGCCGCTTGCTTCTCATCATGCGACAAGCCATGCAGGTTACAGCCAACAGTCATGCCTAGGAAGCCATAAAGCTGACCCATCAGCTCGCTATCACGCTGTGCCAGGTAGTTATTGACCGTAATGACATGTACGCCTTTGCCTAGCAAAGCATTCAAATAAACCGGAAGCGTCGCAACGAGCGTCTTGCCTTCACCCGTTCTCATCTCCGCAATCTTGCCTTCATGCAGCACCATGCCGCCGAGAAGCTGTACGTCAAAATGACGCATGCCAAGCGTACGCTTGGATGCTTCCCTTACGGTTGCAAAAGCTTCAGGAAGAATTTCATCGAGCGTTGCTCCCTTTTCAATTCTCGCTCTGAATTCCTCCGTTTTCGCGCGCAGAGCTTCATCGGATAAAGCTGTAAATTTCGACTCTATTGCGTTTACTTCATCTACCGTCCGTTGGAGCCGTTTTACCTCGCGCTCGTTATGGTCACCAAATATCTTTTTCACTAGTCCGAGCATGGAATTCCCCTTTCGTAATGACGCCTCTTTGCATTAAATTGTATCAGTTTGTCGACACCGCCGCAACGAAGATGATTGGAAAAGAAAAAGCCTCTCTCCAAAAAGGAGAAAAGGCTCTTCGATCTAAGTATAATTGCTGCTAGCCCTGCTCGATCAAGCCATACTTTCCGTCGCTTCGTCTGTACACAACACTTACCTCTTTGTTGTCTACATTCGAGAATACGAAGAAGCTATGCCCGACCATATTCATTTGCAAGATCGCTTCTTCAACGTCCATCGGCTTCAGATCGAAGCGCTTGGTACGTACAAGCTCCAGATCGTCTTCTTCCTCCAGAACGCCCACTGCTGAGCCTTCTTCCCTGAATAAGGCGCGTAAGCCGCTACCTTGGCGGAACTTGCGATTAACTTTCGTTTTATGTTTACGTATTTGTCGTTCGAGTTTGTCTGCTACAACATCAATTGATGCGTACATGTCCTCGCTTTTCTCCTCGGCTCTCAGCAAAACGCCGGTGAGTGGAATAGTTACCTCAACTGCATGTTTTCCTTTGGTGACGGATAGTGTTACATTAATATCGGAGGTGATTGGTGCTTCGAAATATTTTTCCAATCGGCTGAGTTTCTTTTCGACGTAGTCTCTCAATGCGTCTGTCACTTGAAAGTGTTGACCTCGAATGTTGTATTTCATGGGGAACTCCTCCTTTACGTGGTCTTATTATAACATATGTAAGCGATCGAATCAAAATAGTTTTTGTTTTATTTAGAATTTTCAGATAATTAGTGCGATAGAACTAATAGTTTTGTCACAACAAAAAAAAGCCCCGGCTAGCCGGAGCTTTGTGTAATTTGCTTGTTTAGTGATCCAAATTATAGTTGGGCTGGATCAGCCGAATAATTACAGTTTGACTACGTTTGCAGCCTGTGGACCGCGAGCGCCTTCTACAATATCGAATTCGACGGATTGGCCTTCTTCAAGTGTTTTGAAACCTTCAGTTTGGATAGCGGAGAAATGAACAAATACGTCGCCGCCTTGCTCAGTCTCGATAAATCCATAACCTTTTTCCGCGTTAAACCATTTAACTTTACCTTGCATGTGCAAACATTCCCTTCATCTTCAAATACTGTGAGGCATCGCTTTGTATAACCCACAATTTGACTATAACACCCACTTAACGGAATTGTCAAACAATTTATTGTAAGCGAATTCATTTGAGGTTGGATGGGGGATTCCGCTTATTTACTGATGATAATTGTTAGCGTTTTCATCCCTATCGCATTTAACGCTTGGTGTCGAAAAAGAGACTATCGTCCCCATATGAGTTTGATTCATACATCGACTTGGAGCGCTTGCCTTTATTAATTTTCTCGATCTCCTGAGACGCTTGATTGCGTAGCTCCGTCATTCTGCCGGTAATGACGGTATCCATCTCTGCAATATGCAACACTTGAGGACGCATGAGAGCAGCTTCTTCAGGTGAAGGTGTTAGCTGCTGTAGCTCAGCAAAAATTGCATCCCTCTCCTGCATATAGGCTTCTACATCCTCAAGCTCACAAGTTTGAATCTGTGCAATAAGGTCAGACGACAGTAGAATGAGTTGCTTTAAGTGTGCTTCCACTAGATTGTCCCGCTAACTGATTGGTTTGTTTGGCAGCTTGAATCCATGTTTCCTTTAGATCAATAAGATGAGCTAATATTTCCTCGGCTGGTTCTATTTTTTTCTTCACATTTGCCTCAATAATGCGGGTATTGAAATATTCGTACAAGCTAAGCAAGTTGTTGGAAATAGTGGAGCTGCGATCTATTGTAATAATAAATTCATTGATGATTTCTTGAACTTTTATAAAGCTCGAGTTTGCATCTTGATAGTTTTTTTCCTTTATTGCTTCAATACCCTGACGGCAGTAGCGAATTGCACCATCATAAAGCATAACAAGCAGTTGCGCGGGTGAAGCCGTTTGGATTGTTGTTTCTAAATATTTATTGCGTTGCTGTAATTGCATGTTAAAGCCTCCTAGGAACTAGATTGCTTGGAAAGCCATGCACTCTGTGAGTTCATTTTGCTGAGATAGGTTTCCATCGCTGTGAACTGCTTATAGTAACGTTTTTCCAGATCATCTAAACGTTCAGCCAGGCTGGACAACTGCTTTTTTAAACGAATATTTTCTTTACCCATTAAATAAGTGGTTTCGACTGACTTTGTCGAGCCTGCTTTTTCTGTTATTTGATTGACGAGTGCAGAAGCTTTATCGTACAATCTGGTCGCAATACCGTCAGTTTCACTGGTTGCTCCGTTTTTGGTAAACAAAGCCATTACCTCATCCGGTTTATCTGTCAGTGCCTGTTTCAATTTTGTCTCGTCGATATACAACTTTCCTCGATCGGAGTAAGAACCCGTAATCGTAGAACTTTTAATATTAATATTCGATATACCAATTTCGCTAAGACTTTTCAATTGTCCCAATGCAAGTCCGCTAACAGAATCGGATAATGCACGGCGAAATGAAACGAGTCCACTAGTTAATATACCATCGTTCGCAAGCATGCCGTTTCTAGCATTCTCTTCCCACTTCTTAATCTCTTCCTCGTCCAGTTCTTTGCGTTCCGTCTCAGTAAGCGGTTGAAAGTCCCGATCTCGTTTTTCTATTACTTCTTTATTTACTTCATCAATAAGGGTATTATATTTTTCCACAAATGATTTAATCTTCTCAACGACAGTGTCGACATCCTGAGACACACCAATATTAACAGTAGTTCCACTTGCTTGCTTCGCGTTAAAAGTCATACCTAAAATTGAAAATGTGTTGGATTCGTATTCCGTTTCAATGCCATTAAAGAGAACCTTAGCATTTTCACCCTTCACACTCGTAATGGAATTATTAACTGTCATTGCATCGAGGCCAAGGGCATTTACTACAGCATTGCCTTGATCATCCGAGTAAAGGACTGTCTTGCTTGTATCTCTGTTATATACAGACAATTTCCCGCTGCTGTTTAAGTAGACATTAATTCCTTTGCCATTCAAATCATTATTCATTTGATCGACCAAATCTCCAACGGTCGTGGTATTCGTAACATTAAAGTCATAATCAATATTATCGTATTGAACCTTGAAAATTGCCGTACCAACCAGGGCGCCATTTACTAAATCATTTTTAGATGCAAAACTTTGAGCTCCATCCTTGGATTCTATACCGAGAATATTGTTTATACTTTCACCATTCACTAATTCCAAATTAATTTTAGAAGTCTCTCCCGTTTTCGAGGAGTTGAAAAACAGTCTATCCATTGTTGCATCATAGGAGGCTTTTATTCCTGTAGACGCGGATTCATTATTAATAGCCAAAACAAGCTGTTCAATCGTATCGGTAGTTTTTATAGCTATTGATTTCATACCCTTTTCCCCTGTGATTTTCAACTGGGTATCGGCGACTAAGCCTAAACTTCCAATCGTCTTAGCACTGCTAGAAGCGCCTGTCAAATCCCCTGAGGTTAAAGAAGCGGATTTCGCCAACTTCTCTATGTTGAGCGAATATTGTCCTTCATTTGCCGCTGCAGAACCTGTTACCGAAACGATGCTCTCTTGCGATGATGATACCTTCTTCGCTAAATAACTGGCCTCAAGCTTCATGTCAAAAGCTGTGTTGCGAAACTCCAATATTTTGTTATTCATGGTGCGGTAATCATCGCGTTTCCATTCAAGTATTTGTTTCTTTTGCGCCAGCTTATCCATAGGAATTCGCTGCGCCTTCATAAGCGATTTAATAATCTCATCCGTATCCATACCTGAAGCAAGACCACTTACACGCATGATTCACACTCCCTTCCTGAACTGGAAATTACCCTTTTTCATCAATTAATATCCCGGCCATCTCCCATAGTTTAGCAACAAAATCTAATGATTTCTCAGGCGGGATTTCACGGATGATCTCTCCTGATTCACTATCGAGAACTTTGACGGCGATCAGTTTCGTTTTCTCGTGTATCGAAAATTCTAGACTTGTCGATTTACCCTGCATTGCTTTAATAGCCCGCTCTATCGCTTTTACGATTTGTTCATCACTGACCGTATAGTTATCTCCACGCAGCTCTGCCTTCTTAAGTGCATCTACCTTCGTGAAAGTAGATATGGATTGTAGAGAATGAGGCACCGATACAGGAACAGGATCCGCGACTGGTTCAAAAGCTTTGCTTCCTGAAGCAACACGATCGACAGCTCCACTCATTCCTGGGCCTGCAGACGTTGTATTGATGTTCATCAAAAATCAACCTCCAACATGTCTTTTACTTTATATATCGGTTATTTACAACCAATTGATTAGAAAAAAAGAAAAGAGACCCTAGAAATTCCAGGGTCTCTCCTTGGTTGTTTAAGATTAACGAAGCAATTGCAGAACGCCTTGCGGCTGTTGGTTCGCTTGAGCCAGCATCGCTTGGGAAGCTTGAGCAAGGATGGAGTTTTTTGTTTGCTCCATCATTTCTTTCGCCATGTCTACATCGCGAACACGGGATTCAGCAGCAGTCAGGTTCTCAGCAGCTGTGCTGATGTTGTTGATTGTGTGGTCTAGACGGTTTTGGTATGCACCCAATTTTGAACGTTGAGCGGATACAGTATCAATAGCATTTTGGATCGTAGTCATAGCTGCAGCAGCTAGAACTGAAGTGGATACGTTAACTCCAGTAGTGTTCAAAGATGTAGCAGAGCTATCAACTTTGGAAATGGAAATACCAAGTTGTTGAGCACCTTGATCTTCAGAACCAATTTGGATTTTAACAGCAGCAGCAGCACCAGTAATTACTGTACCAGCTGCACCACCACCCGCTACGGAAGCTGCAACGCCAGCAGCCGTTTGCGAACCGTTAACAGCAACTTTGATGCCAAACTTATCAAAGTTTAGTACTCCAGCTGCACCATCTGCAACGTTAGTTACTGTTTGAGTACCTGTAGATCCAGTTGTGTCAGTCAACGTGTAGCTGCCTGCACCCGAAGTTGTAATTGTGTACGTGTTACTTCCTTTTGCACCGCTGATATCAATGGAAGTTACGCCAGCACTACCTACAGCAAGACCCGATGTTCCAAGCTGAACCCCAAAGTTACCAGACAAAAGTGTTTGTCCATTGAATTTGGTTGAAGTTGAAATACGGTCGATCTCACTGTTCAATTGTGTGATTTCATCGCCAATCGCTGTTCTATCTGTAGCGGATAAAGTTCCGTTAGCGCCTTGAGTTGCAAGTTCATTCATACGTTGCAAGATTGAATGTGTTTCATTCAATGCACCTTCAGCTGTTTGGATCAACGAGATGCCGTCTTGTGCGTTACGAGTTGCTTGCTCCAAACCGCGGATTTGTCCACGCATTTTTTCGGAGATTGCTAGTCCGGCAGCGTCATCGCCAGCACGGTTAATGCGAAGGCCTGAAGAAAGCTTCTCAATAGACTTGCTTTGGTTAGCTGTGTTAGTAGACAACTGACGGTGAGTGTTAAGTGCTGCAATATTATGATTAATACGCATTGATAATTCCTCCCTGAATTTTCGAATTTCCGCATCCTTGCGGAAGCTTACGGATGTAGGTCGGCCGCCCTATCTTCCGTGCTACTATTTATATCGGCATTTCATTCCATTTGTTTATAGTTCTTTTTAAAATTATTTTTAAATAATTAGGCTTCCTAGAAACCTTCTATGGTGATTGTATGCTTCGTACCCATAAAGAAAACAATCCTTCTACGAATTTATCTCTCAGCTATTTGCTATTTTACGAAATAAGTTCAGAACAGTATCTCTAGTAAGCAGGAAACCGAAAGAGAAGAAGGTTTTTGTCGTTATTAAGCTTTCAATCGGCAGAAGGACTATGCAGAACGAAACTTTCGCTTATGCTAAAGAGTCTCATATCCTTCTATCGTTCGTTAACGAAATTAATAATAAAAAAGAAAGCCTTAAAAGGCTTTCTCAACAATGTGATTATTTCTTAAATAATTTTGATACTTCATCAATTGCGATTGTTTTGGTCGCCGCTGCTCTGTTTTCCTCTTGAATTGCCATGTAAATTTCTTTCCGGTGTATATCCACTTCCCTCGGCGCCTTAATACCTAATTTGATTGTATCGCCTTCAACGCCGATTACGACAATCTCAACTTTTCCACCGATCATGATCGATTCGTTAACTTTTCGGGATAGAACTAACACTGCATACACTCCTTAGGCTCGAATAAGCGGGGCGCGCGAGCTGAAATGGTTCTCGTGAAGGATAAGCTGCTTCCCAATTTTTTTATTTTTGTTGAGAACAAGCGGAGCCATCAAATTAATTGTTGCTTGCAAAGGTTCTGAATGAATCGTAATAATTGACCATATCTCTATATCCGATTCTTCCTGAATGAATAGCTCTTGCTTTGAAGCTTCAGATAATTCCCACTCATATTCCGGATATATGAAGAATGGACTGACTATTACAAGTGAGACCTCTTCATCCTCAACGGATTTCATATGCTTCATCGGCAGCTCTCCTTCGATCTCAGAGAACTCGAACTGATGTAAATGCTCGAAGCCAGGTATGCCATTTTCGAAATGATACACGGTCGATTCGGTACTCAAAATAAAACCTCCTTATAATATAACCCTTTTCTCAAAAATAAAACTATAGACCACGTATACCAGATTGGTTATACAAATGGTCTATAGTCTTATCTGACTAGAATCCCTCTATTACATTAGCTCATCAATTTGAGGCGGCAGAATTTCCACCTTTGGATATTGGCTCATATAGATATCAAGCTTTCCACGTTCATAATGATGGGTAGGCCGATTTACTTCCACATTCATGTTGATTCGGCCTGGTGTTGTTTCGATTGACAACTCACCTGGTACGTAGGTGATATCAACATTATCATAAGAGGCTTCCCCGCGGAAATCAAATTCAGAGTACGTACGCTGCCAATCACCAGCCATTTCTGCAATGGGATTGCCGCCTAAATGAATGTCCGCCATACGATTTCCATTCTCGACGATTCGTGCGAGTCCGCGAAGCGCCATTTCAGAAGACATGGAATAAATTTTACTCATTGTCTTCAAATTACTCCCTAACGCGAGCGCATCCCATGCGAGATCCTGATTAATATCAAGCTGTCCTCTCGAATTGGTAATATGCTGCTCAGGCTTAATCTGTTCCATTTCCATAGCAGCTTTGGGCTGACGCTGCTCCTGTTTTCCGATATCTGCGTCTATATGTATTTTTGCGTGCTGCAGCCGAATTTGAATTTGTGGAATTTTCATTCTGCCCGCTCCTATCTCAAGAAATCAACGAGACTCGGACGAATAATTTGCGCACCTACTGACAAAGACGCTTGGTAAACATTTTCTTCCGTTTTCATGTTCGTGATGACTTTAGACATATCAGCGTCTTCTGTCTTCGATTTAACGGTTTGAAGATTAATATCGATATCCTTTAATCGGTTTTGAATGAGTTCTACACGATTCATCTTCGCACCTACTTCCGCGCGCTTCGTTAACATTGTGTTCATTCGGGTATCCACTTGCCCAATTAAATCAGATACCCCTTCTTTATCACCTGATGTTAATGTATCGTAAGCACGCCGCAAAAGCTGAAATATGTTGTCGCTTCCCGTATCGCTTTCACCGCTTATAGGACCGCCGAACACTTCATTCCCCGTAATGTTGACCGCCATACTCATCCCGGAAGACAATTCATATCTAACAGAACCAGTATCTGAGGCGACATGATATGCCTTAAGCTGTGGTGGAGTAGCTAGAGGATTAGCCGCTTCTTCTAGTGTCATCGTCGGATAAGGCTGCTTTACCGTTTTTTCGCCATTAAATATGTATTTACCGTTAAATTGGCTATTTCCAATTCCAACCAATTGGTTGTACAACTGAGAAATTTCAGTTTTTATCGCATCCAAGTTCGTTTGCTCCAAAGTTCCATTAGAACCCTGCACAAGTAACTCTTTGACACGCTGCATAACATCGCCAGCTTGGCCGATTGTTGTATCCGTATACTCCAGCATCGATATTGCTGAGCTTACGTTGTCTAAATACTGGTCATTGGAATCCAACTCACTTCGGTAACGAAGCGCAAAAGTAATGCCGACTGGATCATCTGAGGGCTTATTTATCCTCATACCTGTAGAGAGCTGGTTTTGCATATTATTCATGCGTCCCAAATTATTCGTTATATTACGCAGCATCTGCGTATTTACCATCGATTGTGTCACACGGAATGACATAACCTGTCACCTCCACATTATTATTGGTTAAAGACCTACGCGGCCCATACCATTTATTACTTTATCCAAAATTTCATCAATCATAGTCATATTTCTTGCGGCTGCGTTATAGGCGTGCTGAAATTTAATCATGTTGGACATTTCCTCATCAAGCGATACACCGCTAACGGACTGTCTTCGTGATTCCACTTGCTCGACTATAATTTGCTGATTTGATTGCATCCGCTTCGCCTCGGCTGTCTGGACACCAAGCTGTCCAACAACAGAACGGAAATATGAGTCAATTGTATTCAAGTTCTCGTCCGCTCCGGAATCAAAATCAAATCGAATGTCTCTCATTTGTGAAAACAGCACAGATAACGAATTGTTACCACTAATTACTGATTCTGAACCGTCCGCATTTATATTAACGCGCATTGAAGTAGCGATTAAGTTAGAATTAGCCACAATAGCTGGGTTTAGAGTAATGTTACTTGCCGTCAATCCACTTGTTTCACCTGCATTATCAGTGAAGAAAGGCAAACCACGATCTTGACCAGCCAATGAATAACCTAGTTGATGCAAGCCATTTAAGCCATTGACCGTTACGGTTAAATCTTCAGCAAGTGTACGATTTCCTGCAACTGTAGAATAGGTCACTCCGTTTAAAATCGTGCCATTTGGCAAAACCGATCCTTTTGGCAGCGTAACCTCAAACTCGCCATTTGCCATCGTTTGAACCATTTTATTAAGCTCGCTTATGTAGCCTTCAACGAATTTATCTCTGGATTGAATTGTACCGTAAATGGTTCCGCTATTCAGTTCACCTGTATCAAATGCGGTTTGCATAGCTTCCATATCTAATACATTCGAGGTTGTTCCTTGAACAAGCTCCGTATTGCCCATCGTAATCCTATACCCATTCGCTTGTTCCTCTACACGAATATTTACTAGTCCGGAAAGTTGATCCGTAAGCAGGTCCCGTTGGTCACGCATATCATTGGCATTGTCGCCAAGACCCTCGATCCTGCGAATCTCGCTATTTAATTGAGCAATGCTTTTAGTAATCGAATTGACGGTACTCAGATTGATCTCGGTATTTTCAGTCAAATCGCCTTTCAGATCACTAAGCTGCTTGGACGTATAATTAAAAGCGTCAACCATTGCCATCGTCTGCTCCATAACGACTTTCCGACCGTCAGCGTTTTCTGGGTTTTTGCTCAAATCGGACCAAGAATTCCAGAAATTCGAGATAACCGTCCTTAAGCCTGTGTCGCTCGGCTCATTCACGATGCCTTCCAGCTTTTCCAGCGTATCCAGCTGCACGGTGAAATTGCCGTGCGATTTATATTCGTTGCGGTACTGATTGTCGAGAAATTTCTCTCTTATGCGTGTAATCGAGCTTGCTTCTACACCTGTACCGAGCTGGCCTGCTGCCTCTGATTTAGAGAATCCAACCGCATCTATCGGTCTTGAAGCGGTCATATTCACGATCTGACGCGAGTAACCCTTCGTATTAGCATTCGCAATATTATGTCCAGTCGTATTTAGAGCGGACTGTGTCGTGAACAAGCTGCGCCTTGCTGTTTCTAAGCCATGAAATGTCGATCCCATTCGTAGATTGTCCTCTCTTGTTACGTCTTTATATTAAAGCGTCCATTACGATTATAGGCCATTCCTTGTACAGCGCGATGATAGGTCGCTTCGTCCTCGGTCGGTCCGAGCAGCAAATCCTGAGTGAAATGCAAATGCTCCAAAGTCATCCTGACAAGCTGCTGATTAAATTCATTGATGTCTTGGAGCTGCTTTAGCGCTGCCGATAATTGCTGCCACATGGCCTGCAGCTGCTGCTTCTCATTGGCATGATAGACAGCCTGGATGAGCTTCTCCATTTTGAAGGAACGATGGCTTGTCAGCTTTTGATCCAGCATATATTTTCCGATCAGAAAGATTCGCCGTTGCTCAAGTTCCAGTATACGCTGGAGACTCTTCTTTTCTTTGCTCGAAATGTACGAAAGGGTCTCCACATTGTTTACGGTAATTGCCGTTGTCTTCGCATTTCCGTATTCAATAAGCTGCTGGTGCTCATCTAATAGCTCTTGCAAAATCACTAATATCTGCTGGATGTACTCGTTCATTTAGAGGACTACTCCTTCAAGTAAGGAAGCAACTTCTCGGCAATTTTGCCGGCTTCCACATGATACGTGCCCGATGCTACCGAACGTTTAAGCTGCTCGATATGCTCTGTTCTGTCCGCTCCGCTCGTTTTGCTTGTTGTCAGCATCTCCTTGGCAGCCGCAGAAATCTGGACCTCGTCCTTCTTCTTTGTCTTGCCTTCTGCACTCACTCTTGCTTCATTTTGCTTATGGTACGAATTAAGCGCGCCAATACGATTCGTCTCGTTTATTTTCATTTTTATCCACCTCATTATTTACGGAAACTAAAAAAGCCGATTACCTTTACAAGTATTATCGGCTTCAGTCAAGTGAAATTTTATAGTCATGGGAAGATTAGCATGAATTCATTTATTTATCCTTATATCTGTCTAGTCCTCTGTATGCAGCATTTGAATTATGAGCGTTTTTCATTTCATCCTTCTTCGTCAAGTCTTCCAACATTTGCTTCTTATCCTTTTCTAAGCGCTGGCGGCAGCTATCGCAAAGGTTTTGATCGCGAATCAGCGTTCCGCATGACTCACACGGATAGGACATATTCGGAGCATTCACGATAGAAATGCGGCCTTCACGGATAAATTTCGTAATTTGTTTAACTGAAACTCCAGTTGCATCTGAAACCTCAGTTATGATTGAACCCCTATACTCACGCAAATAGTTTGAACAAAGCTCGTACTCTTTATCAATTTCACGCATGCACGATGGACATACATCTCTAAAATTTTTGGCAAAAAGCTTACCGCAGCGAGGACAATTATCTAAGTTCATCGCTTTAAGCCCCCCTTTTTTTGTAAAAATAATCAGATGATTAACTTTATTCTAAACGAAAGCGTTAACTTTTTCACTATGAATCTATTTTTCCGCCTTATGAATATTGGATTACTTAGGAACGAGCCCAGGTCAAAATATAAATTTCCAGAGGCCGCTGCGATTTTCGATGCAATTCTTGTGAGCAGGCCTCTGCCGTACTTCCCGTCGTATATATGTCATCAATAAGCAGAATGCGAATTGTTTCTCGAGCGGGCTGAACTTTACTCGCTTTACTGGCGGAGTTGCGTGTTTTTGATTGAAGAATGCGAAGCTCGCTTTCGTTTACGTCAAAAAGCGACCTAGTATCGCGCATTCGCTCCGAACGCGTCTTAAAGCTTTGCTTCTCCGAATGGCGGGAACGGATGAGCAGGCTCATAAGCGGCAGACGATAGCGCTGCGCTAAATGGCTTGCCAGCTGCTCCGCTTGATTGAAGCCCCTATCGCTTGCCCTCTCCGGGCTGATAGGGACATATGTGACCGCATCCCAGTAATCGGCTATCTTCCCTTTCGACTTAGAGAGGTTGCCGCTTGTAGCGTTGTACCGCTGGCGCCGGGCAATCACGCAAGTCATGGTATCAAGGACAGGCAGAAGCATGTCGCCAAGCAAAGGCGCAAGCCGCTCGTTTCCACGGTATTTGTACAAAGCGAGCATCGACCGCATTGCTGGATTGTAGGAGACCGCGCTGCGGTTGCATACGAATGCCCGTTGCGGACTGCGTATGCAGTCCTCGCATGCGATGCCGCGTCCGCATCTGGGACAGGCGATGCGGGTGAGCCATGGAATGGCGGAGAGGCATCCTCCGCAAAGCGATTTTCGAAGCCGGGGCGTCAGCTTCGATTGGTTGATGCTGCCCGCGCTGCGAGCCTCGGTTTGCGGTTTGCCGCATAGAAGGCATGCGGTGGAACGGGGAGCGAGCAGCTGCGCGCTAGTGGCGAAGGCGGATTGAAGACGCTGGAGCCATGCTTGAGGCGAGTAAGTCACTTTGACGAGCCTCCTTTGCTGGCGGGGAGCAAGTAGCCTTCCTTGCGGGCCATGCGGTTCATCTTTTGAATGTGGCGCACTGCCGCTAGCTGCGAGCGGTTGCGCTCACGGCTGCAGAAATAGACGCGGCCAAACGGGTCATCTGCAGACCGTCCTGCCCTGCCCGCCATTTGAACCAAGGAAGCCTCGTCAAAAAGCCGTCCGTCCGCATCTAAAATATAGACGTCGCTTCTCGGAATCGTGACCCCTCGCTCTAATATCGTGGTCGTGACCAGCACGCGAATTTCCCTTGCGCGAAAACGCTGCACCTTCTCCGTCCGCCCACCGTCCTGAGAGGAAGTTGCCGCTACTGCTGAAAGCTGAAGAACAGCCCTAAGCAAAGCAGCCATAGGCTCGGTCTGTGCAATTTGCTGCACGAATACAAACAGCTGGGCATCTCGCTGAATTGAGGCCTGCATAGCGGCCAACAGCTTGGATGGCAGCTTCCGCTGGTGAAGCATTTGTTTCACAGCTGGCGTTTGATGCATTTGCGGTACAGGCAGCGGATGACGATGGTAGCGCACGGGCACTCTCGCATGCGGAAGCTTGCCGCGCTTCGCCGCTCGCTGCAGCTCGCTCGGCGGCGTAGCAGAGAGCAGCAGCCGGGCAGCGCCAGGCGCGCAGCTTTTATCTGCGGCATAATGAAGAATAGGATCGCCGGCGTAGGGAAACGCATCAAGCTCGTCTACGACGACTAAGTCAAAGCCTTGATAGAAACGCAGCAGTTGATGTGTCGTGGCAAGCGTGATGTCGCCGCTCTCCCAGCGCTGCTCGCTGCCGCCGTATAAGGTGACAACCGAAGCTGCCGGGAACGCTTTGCGGATACGCGGATCTAGTTCAATGACAACATCGCGGCGCGGCGTTGCGATAAGTGCCCTTCCGCCTCGAAGCAGCACCGATTCCACCAGCGGGAAAATCATTTCGGTCTTGCCCGCTCCCGTAACCGCCCAAAGTAAAAAATCTCTCGTTTGCTTGGGTACACCCTTTGATAATTGAGGAGATTCCATCGTCTCATACTCTTCAACGAAACGGAGCGCCTTCGCAGCAGCAGCGGCCTGTGCCGGGCTAAGGCTCCATTTCTTAAGCCGCTGTTCTAACGGCAGCTGCATGAGCGGCCGCCGATCCGTCTTCATTCCAAGCAAAGCAGAATGCTGCATAGTAACGAGCAGCTCGCATTCCCGGCTCCGCCCCATCCCAATGCACGCCGTACAATAGGCGCACAACCGCCCGCACGCCGCACATGCCGTGCGGTGCATATGCGCCTCGCCGCTCCCGCAGCGCAAACAGCTGCGCTCGCGCCTGCGGCGCCCCAAAGCGTCCAATCGCCCGCCATCCCCGGCGGCGATCGCTCCGCTCAGGCGCACCCGCCCGAGCAGCGCGGCAAGCTGGAGCACTCCGCTCCAGCTCACCGCGGCGCCGGGCCCGCCCGCGCCAGCTAACAGGGCGTGCGCCTCGCTTCGCAATAGCGCACGTCCCTGCATCATGCCTGCGGCAAGCTTCGCCCCTGCCGCAATCTCTCCCAGCTCCGCATCGCCAAGCGCTCGCTCCGCTTCTCCGCCTTGCTTGCGCACCGCTGCACGCGACATACTCGCGCTCAGCTCTCCGCTTTTCACCTGCTCAATCGTCCCCCCTCCATCGCCGCCTACACTAGCTCCCTCTCCCTCACTCCACTTTCCATGTCGCCGTGCTCCAACACACTCCCAACGCTCCGCCAAACCCAGCAAGTTCTCTACCTTCAATGCCGATTTCCGTTTGCTTCTACTACCCAAATGCCACCACCGCCGGCTGCCTGCAGCCTTTCCGTCATTCAGCCCGCAACGCTTAGCCTCCGCTACACAAGAAAGCAACAGCTCTAACGCTTCGAACGATCTCGCTTGATATCCCATTTCATTGCAGCTGATAGTCAAGTCATCCTTTTTCTCTATTCTACGCCTCAGCCCATCCTCCCAAAGCCGAGCAGCGAGGCAAGCATCGCCAAGCGGCAGCAGCTCTTTTAAAAGCCAGCCCGAATCCGCAATTTTTCCGTTAAGCCGCCCTGCCTTGCCAAACTCCCCATTCATCCAGAATTGCTTGTCCACCTCTGGATGAATCGTTGCCGACGCCTGCCAATGCCCGTTAACCTCCACAACATACACTTGAGCCTTCATCCGCTTTCGCTCCCTTCCCCGCATTTCAATATCCATCGCGCTATCGCGCGTTGCCATAACGCCCGGACAAAAAAAAAAAGCACACCCAACAACGCAGCCGCGTCATTGAGTGTGCTTCACTCCGGATATTCAATTACGGAAAATTATATACTAAAATGGCATTTTCGACAAATCCGACGGGTTTTGCAAATCAACCAGCACCGCATGATCGGAATGCGACACGATTCCTTCTGCCTGAAGCAGCCACAGCAGCTGGGTTCCATCTACTCCACTCGTTTGTGAGCGCTTACTATCCTCGATTTCTGTTTGAGGCGCATTTTCTTTAGGGTGTACCCTAACCTCGTTGCCACCTCTAGCCAAACGTTCTACAATCGCAATCATCTCGTCTGTGACACCACGATCGATAATTGTCAGGCGAACATCTTTGCCCATTCTCCGCGAGAAAGAAAACAATGAACGCACATACCATTCCATATTTTTTTGCCGAACGTCCGCAACGAGTACATAATGCTTGCTCGATTGCTGCCTTCCGCGCCAAATTCGAAACGCCAGATGCACCGACAATGC
This sequence comes from Paenibacillus sp. Y660, assembly GCF_057221575.1. Taxonomy (NCBI): domain Bacteria; kingdom Bacillati; phylum Bacillota; class Bacilli; order Caryophanales; family Paenibacillaceae; genus Paenibacillus; species Paenibacillus sp. Y660. The sequence continues at coordinate 165,101 of NZ_JBXBBJ010000008.1, read as the reverse complement.
AGCAAAAGCATAACAGCCAATCACTAAAAGTAGAAGCTCAAACATAGCGGCCACCTCCTCTTTGTGACACTATATGCCAAGAAGAGCCCACTGGTTCCGACAGCCGGGGACAAGATGACAAAATGTGCGACATGTCCAAAGACAGCCGTTTTCAACCTGTAATTAATAGTCAATTTACGACAAAGAAACACCCTTGAGCAATTCACTGTATGTGTTATCATCTTATTACATCCTGCATATATACGATATTCAAGCATAGATTACAGGGAGAAGATGGGCTCTGCAAAGCGTCAAAGCTAGGGAAGCGATGAAGTATAATCTGCATATGGACACTTGGATTATATGGAGCCAATAGTGTAACCGGCCCTCTTAGAACCACTACATACTCTAAGAGGAGAGTGAAAGATGCATTATGTGAAAAAGCAGTTTACTTTGAGCCTGGTCGTCTTATTATTTTTTTCGCTTACGCTTGGCTCCTTCGTCATGGCTGAGGGCCAAAGCAACGGTGACGCAGCTGCAGCCGTAACTGGTATTGAAAACAGCTGCCAGAGTTATTCAAACAGCAAAGCAGATGTCATAGCCAATCATTCCAGCATCACAGTCAATAGCAATGACACGGCAACAGCAACCTTTACGACCATAGTGGATTGTGTGAGAGTCAGTTTTTCCTCTTATGAAGGTGCAGCTGACTGGGTACCCGGTCCCAATGACACGACGATACCTTACCATAAGCAGAAGCATTTTAGCGGCCAATCCATTCCCGTTGATAAAGCGGGAACCTATTCCGCCACAATTGATATCCCGAAATGTCTGCCTTATCAATTGGATATATACAGCGGCAACGAGCTCTTCGATCTAGGCACAGGCGCTCATGGCGACAAAATTTTAGGCTGGAAGCTAAAGCTTAACAACACATGCACTGTGCCGTCTGCGACACCATCACCATCTCCTACACCTGAGATTACACCTACTCCAACACCGTCAGCATCCCCAACACCTGAGATTACACCTACTCCAACACCGTCAGCATCCCCAACACCTGAGATTACGCCTACTCCAACACCGTCAGCATCCCCAACACCTGAGATTACGCCTACTCCAACACCGTCAGCATCCCCAACACCTGAGATTACGCCTACTACACCGCCGTCAGCATCCCCAACACCTGAGACTACGCCTACTACACCACCGTCAACATCACCTACACCTGAGACTACGCCTACTACACCGCCGTCGGCATCCCCAACACCTGAGACTACGCCTACTACTCCGCCATCAGCATCACCGACACCTGAGACTACGCCTACTACACCGCCGTCAGCATCCCCAACACCTGAGACTACGCCTACTACACCGCCGTCAGCATCCCCAACACCTGAGACTACGCCTACTACTCCTCCATCAGCATCACCGACACCTGAGACTACGCCTTATACAACACCAGCATCGTCTCCAACACCTGTAAGTACGCCAACTTCAACTCCTGCAGCCTCGACGTCACCTGCTCCCACTCCATCACCAGAGATTACTACAATTGTTGAAATAGTCGATGAGGAGCCGCCAATAGGCGGTATTGAAGATAATCAAAATGGCGAGCCGCCTGCTGATACCGCTATCGATGTGGCCGAGGATCAAGTTCCGCTTGCCACGCTTCCAAAAACAGGCGATTCCAGTCCTGTTCCTTATTACCTCATAGGCGCCTTTGCCCTTTCAGCCGGCTTCCTCTCGCTTCGTAAGAAACGGCAAGGAAGATAAACGGCAGAATTAAAGCAACCGATCATTTTATCTTTATCTCCGGAGCAGCCTTAAAAAGGCAGCTTCGGAGTTTTTTATTTCACCTTTAGACGCGCATCAAAAAAATCCCGTATCATCCGATACGGGATTTTTGATGTTACCATATTAAAGCGTGACCCAACCATATTTGATCGATTGAATAACAGCCTGCGTACGATCATCAACTTCCATTTTTTGCAAAATACTGCTGACATGGTTTTTAACGGTTTTTTCGCTGATAAACAGAAATTCACCAATGAGCTTATTGCTCTTGCCCTCAGCCATAAGTCTCAGCACCTCTGCCTCACGCCGCGTAAGAGGGCTCTCATCGCCTGCAACGAACTTAACGCCCGGCTCTTGAGCAGCTGCTGCTCCTGAAACGATTCCCATCTCGTCCAAATAAGTCATGCGGCGTAGCTGGTTAATCAGCTTGCCTGTCACTTTAGGATGGATATAAGCATGGCCTTGAACGACAGAGCGAATAGCGTTAATTAGCGATTCCGCCTCCATGTCCTTCAGCAGGTAGCCGGTAGCCCCTTTGCGAAGCGTTTCAAATACATAGCTCTCATCGTCGTGGATAGATAGAATGATAACCTTTACGTCAGGGAACAAGCTTTTTAAACGCTCTGTCGCAACGACACCATTCTCGATTGGCATATTAATATCCATCAGAACAATTTCTGGAATCGTATGATTGCAAAACTCCATTACTTGAATGCCGTCTCCGCATTCGCCAATGACTTCAAGATCGTCTTCCATATTCAGAATCCGCTTAAGTCCTTCACGAAACAGCTGGTGGTCATCCGCAAGTAAAATTTTGATTGTATTTGCACTGCTTGCAGGTTTCTGGATCATCATCTTACTCCTTTCTAGATTCGGCTGTCGTTGGTATATCTATCATAATTTTCGTCCCTCTACCGGGATTTGAGTCTATATCCATCCTTCCCTCGATCAGCTCAATTCGTTCTCTCATCCCCACCAATCCAAAGTGTGCGTTATGGCCAGCATCCTGCTCAATTAATTCGCTATGAAAACCAACGCCATTGTCCTGAATAACGATAGAAATTTGTTGTGGCTGATAGTTAATTTCGAGCAAAACATGAGAAGCACTCGCATGCTTCAAAGCGTTGGTGAATGCTTCCTGAACCAAGCGGTATATAGCCGCTTCCATTGCAGAGGGCATCCGAACTTCTTTACCGATTAACTCGAATACAGTATGTATTTTCGTTTTCTCTTCAAAATCCTGCGTGAATTTACGAAGAGTCGGAACAAGTCCCAAATCATCCAGTGCCATCGGACGCAAATTGAAAATAATTTTGCGTATCTCTTCCAGACCGGAACGGACCTGACCTTTCAAATCTACTAATTCTTCCTGTACCATCACAAATTCCTGCTTGATAAGCATACGTTCTGCAATTTCAGTCCGAAGAACGATATTGGCAAGCGATTGAGCCGGGCCGTCATGAATTTCTCTAGCGATCCGTTTTCGCTCCTCCTCTTGCGCCAAAATGATCTTCAACCCAAGCAGCTGCCTTGTTTTGGCAGATTCAATGATCCGTGTAACCTGGTTAAGGTCACCCGCTAAATATTCAAGCACGACGTTTATTTGTGAAGCAATCGTTTCAGCACGCTCGATTGAATTTTCTACATTGCGGACGCGTTTTTGCAAATCATCCCGACGCGCCTTCAAGTAGGATTCTTTCTCACGGTAAACCATCAAATCCAATTGAATTTGTGTAGCCTTCTCATACGCTGACTTAATATCATCTTCCTTGTAGCGTACGAAATCCCGGCTTACTTCCGTCAATCGTATACGCGCACGGCGGTAGTCTAGCTCCAGCTGATCAACCTTATCGATCGTCTGCACCGTTTCCTGAAGAACGATCTCAAGCTCCTGCTCCAGCGACTCCAGCTCCGCGCGCGCCAATTCACATATTTCATAAATCTGATATTTGCTGTCTTCCATAACTTCGATTGCATTTTTTATAACTCGATTTATATCGACGGTTAAATGGTCCACGATAGATCGGCAACCTTTCTCTACTTAAAGGTTAATCTATTCTATCATAACACAGATTTTCGTCCATCGTTAATCGATGGTAATCTTTTTGGCCTTGCCGTCATAGCCAACTTTTAAGCCAAGCTTCTCCGAGAATAATCGCACCGGAATTAATGTGCGGTTATTGCGTACGATCGGAGTTACCTCGGAGGATTGATGCTCGCCATTTAAAATGAGATCCTTTTTCCCAAGCGTCATTTCCATCAGCTTATTGCCGCGAAGCACGGTCACCTGTCCCGTTTTACCGTTAAACAGCAGCTTGGATCCCATTGCATCCGACACGAATCGAACCGGCACATAAGTAATTCCATTCAACACGATTGGCGCCGAATCCAGCTTGATCGCTTTACCGTTTACAGAAGCTGCTGTCTTGCCAACGGTCATCACTACTTTAGTATTCGAATCAACTGCTGCTGCAGGCGGATATTGCAGCTTCATGTTGTCTAGTCCAATTGAACCAGATGCAACACGCTCATCCTGACCCTCGGCAATCGTAACCACATAGATCCGCTTTAGCTTAACCGGGAACTTCATCCCTGCTGACGATAGATTCACCTTCACGTTTTTCCAGCCTGTCCAATCGAGCTGCTTCGCAAGATCTAGAAGCTGTGCTTTTCCATCCGCATCAATAAACTCTGCCCGTACCCAGTTCAGGCTGTTATCCCCGTATAGGTCTACCGTCATTGAGGTTGGCGAGCCCTCTATGGCACGGCCGTTCGTATTAAATACCGCATAAGAAGCTTTCGTTCCCGTTCCATTCGTAAAATCATAATCCAGCTTCATCGCCTTGGCAGATGTTTGACCTGGGAAATCGGACACCAGATTTACGCTTCCTGTCGTCTCGGCAGGAGTAACCTGTGAAGTAATCGGATAGGTCGATTTCTCAAAATCCTCGAACGTACTGACCGCTTCCCCTTGTGTGAATGGAATCATAGCCGGATAACCGTCATAGCGAGCAATCGCATAACCTGTGCTTGTTCCGGCATTAACGGATTGAACCGTTAGGCTGTCGCCATTTTGAACGGCTGTGAAGCCAACAAATTCCCATTTTACGGAGTCGCCGCTTAGTTTATAGGTATTGCCGTTTTTAAGCTTCATTGTCAGTGGAACCGAGATCGTTGCTCCCTTTGCGAGTACGCCTGCTGCCGTATCGATGGAGAGCGAGGCAATCTGATCCTGGCCAATGACTTCAATATCCTGCTGCGTGGTTATATCGCCTGACTTCACGCTAAGCGTCGTTTTGCCGGCCTTTGTCGCTGTAAACTCGCTGCCCTGGAAGGTGCCAATCGCTTTCTCAGAGCTCCATATCGCGGATCCATTTTCGAATTCAAACGGATTGTAATATGTATCATATCCATTAATTGAATAAGATGACTTTTGTCCTATTAGCATGACTTTAGATCCACTTACAGATATGCCCTTAAGCGTACCTTTCGGAGCCGTTGTGAATACGCCTATTCCGTTCGATACGCTTCGCTGCGTTGATCCATATTGCGTTGAATGAGCAAGCTGCAGCGCACTGCTTCCAAGCGGACGCTCGATCATCGTCGTCGAACCGCCGCCATCGAGATTGACGCCTTTATACACGCCGAGCTGCACCATTATTTGTTGAAGCTCCTTCAGGCTGACACCCGTATTGCTTCCATAGCGTTCGCTTGTGATAAGATAGACCTTTGTTCCGTCCTGTGAATAGCCGATACCTGAGCGTGAGGTATACGAGTTGCCGCTAACCCCAGTAATATCGCGGGAATACGACGCAGCAGCACCGCCATTAACAAGCAGCGTATGTCCGCCAGCCATCATCTCGAAGGACGCAGGATCTACCTTTGATCCTGTGGTCTGAGAAACAAGAGAGTAGTCAGCAGCGATCGATTGTCCAATCTGCAAACGATCCTTTACATAATTTGCTGCAATGCCATGCGCGCGAAGAATGTATCCATCAGCGGGCGCTTGTCCGGCGATTGCTTTGTCAATCGAGATCTCTTCAATAATGCCGTTGCGTACCAATACCTCGGTAGGTGTGGAGCCCGAATTTTTCGGACGTTCTGCTCCGCCCCAAGCACTAGTATAGATATACATCTTATTGACATGACTAAATTTGGTGCCTGTCGTTTCAGGTACATAGGCCGATTGATTCAATCCCTCTAGCGGGAAGGTAGACCCATCCGCTGCTGTCACTAAGCCATCGAACGTATAATTATCGATCATCGGCTTGCGATCCTTCGAAAGCGAGAAAGCATACATCCCCTTCAGCTTGGCTGGGCTTGACATGAACATGCCGCTTGCGACCTGCCCGCCAAGCGGCGCACCCTCATTGCCCATTACGAAAACGTCAGCATTGATCGCAGCTACTGCTCCGTTTTCTTTTGTCATATTAAGAATGGTATTTACTTGACCAATGCTATTATTTCTCCCGCTCATCGCATTTAAGGATACGTAGGGATTCGTTAAATCGATTTCAATGACATGCACATCGGTTTGCGCCTTAGAGCTTCCGCGCGTCGTATGAAAGACGTAGTCAAGCCGCTTAGCTCCTGCAGTTATAAACGATTGCTGTGACAGCTTAAGCACTGGATCACTAGCAGCCGCCTGTGTGGACTCTATGAATGCGGTTTTCCCGACTCCAGGCAAGATTGATGCGATTGGCTGCACCAGCAACGCTCCGCCTAATACTACGATAATGACACGCTTCCCCAAGCTTCCCGTCTGCCGTTCGATGATTCTATGAACCTTACCCATTAGTTTAGCAACTCTCCCATCAATTCATCTAATAGTTATAGACTACAAGAGTAGTAGAAAAGTTACGTCTGATAAAAGAGTGCTATCGTATTATATAAACCGATAGATATCAGCTATGCAATCAAAAAGGCTCAGTCCGCATAAAAGATGCGCGGTCTGAGCCTTCGTATTTTATATTATGGGGTCAAAAACTTCACCTTTTGCAGCAAACGCAATAGCATAACCGATCCTTCTGCCCGGGTCGCATTGGTTTGCGGACTCAATGTCGTCGCTGTTTTACCGCTTATGACACCGATATATATCGATTTCGCTACATCGGTCCGTGCCCATGCGCCAACTTGACCCCGATCCGCATACTTCTGGAGATAGGAAGCTGCTGATTGAGGGAGCTGTACATTTAAGCCAGCTGCACTAGCGGCTCTAATCATCATAGCGGCCATTTCCTGGCGCGTAATCGGATTGTTCGGCTTAAAGGTGCCATCCGTGTTGCCTGCTACGATCCCCGCGGCTGAAGCCGCTCCAATATAAGCCCCCATTGCGGTACCCGTATTAATATCCTTGAATTTTGCAGCTGCTGCACTGTCGCTGTTCAGGCCAAGCCCTTTCGCTATATAGGTTGCAAACTCACCGCGCGTAATTGCTTTATTAGGCTCAAACTTTGTTGCTGTTCGGCCTTCTACGATGAATTTCCGAGACAACGTATGAATATTGGCTGCTGCCCAGTGCATAGTTAAATCCGAGAAGCTGGATGAATTCGCAACAAGCGCATAAGAGCTGTTGCCTTTCCGCTTGAACGCCGCTGTCGTCTTTTCTCCGGTTGTCGTTAGCTCAGTCGGAACATAGGATAGCTCCCCTAAGGCTGGGTCGAACCATACCACCGCTGCCCTGCTCGTGTCGACAGCTTGATTGGTTTGAATTGTGCGCGACACATAGCCGTTGAAATCATTCAAAGGCTTCTGCACAGAACCGCTCACAGCAGTAACATCAAAGTGATACGGGCCAGCTAGCATCGAGATATTGGAACTGTTTATTTTCGAGCTTAGATTGCTGGTCACCGTCGATAAACCTTGATCGATACGAATGAGCAATTGCCCTGATGAGGAACTACCATTAAGCAAAGTATTCATTTTCGCAAAATCCCTATCCGTCAACTGCAGCTCATAAGCAACATCGCCGTACTGAACAGCAAATACGGAATTAGCATATATGCGATTCGCCATATTCAGCGTGCTTATCGGTACAGAAACAATCGCCGCATTTTCTGATGCAGGCACTTTAAATGCTACTCGAGGAGTGGCTATGCCGGCTGTTCGAACGGTTTGAAAAGCTGTAAGCAACTTATCATACGGCAGCGTATAGCGGTTGGCTTGTACGCCAGCAGGCGAGGTATCCCTAGTCGCAGTCGCAGCGGACGTCTTTAGTCCAATTCCGCCGCCAGCGGATTCTTCATAATCGCCTGATAACCCATCCAGAATTGTGGTTTGATTAGCAGCGCTTATATTCGAAAAGCTATTGATCATCGTACCGCTATTCGTTCGAAGGCCGGTCGAATTTGAATGATAAGTTACGGTTACGGCCTCGCCTGTTGCAACTGGTGCGGCTAACCTTAATATTACGGATGACCCGCTTAACTCTACACGCGATACCAATCGTATGGCACTGTTAGCTTTCACTAGAAATTGAGAAATAGAAGGAACATATCCGCTATTCAACGATTCTGCAAAAGTCAAAGTAACGGTGTAGCCTTTTGCAATGACGCCATAAATCGTTCCGTTTTGTCCACCGCTGCTCCCGCCGCCAGAAGTAACATTCGTAAATGACGATGAAGCATTGCCTGCCAAATCCAAAATTAACGACATCGCGGCCAAATAGGATACGGACACCACTTGTCCATTAGTTATGACAGATGAAAGTGTTAATAGCACAGTATCGCCTGTAACATTGACTTGCTGAACAGGACGTACGCTGCTATCGACCATTACATTAAACTGACCAACGGCAGGCACGCTTTGTGTATTTAAGCTCTTGTTGTATTTTAATGTGACGATGTTACTGCTAACACTGATGTATTGCAGAGTCGGCGTACTCGTATCAGGCACACTATAAAGACTATAATTATTAAATGCAGCCAAGTAATTGCCTGACTTATCCCGTACCGGGTGAGAACCAGGTGCATAGGTTACATAAACATTTTGATAATTTTGAATCGATCCATTAATCGTAAGCAAAATATTGCTGCCCGTGCTTGAAATTGATGTCGTGCTGTATTTAACACCGCCGATGCTAACAGAAAATTGCAGATAGGCATAGCTGTTTACCGGTGATAATTCTTTATTAAAAGATAATGTAATTGAGCTGCCAGAAGCGTTGCCGCTTATGACTGAAGGTGCTGTGACATCTTTCGCGCCCGATACATCCTGATTAACAATGCTGACTGCTTCATTATCTGAGGTATCTTGAATCAGCCCTACTGTCGCCTTCGAGTAGGACAGCTTCACCTGCTGTCCAGCCACGATGGGACTTGATACCGTAAGCGTGACTGCTTCTCCTCGAACCTGGACGCCTGTCACCGATCGTGGTGCCCCATTAACCGTCACATAGAAGCTTCCCGTAGAAGGGATCTTATGTACATTCAGCTCTTCATTGTAGGTCAATGTAATCGTTGATCCACTCCACTCAAGCTTACTTAAGACAGGAGCCGTATTATCGGAGCCATATGTCTGAAACGTCCACTGATACTCATTAAGTATACCAGCAAAATTGTTTCCGGCCAGATCGGTCACCGCGCTTGCATCAATCGTCACATAATAGGTAGTTTTTGGATCAAAATTCTTTGTCGGCGTGATGACTAGAACATTATTATTATTGCCATCTACATAAAAGTTACCCGGAATCGGCTTCAACGTGCTATCGCCGATAGGATTAAACATAATCGAGCCTGTTGCGCCTTTCTTAATGGCTTCGCTGAACGTTGCCGTAAAGGCTTGACTAAGACTAACAGAAACTGCGTTGTTCAACGGATGCAATAACGATAGTGTTGGTCTTACCGTATCCTGTGAAACCGTGAAGGACCAAGTTGTAGATGCAGAAATTCCGGAATAGTAATTTTCTGCCGCATCGCGAATGGCACGATTGCCAATGGTGACATCATATTTGGTGTTATTTACGAACGCCTTCTCAGCCTCGCCGGTAATGGCTTTATTCGGATCAATCGTAATTTGATAGGTTCCGCCTCCCGTGATCCGCTCCGAAGTCACTGGAATCGACCGGAACAATGCCCCGGTTGCCGAATCCCTAATTTCGATCGCTCCGCTGTTCAGAAATACGGGTTCATTAAAAGTGATCTGCAAAAGTGAGTTCAAGCTGCTGATCGATCCACCGGCAGCCGGTGATACGGCTGTTGCAGCAGGCGGAATGTTCTCATAGCCGGGATTTGTACTGAAATTCCAAACGGATGCACCTGCAATCCCGTGATACCATTGATCTCCGCTCGGATCTGGTTGTGTAAAAGCACCCGCCTCGATTAATACATAATAAGCCGTATTTGCCTCCAGATTAGTGGCAGGTTTAATACTCACCTGATTATTCGTGATGGTTACTTTAGATGAAATAGCACTAAATCGCTCAAAGGTGGTATTATTGCTAACCCTGCGTATTTCGATAAATTTATCGGCACGCGGCTGAACGTTTTTGTCGAAAGTAATCGTGAGCGTCGCATCAGGCGCCACGGATGTCGCATTGTCTGAAGGAATCAACGCAGACACATTCACCGGTGCCGTATCTGTTGCAAAGCTCCACGTGATGCCGTTAAAAAGATTCCCTAACGCATCTTGAAATGCTGTATTCGGGATCGTCACGGAATACGCTGTGCTTGGCTGCAGCGCTGCCGGAGGCTGTATGACGATCTGGTTCGTGCCGCTGCCTCTTACCGCGTTTGAGGTAACCGCAATCGATCTATTATCCTCTGATGAATTCATTTGAATGTTTCCGCTTGCAACATACACCGGCTCGTTAAAGGTAATGATAATCGGAGTAGTTACTGCAATGGGTGACGCTGTAGGTACTACGCCAGTATGTACAGGCTTCGTTATATCCACTTCGGCAACCGTTCGAAAATTCCAGCTTGTAGCGCTATTGATTCCTGCATAGCCAGCAGCATTCGAAGCATTAACAAATGCACCGGCATCAATCAAAACATAATAATTCGTATTTAAAGCGAAAATATTAGTCGGATCAACGGTTACTGTACGCTGCGTTGAATCAATTGAGATACGATCAGATGACAAAGGAATCCTTTCGACCAAATTACTCGTTGCATAATCATAAATGGATATGGACGTCGTATTAATCCCTTTGGTGACATTTTCATCAAAGGTCATTTTCAGATCAGCCGTTATCGATACGTTAATTAGATCATCAGCTGGTCTGAGACTTAATACGACTGGTCCTGCAGGTGCGGCAGCTGCTTGCTGCGGGGATGACGGCCAGCCTGCCAAGCTTAATTGGAGAAACAGCATTACGGCGATAAAGGAAGACAGCTTGCTGGTTCGATTCATTTCAATTCACTCCTCAAAAAATTACACTCGTACATTATTTGTCGGTATGTACACATGAAAAATTTAGGTTATTCCCCTTTTTTGTTCCTAATAACAAACAAAAAGCTATCCACGAGTAGTCTAACTACTTTGTGGATAGCTTTTGGTCCATTTATAATATAAGCTTATATTCCGCTTTGAACGCCGGCGTCTGCTTTAAGCTTCTCTGCTTTGTCAACGCGTTCCCAAGGAAGATCAACATCCGTACGGCCGAAGTGACCATATGCAGCTGTTTGTCTGTAGATTGGACGACGAAGATCAAGCATTTTGATAATGCCAGCTGGACGAAGGTCAAAGTTGCTATTGATAAGGTCAACGAGCTTATCTTCGCCGATTTTGCCTGTTCCATAAGTATCTACGTTGATCGATACAGGTTGTGCAACACCAATCGCATAAGCCAATTGGATTTCGCATTTGTCAGCAAGTCCTGCAGCAACGATGTTCTTAGCTACATAACGAGCCGCATAAGCTGCTGAGCGGTCAACTTTTGTAGGATCCTTGCCGGAGAATGCGCCGCCGCCATGACGAGCGTAGCCGCCATACGTATCAACGATAATTTTGCGGCCAGTCAAGCCTGCATCGCCTTGAGGTCCGCCGATTACGAAACGGCCTGTTGGGTTAATAAAGTATTTTGTATCCGCATCAAGCCATTCAACAGGGACAACTGGTTTAATGACATGCTCAAGAATATCCTGTTGGATTTGCTCTAGCGTAATTTCTTCCGCATGCTGAGTAGAAACGACAATCGTGTCTACGCGTACTGGTTTGCCGTCTGCGTATTCGATTGTAACCTGCGTTTTTCCATCTGGACGAAGGTATGCAAGCGTTTCGTTCTTACGAACTTCAGACAAGCGGCGTGCAATGCGGTGTGACAAAGCGATTGGAAGCGGCATAAGCTCAGGTGTTTCATTCGTAGCAAAACCGAACATAAGACCTTGATCGCCTGCGCCGATATCTTCGTTCTCTTGCTTCATATCCTTGCCATCACGAGTCTCAAGCGCTGCGTTAACGCCTTGTGCAATATCAGCCGACTGCTCATTAAGCGATGTCAAAACCGCACATGTGCTGGAGTCAAAGCCGTATTTGGCACGTGTATAGCCAATTTCCTTAATTGTGCGGCGTGCGATTGCTGAAATATCAACATAATCCGCACGACTGCTGATTTCACCAATTACCAAAACAAGACCTGTAGCGACAGAAACCTCACAAGCGACACGCGCGAATGGGTCTGCCTCAAGGAATGCATCTAAGACAGCATCGGATATTTGATCACAGATCTTATCCGGATGGCCTTCAGTTACTGATTCCGATGTGAACAAATGGCGTCCTTTAACCGACATCCATATCAACCTCCTATAACCTTAATATGAAATAAGTGCGAACATTCTACACAAAAAATGAACCTTTTCCCGGAGGAAAAGGTTGTTTAACAACTCTTCTAAGACAGTATGATACCGAAAATGTCGCTTTGTGTCAATGGAAGTCGAGATTTCCAGTATTTGCTAGTATCCACCAAGCACAGATTCTGCTTTTGCAATCAACCTTCTTGTAATCTCTCCACCTACTGAACCAGCTTGTCGTGTGGAAAGTGATGACCAATGCACGCTTTGTCCAGAGCCAGAGGAAGCTCCAAGCTCACCCGCAAATTCAGTATCTGCGCCAGTGCCTGCATAGGCTCCGGACGTTAACCCAAATTCTGCTGCGATTTCATATTTCAATTGATTAAGCGCTGCTTTACTTTGTTGCACTACCACTTTATTCGAACGACTCATGAAATGACACCTCCAAATGAATGTAGAACACATATGTATTGTGTATCAAGCCATCATTTTCGAAGCGTATAATCTATTGTCAGTACGGGTAAAATGTAGAGCATCTATCCATATTATTGCAAAGTGTAGCTGCCTTTAACCAAAACCGTAAGACCGTTCTTCTGATTGGGATCAGGTAGAATGCCGCGGCCTGCACGTGGGAATAACAACAAGTGGTTTGTAGGGACAGCTTGTCCCTTAGTCAAATCAGTCCCGCCCGTAAGATCAGCAATACCGCTGGCATCAGAGCTGTATGCAATTGCTTTCCCTACGCGCACAATGACCTCAGCGCCTTGTCCTGCCATTAAAATCTTGCCTGCGGGTATCGATACGACTTCCAATGCTGAGTCTGTTGATGGCGCCGTACCGCCGCCTACAGAGCCTGCGCCCAATTTTGCCAACTGCTCGTCCACATAGCTTTTGGTAACAACTGGATCCTCTACAGAGCCTGGCGAAGTGTTAATTCCATCAGCTTCGATGGCATTAGAATTCATCATTCCAATTGCCAGTCCTGTTGATACTAATACAGCTCCAATAGCAAGCCTTACTATCATTTTTTTCAACTTATGAAACCTCCTAGCAAAAAAAGCGGATATCTCTTTACGATACCCGATTTTCGCCTCTTAAACTAGTAAAATTATTACATTACTTCACTGCTGGATCAGCCCAGTTTAGATAAGGAGACCATTTGATTTGTTTTGTAACTAGCCTTATCTTAAATCCGTTTATCTCTTCATAAATACTTACATTAAATGTTGGTGAAATCAACTTACTAGACATATTCTGAACAATATTCGTATAGTTGCTGCCGGATTTCCATACATACTGACCAGATGCTGCTTCAATTTCAAAAGGTACTTGCAGCATAACTAAATTAGTCGATATATCCTCGAAAAATATACTGAACTTCTTATTCGTGAATCCATCATAGCTAGTATCGCGTGTAACCGTACCGTTAAGATCCACATCAATTGTTGTATCATTTAAGAAAGCAATAATATTATCGATATTAATGGTGTAAGCACCAATTTTTAGATTATTGAAGATATTTGTCGTTTGCAGTGGCAATGGCAGGGCATAACGTGCTGCATTAACATATCCTTTGACAGTAGCATCCGTTGTTTTCACGATACCCTCGTCATTGTAGGCTAATCCCAATACGAGACTTGCGTTAGCAAGATCTACTTCCTTCGGCAACTCTGCAGTTACAAGCACTTGCTCTTTTTTCGATGCGTTGATTAAATTGTTCGTTTTAATAATAGACACCGTATACTTATTTCCTGCTGTCGTTTCTAGATAACCTGCCAATCTCGAAGTTGCATTTGCAGTCTCTTGATTGTTAGTTACATCCAAATATGCTGCATACAAATTATTCGTGGATCCTTCTAATACTTTAACTTCCGTAACCTTTGCAGTAAACTTCTGTCCAAACGTATCGATGATATTCTCTCCACCAATAGCAACGGTCTTATTCGTAAGAGGAGCGGGTGTATTCAATGAAGTTAGCTCACGCTGCGTTTCGCCTTCCTTCTCGAATAGCTTAAGCTTCAAATCAGTCAGAGAAGTGCTGGTTGGTACTGTACCCGTGTAATAAATTGAAATGGAACCGCCTGCAGCCAAGGATACCTGTGAATCCGATAAAATAGCTTTTGTAGGTATTTCTGCATTATTGCCTAAATACAGAGCACCTGAAATCTTAGGAACTGGCGCTGTTTTAGTTCCGGCATTTTTAATTTCCATTTTGCTAATAATATTAACTTCATTCAACCAAGAGTAACGTTCAATTGAACTTACTTTTACATTATAGGAGTAATCGCCACTCACATAAGCGTAATTATTCGCTGTTGTTGCTGATGCTGCATTCAAGCTCAAATGAAACTTCACCACAGGCAGCGTGATCGCAGTTGCTGCCTCACCAACTGACTGCGTAACGACCAGCTTTAAACCTGTGCTTGAAATGGCTTTAGGCAGCGAAACGGATAGTTTTACATTTTCCAATATTTTCGAACGTAATATAATACCTTGTGCAGCATCAGTGGTCGTCTTAATCTGATACATGGCACCGTTGTTCGCTTGAAGATAGAATGAAAGGTTCGACAAAGTCACTTCAAAATTTTCTGTATTTCTCATCGCCAATTCCACGTTAACGACATTATTATCTGTACCTTTGGAAATTGTCGATTTATTGATTCTCATGTTTATGACCGCATTATTTATTTTGGAGCCTTTATAACCATTAACTTTAACGTCATTGGAGTAAGATGTTGGGAATGTAAACGTGCCTAATTGTTTTTCATAGCCGGCAACCGAGAAGTCGAATTTAATCACATTTAAAACAAGATTACTCAATGAAACAGATGCTGGGACCTCACTGTAGAAAGTAAGTGTAACAGTCGACTTAGCAGGGACACTCTTTTTAGTCTTATCGCTTTCAATCAAATTCGCTACATACTTCGTGCCGCTTGTAGATTTCAAGCGAACCCAATAATCTCGCAAATTAATCGGAGCGCTGCCGCCATTGTAGAACGTAATCGCAAAGCTTGCCATTCTTCCTTTGCTGCTCGGAATAATATCCGCATTTTCAAGCTTCACATATGAGTTGCTCGTTATGTACACCGGTTTAAAGGCTGCTACAGCGGCTGCCGCATTACTGTTGGATGGTAAAGACGGCAGTAAAAGAGCCATTATCAACAATATGGCTAAAGCAAGCTGGCTCTTTAAAAATCTTTTTCTTGGTAAACTGTTCATAATTTTTAATCACTCCGTATCTTTTTTTATATAGACGTAAAAAGCATGCAATAGGTTTCGTTTTCTCAAAAACTATTTATTGTTCCCTCCAATCACTTCACTTTATCGCTCATTTATTATATCAAGAATATATGAATGATGTATGAACACACAAAAAAGAATCCGGTGAGTTTCCTCACCGGATTCCTTCATTTAGTATTAATTATTTCTTTTTAACAAGAACGATTGCTTTTGCAAGTGTGAAGTTACCATAGCTATCATCGCCAATTACAGCAATGGAGTATTTAGTAAGATCAGTTTCACTAGCATAAGCAGTTACATCTGCAAAGATACCATCAGTAGTCAATGTGTTATTAACTTTGTCATTGATGTAGATTGCAGTTGCGCTGTTTACATAGTATGGCTTAGTAACACCATCAAGTTTCAGTGTACCATCAGCAAGACTAGTTCCACCGAGTGTAACATCGATGTGTTTAACAGCATCGATTTTCTCTAGAGTATCATATGCATTGCTCGCTATTTCAAGTTCACCACCTGCGTCTTTTACCACAGAGTCTTTCAGTTGAACAAGAGTTCTGGAATCTTTGTGGTATACAGAGCTGCTAGCAGATGGGTTAGTATCTACAATTGCTTTGTAGATCGCTGCGCCTTCAGTACCAGTAAGTTTAAATGTTTCGTTTGTGCCTTTGATGTTAAGAACTACAGAGTAGTCGTCACCGCTTTTGTTAGCCGAAACGAATAGACCGTTTTTAGTTTCTTTAGCATCTTTAGCGCCTTTTTTAGTGATCAAAACGTACTTAGCAAATGTTGAGTTGTTCTCAGTAATGATATTAACGCTATTACCTGCAGACAGGTTAGCCAAGCTGCTTGTAGATACTCCACGATCACCAGCATCTTTTGTAAGGCTAGCTGCGTCAGAAGCATCCAAAACGATTGTGTTTTCGTTAATATCATAAGTTACATTTGAACCATTGTTTTTAGATACTTTCAAAGTTTTTTCATTCTTTTCAGTAACCAAAGTATCCGTAGTCAATTCAGTAACACTTGTGATACCAGAAATACTGTTATCAGTTTCTTTCAATTTCCAGATAACGATAGCTCCAAGGTCGTTATCAAATGGAGTCGTAACAACTGGAGTTTTGTCAACATCGTCACCAACAATGATAGTAGTACCGTTATCGGCATCAGGGTTGCTGTCATTCCAAGTTTTAACATTAAGTTCTACATTTTTAGTTGCATTTTCTTTAATAGAGTAGTATTTGAATACATCCTTAGCAGTTGAGAATGCATCGGATCCTTTCACATTACCTTTCACATTAAGAATAACGCCATACTTCGCATCAGAAGTTCCACCGCTCAACAAATCAGCGCCAGCAATTTTACCGTCTTTGTTCAAGAACAGTTTGTACGAAGCGTCTTTAGTCAAGTCTTTCGGACCAGTAGATGTAATTGCATAGGTTTTTCCGTCAACTGTGTAGCTAACAGTACCATCTGCTGTAGTTGTTTTGCTAGCGATTTTACCTTCAACAACAGTACGTGTTGCAGTGATTTTAACTGCTACTTTATCTTTGTTGTTAACAATGTCAAGAACATCGTTTTTAACAAGATCAGTTACAGCTTTCACTTCGCCATTGATTGTTACCGAAGTAGTATCAGCAATGTTTACAGAGTTGTTTTTAGTAAGAACGCGTGCTTTAGTTGTAGCAGTTGCTGCAACATAAGAATCAAATAGTGCATTAGAAGTGTTTACTTTTGTAAATGTAACTGCGCGAATTTTACCAACAACACCTGCAGTAACGTTTGCAGTTGTGTTGTCATACAAGAACACAGAAACTGCAGTGTCCTTAGCAACCGGCAAATCACCAGCTACAACAGAATCGCTGTTTACATAGTAAGCAGAAGATGTTACTGTGTCATACTTGCTTACAGCTGAACCGATTTTAACTTCAACTTGGCTTGAAGTGCTTTTGAATTCAGCGTTAAGTGTACCAGAAACTACATTGTCAGCAGTTTGGTTATCCGTAATAGCGCGGATTTTACCGTCTTTATCAGTAAGAACTGTCAAGTTGTGAGCAAGAAGGTCAGACAAAGTTTTGCCGCCAGTAATGATAAATTTAGCTGCCAATGTTTTTGGAACGTTGTTCAAAACGATACGGCCGTTTGAATCAAGAACTGCAGAGTTCAAAACTTGCTCCGAAGTTGTTCCAAGACGTGAAATCAGCAATTTACCAGTGTTGCTGTACAATTGTGCGTCAGCATTCCACTCAACTAGGTTTTCACCAAGTGCGTTGCTTACTAGTTGTGCAACTACACCACGTGTAGTAACAGTTCCTTGTGCAAGCGTTGTTTTGTCGAATAGGTTAAGTGATTCAGCTTTCAACAAAACATTGTATGGCCAAGCGCCAGTCAAGTTTTTGTCTTGGTAGCCAAGAGCACGAACAATGATAGCTGTTACTTCTTCAAACTTGATGTTGTCGCTAGGACGGAATTTTCCAGTTCCTTTGTCGCCAAGCAAGAAGCCTTTACCAGCAGCTACGTTTATGTAGCCAGTGTACCATTCGTTTGTTTTAACATCTTTAAATTGCGATTTAACGTTTTGAAGTGCTTTAGCAGCAGATTCGCTACCAGTTGCAGAAACGATTACTTTTGCCAATTCTGCGCGAGTAATGTTGTTTTCTGGTTTGAAAGTACCATCTGCGTAACCTTGAAGGATATCAAGTGCTGTAAGCTCTTCGATTGCGGATTGGTTTGGTTTACCTACCACATCAGATGGCGTTGTAGTTGCTGCAAAAGCTGTAAGAGATGTTGGAAGTACTAACGCTGCCGATAGTACAAATGCTGCTATTTTTTTCTTCATAACCTTTATTTCTCCTCCTCTAAATACATGCGGTTGTTGAGAGTTTTGTTTAAATAGTGAATTGCTCTTTTCCCTCATAGCTGATTCACCCCCTTTCCAGAGTTGAGCATAGATTTGATATAAATGATGTCCACGATCATGATAAACCCATTTGTAAAATCATGTCGTAGAAACTTGTAAAAAAGGCTAGAAAATTGCTAGAGTAGCGGCACCACTATAACATTATACAATGGGCAACTCATACCGTAAAGAGGAAGTTGAGAATTCATTCCAAATGGCAACCAGCAAGAGTAGGTCTAGCGCATCAAATCATGCGTTCGTTTCGACTTCATGTATTTAAACGCATGTGAGTGTGAAAAGTTGCGATGTTCTGAAAAAAACTTTTAAATTTTTTTCATTCGCGTTTTTCTCACCTTATGTATTCGCCTGCGCGTACTCTGTTTAGTACTTTGCTAGTATAGCTTGTTTTCATAGAGCTCGTCGATGCAAAACATTTTCCATGGATAATGTTTCACTTTATTTATTGACACAAAAACAGACCGACTCAACTGCCGGTCTGTTTTTGCTGCTTATTTGCTATAAATCTTAGGTAATTTCTTCAGATCAGTCATCACTCTAGCCATTATTATGGCTGCATCGCTGCGCAACAGCTTTGCTCTTGGTTCAAACACA
The DNA here is from genome assembly GCF_057221575.1 of Paenibacillus sp. Y660. Lineage (NCBI taxonomy): Bacteria > Bacillati > Bacillota > Bacilli > Caryophanales > Paenibacillaceae > Paenibacillus > Paenibacillus sp. Y660. Next base: position 145,847 of record NZ_JBXBBJ010000008.1, on the reverse strand, counting down.
GATCCAGACTTTGGATTATTAGAATCAGTTAATGAACCTTGGATAAAGCCTTTTTTCTGAATGGCCAAAACGGAAGGTATCGAATAATAGTCAAAGCTCCCGGAGTCCTTAAATTCCTTATCAAGTGCCGACTTTGCTTTTTTCGCGTCCGTCTCCATCTTCAGGTTCAATGCTCTTGCCAGAACAACGGATGCGTCTTGGCGAGAAAGCTCTACATCTTCATCGAAGAAGCCTGGTCTTGTGCCTCGAACAAAGCCTGCACGTGCTGCCGTCTCAATAAAACGATAGTCATAAATGGCATTTGCGTTATTAGCGTTAGTAATTGTCTCTGGGAAATAAGAGAAATGCATCGCTCCACCGTAGTTCATTGGAATGTCTAGCATACGAATGATCATACGCGTGAATTCACCGCGAGTTACGTAACGATCAGCTCCAAAGAAGCCAATAGGATCAATTGCGTTCATAACGCCCTTCGAATAGATAGCTTCCATAGCTTCTCGTGCATAAGGGTGGTCGTTAATGTCGTTATAACCGCGTGTAAGCTTAACGGCAACATAATATCCGAATTTTGTAAACGGCACAGTCACCGTATGTTTCTTATCATCTACGACACCGCCAATATTTTCCCATGTGCTATTGTAAGGATCAAAGCGGAATACCGTGATTGTCGTTCCCGCGCTTAGCGATACATTATTGTCATAGGCTAACGTAAGCTTGCCTGGCGCGGTTGGAGCAAGCTCAAGTCCAAATTTATTCCACCGTTTGGCAAAGCTATCGGTTGGCTTGCCAACTACGTTCGGAAACGGGAACGGATCTGTTCCTGTCGTCACGGGATCAAACGCCAGAGACGTTGGATCTGGATTATCTGCTTGCCCGCCATCTATCCAGTATAACGGACTTGCCTTTATGAATTGTCTAGCTTGATCTAGGAATCGAAACCCAATATGCAGGTTGCCTTCTGCCAAGCTATTTGCCGAATAGTTTGGCGGCTGGCTTTCAAATTCATGACGATCGACAATGCCGTCATTAGGGTTTGCGATAGCAAACAAAATATTGTTGCCGCTATATACTTGTCCTGAAAAATCCGTAGAAGAATTATAAGAAGGACGAACCAGCTTGCTGTTCTTCGCGAATGCTAGGACAAGCTTGCCGTCAAATACCTTATGCGAATTTTGCATCGTTTGCAAATATTGAGCGCCAGGAATATTTGCCGGCTGGTACACCATTTTAAAGGAGTCGTTAATTTTATCCTTGCCCCGCGTAATGGTAAATTTAATGTCATTTTCCTTATTCGGCTTGAGATCCTTAACCAACACGCTGAATGCATCTAAAATTAACGGCGTGCTCTGATTGTAATCTATGAATTTCACTTTCTTGGCAGCCTCTTTACCAACTGTTAGTGTGTCAGCGCCAGGTGACGAAATGATTACTTCGACAAAATTTTGGTTAGTCGTGCGTTTCTCAACTAGCGGCGCCAAGATCGAGAAAGGAATCGATGTCGCATCAATCTCCATTCGGTAGGCTGCCCGCGGGCCTGCCTCTCCGCTATTGAAGACGGTCATCACATAGACCTGGGAGCTGCCGTCTTCCGGCATCTTTTGCCTAGCAATATTAAAGTAGAAATATTGTTTCTCTACATCATAATAGAAATCAATTTGAGCATCTGGCGTCGAGACAACTTTTCCGGAATTGATTGGAGCTGCTCCGGTTAGTGGCACGCCCTTCTTTGTAGCCGTAAACTCCTTCGTAAGATCCCATTTGATATCGTTGCTCCAATTTGGCGATGAGATGCGGACAATATATTGCTCTTTGTCAGCCAAATTGGAATGTCCATTCCCATAATTGAATTCTCCGCCAAGATCAACGAAATCAAATGTACCATGAATCTTTAACTGAGCTTCTTTTGTCGTATAGATGCTGCCCTGTTTCGGGAAATTAGCATCGTTGGGAACCGGCTGCGACAGATTAGCGCTGTACGGGTAGACGCCGTCTGTATTAGGAGCCGGGATAACCGGCAAATTCGTAGGTGCAACACTAAATTTAAACGTATTTTCATAGTTGTTCTTTGCGGTACGGAAAACGAATTTTACAGTGTTCTCCCCCGCTTTGTTGAGTATGCTGAATATGGAAGCAGCTGTCCCCTTAGGCTTAAACGTTGTATTTGTTGTGTTTTTTTCCAAAGGAATTTCGACGTTATTAATGTAAAGGAATACCGTTTGTCCGGGATTATCATAATCGACTTCTGCCTCATTGGCTACATTAAATAATTGACCGTTAAAGAGACCAAGTTTATTTAATAAAATTAATGGATCTGTCTCTCTTACCGAATCGTAATCGACCTTCATCCCTGCAACAAGGGTATTGAATTTCACATAAGGTCCGTACAATAATTTTGCAATGATTGTTTTCACTTCATCTGAACCAAGTTGACCCGCATTTAATTTAAAAGTAATGGGGTTTGTACCCGATGTTGGCAGCTTATTGATCTCAACGAATAAGCGCAAAAACGGCGTCAATTGATTATTAACGGTGCGATAAACAATCTCGGTATGATTGATTTGCGTGAAGCCTGAATCTGCATCCGCTTGAAGCTTGCCGTTAATTTTCAGCAGATTCGTGAGGTTAGCACCAAGACTCGTATAGTTGCCGATCAATACCTCTACACCCATTGGCATGGAATATACATTTACGCCATCGCTTGGAATGTCTGTCCCTTGCAAGCCTTGAAGGCGGCCAGCGTTAGGCGGCGTCGTGTTCATGGATGCATCATAGCCTGACAAATAATTGATATCATGAATATAAGAAATGCTGCTGTTGCGTATGACAAAAGGGATCGCATCCGAGCTTTGGAATACTAATCCGTTAGGCGCAACCAATCGAAGCTGATTGGATTCGTCGAAAGCAAGTAAAGGCAAACTAAATTTATAGGACACCGTTATAAATTTAGTGGTGCTGACTATAGTTGCAGGTGAAAAGGTAACGGAACCCGGGATCGCAGAGATTGGTACTGAGGCAGCCGCACCCTTCTTCAGCTCCAAGCTTAACAAGGTTTCAAGATTTGCAGAACTAACAGGAATCTCTTCAGCCTTATTTCCATCATTATCAACATCCGACAAGTCATGCAATGGAAGAGGCAAGATTACATTACCCGATACTTGGATCGTATTTGCAGCAAACGAGTTTGTCGAGAAGTTCATATTCGGTTCTATTGCTGCAGTTTTAGGCGTTGCTGGCGCTATCGCTGACATCTTCAGATCGTAAAAAGTGACTTCCCCGTTATAAAAAGCGACCTCGCGCGTTGTCTCCACGATTTGCCCGTTATTGTGCACCTTCAGCACAATCGTATTGATCCCCTTCTCAATACTAAGCAAGGAGGTGCTGAACCTGCTGTCGCTTGTTGAGTTTGAAACATTAAAATCATAGCTTCTGCCGTTTATAACGACTGAAATCTTCTGAGCATTTGGCGCTTTACCCGAAATAACAATTTCTCCGTTTTGCTGTACGACAGGAGATGATGAGTAAAGCATCGTCGGTTGATCTTCCGGCATAGCATAATCTTTATTCTCAAATGTAGCCTTTAAATCATATAGCATTGGACTGTTGCGATATTCAATATAAATGGATTCGCTGACTGTTGAGGTGCCGGCTATCCCTTTAAACGTGATTTTGTTCAGACCAGGGAAAAGAGTAAGGTTAGCTATTACAATGCTGTTATCGCCGGCTGAAATGGAGATTCCAGTAGTAATCTCTTCGGTCGTATTCACTTCTCTTTCTATGGAGCCGTTCAATGTAATTTGTTTCACATTATAACTAATTGAATTTCCGACTACTCCGTTAATTTTTCCCTCAAGTCTTACCGATTGGCTGGATACAATACGAGCGCTTCCTGCAGATGCATTTTCATTTGAAAATAAGAAATATGAGCCTGCGGCCGAAGCTGGCTGTGAATTGCAGAACGGCGGCAACAATGTAATCAACAATGCCAGCGTGAGCGCCAATGAAAGTAATCTTTTCAAAACAATGTTCCTCCTTTATGTATATGACAAGCATGGGTATTAGAATATGAGATGGACTAGCGACTGTACAGCAAGCTTCCGAATAAACCTTCCTCCCTTTTCCTCTTTAGTCAGCTTTCGATCATTGCAGTTAGACACGCTGACTGCAGAAAAGTTCTGTATTGTTGTTATCGGTTTTTGGCTGCCATATTTTTAGTGAAAGGAGCAATTTAGCACAAAAAAAAGAGCTCTGAATCCCTCGCGGGAATCAAAGCTCTTGTTTATTTCGAACGGGATTCGGCGTCAACCTTGAGCCTAAGCCTCATTCGGTTTAAGAAGTTAATTAGCGGCCTGCGCGTTTTGTCTACGATCCCTGTTACTTCTGCGCCGATTTGCAGGAAGAACATCAGCAAGCAAATGACGGCGAAAGTGATCCAGTTCGCAGCGCTAGATTGCACGACTGCTGATTGCACGATAGCTAGTGCACCGAATATTGCAGCCACACCCCAAATGATCAATACCGTACGGCGATGGCTAAAGCCGAGGTCGCGCAGCCTGTGATGCAAATGGCCTTTGTCCGGCGCAAAAATCGGCCGCTTGTTCACCCACCGGCGAACGATGGCGAAGAAGGTATCCGAAAGCGGTACGCCGATAATTAGCAGCGGCGTTACGAATGATACGATCGTTACTTGCTTGAATCCAAGCATTGAAAGCGTTGCTAGGCTAAAGCCGAGAAACAGCGACCCCGAGTCGCCCATAAATATTTTTGCGGGATGAAAGTTGAATACGAGAAAACCTACGATTCCTCCAAGCAGCAGCGTGCTTAGCAGGATAACCGGTTGAAAGTCCATCAGAGATGCCATCACAACGATCGTTGCGATCGCAATGCCGGATACGCCTGCAGCGAGCCCGTCCAAACCGTCGATCAAGTTAATCGCATTCGTTACGCCAACGATCCATAGAATCGTAAGCGGAATGCTGATCCAGCCGGCAACCGGCTGCATCGATTCGCCGAACGGAATGTTCAGCAGGTCGATCTTTACATCAAAGCCGAATACGACAACGCATGCCGCTGCGATTTGGCCTAGAAGCTTAACTTTCGCCGAAAGCTCGAAGCGGTCATCGAAGGCTCCTAAAATAATGATCATCGTACCGCCGACCAGCAGCGCATTGATCATGTTTGAATCTTGAGGACGGAGCAAGCCGTCTGGAATAAACGGCGACAGAATAAAAAATGCGCCCACAAATGCAATATAAATAGCTAGACCGCCAAGACGCGGCATAATGCGCGTATGTACCTTGCGGTGGTTTGGTTTGTCTATTGCGCCTACTTTGAATGCGAATTTCTTAACAAGCGGCGTCATCGCAATGGCAAGTACTAAAGCGATTATGAACCCAATTGAATACAGCAAGCCAACAGGCATGTGTGCAACTCCCCTTTTTTCTCTACCGAAGTGAATTATACTCCGATTGAAAAAGAAACTCCAACTCCGTTTTTAACCAATTTTCATGGTTTTAACGAGATTTTCACGGTGTAGGCCTAGGTTTTGTTACGTTTTCTTTGTCGCGAAGCACTTTCACTACGAATTTCGGCAAAACAAGCATTCTTTTGTATCTTTTTGGCTCTTGAAGCAAGCGATAAAACCATTCCAAGCGAAGCTTTTGGAAAAGAATGGGAGCTCGTTTCAACTTGCCCGATACAACGTCAAAGCTTCCGCCGACGCCCATAATAAGAGGCACGTCTAATCTTTTCTTAAATTTAACAATCCATGGCTCTTGCGTATCCGCCCCGCGAGCAACGAACAACAAGTCCGGCGCTGCCTCGCGAATCGCTTCTACCACTTCCTCGTCCTGCTCCGGTCCAAAAAATCCGTTCCGATAGCCAACGATTCGCACCTGCGGATACTGCAGCTGCAGCTTCTCGGCCGCCGCTTCGATAACCTCCTGCGAGGTTCCGAGCAGATAGGCCTTCCATTTGCGCGATTCTCCCTGCTGAAAGAGGCGGTGCATCAGATCAAATCCCGTTACACGCTCAGCTACCGGATTGCCTACATGCTTAGCAGCCCATACGACACCTGCGCCGTCAGGAACAATGAGATCCGCGCGGCGGATCATCGCACTGTAATTCGAATCCTCGACCGCAGACATGATCATGATCGGATTAGCAGTAATGACGTGTGTTACGCGTCTCTTTTCAATAGCTTCTGTTAAATAATTAACCGTCTCATCCATGCTGGCCTTAGAGAACGGAATGCCGTATATCGGCACTGTCGGTATTTGTTTCGACAAGAGGAGCTCACCTCGATATGATATGACGCAATAAATGTACGATTTGTTGCGCCGGTTTTTGCGATTGTTGTTTTAACAGGTCGATTGCAGGCTTGTGCTTCGCTTGCCAGCCAGCTTTGTCCTCCAGCAGCGAGCACGCCGCGTCTGCAAATGCTTCGGCATCGAGCGCCTCCGTCGTGCCGATCGCACTTAGCCCTAATCGATTCAGGAACTGATCGATTTTGGGGTCGTAGGAGAGGCCAAGCATGGGAACCATTTGGCCTGCTGCATAGATGAGCGCATGGAGGCGCATGCCGAACAAAGCGTCGCACCGGCTGACCGCCAGCAGCATTTGCTGGGGGTCGTCGCCGGGCGCGGCCAGCTCGGCGGTGGAGCCGGAGCCGAGCCTGCCGCGCAGCCGTTCCATCACCTGCTCCGACGCCTGCGTGTCGGAGGGGGTGTGGAACGGCAGGAAGCGCAGCCGCACAGGCATGCGCTTCGAGAGCGCGACTAGCGCTTCGGCGGCGCGGGCGAGATCGCCGCCGTCGCTGCGCCAATGGCGCAGCGATACGCCGATAATCGGCGGCTCATTCGCGCTTAGCGAGTCTGCGGCTTGTCCAGCCGGCAAACTGCGCTGAGCTTCTTCATGCGCTTCTGCCGGGAGCGGCAAGCCCATAACTGGATCGGGAACGACATCGATCCGCTCTGCCGGTACGCCAATCCGCCCAAGCAATGCAGCGGATTCAGCATCGCGCACCGATACGTATGCGCTGCGCTTCATCACGCTGCGGATAAGCGGGTCCATCCAGCGGCGGTTCACAGGACCAATGCCCTGCGAATATGCAAAGGTTGGCTTGCCTAGCATCTGCGCCAGCTTCATGACTCCCGTATAATAAGGAATCGTCTTCGCGCTTGTTGCATCCTGCAGGAGGCTGCCGCCTCCGCTAATCAAGCCGTCGCTGCCTCGCAGCGCCTTCCACAAATCCGCAGGATGCATCCGCCTAACGGATTCAACCCCGTACATTTGGCTTGTCCAAGCCGGATCGGCCGACAAGACGATCGGCACGATCTGAACGCCCTGCGCCTCTCCTTCTTCCTCCAATGCAAGCAATATCGATCTGAGCACCGCTTCGTCACCGCTATTGCGAAAGCCATAATAGCCCGATATTACTATTCGACGAATTTGCGAACGATTGCCGGTGCCCATTTACGTATTGCTCCTTCCACTACCTGCCATGCCACGATCAAAATACAGCCTATAATTGCGCCTGCACCCAATCCGAGCAGCACTCGAATGATTGAAATGTAAAGCGGCGTATGAAGATGCGCAAACGTATCAACCATCGACAGCTGTCCTATCGAGCCGATAATGATAAACAGCCATGCTGCTCGGTATCGAAGCGATAAGAAAAGCCCCAGCAGAAATAGCGGATGCGCGAGCAAAAACTCCTTGAAACGCGGCCGAACGCCAAATGTCGATTCCAAAAAACGGCGGATAACCAGCTCAATCGAGGATACTTGACCGCTGTTGCCTGTACGAGACAGGTAGTAGTAGCCAATGATTCCGATCACTGCCGCCAAAATAATCCAAGTAAGCGTGATTGGCTTGGAAAGCAATGCTTTCAATCTGCCCATTGTGATCTGACTGTTGTAAAGGAACACATAAATGGCAACCAACGCAATTGGAGCCAAATGAAGCAAGCCTACTCCGCGGAATTGCTCCAGCTTCAAATAATACGTGATGTTGTTCAACAATCCGAATACAATCGGTACTGCCATAAGCGAGATCAACGTCGCTACGATAAACCAATTCAACGCGAGTCCAAAGCGTCTTCCGATGGACAATGCCGGGAAAAGCCATTTCATGCGGTTTCCATTCTCATATACAGCACCTGGCTGATGCGGGACCTGTCCTTGCTGACTGCGGCCCACGGACCAATCTGTTCCGCCAATGACTCGCCGTTCGCCAACCGTACGAGAATAGATCCGATTCATAACCCACACAAGCGCGAGCGTAGGCGCCGCGATTGCCGCACCTAGAGCAAGCCCCTGCTCCATAATCGAGCTGTTGAGCTTGTACAAGCCTGCGCTTCCGACAAGTCCGATAGCAAAGACCGGAATGTAAACGCCGGGTACAAACGCGCCAACGAGCAATGCTATAAGAGCGACAGCTCCTAAGGCAACGACCGCACGAACCGGTTTATTCCATGAAGGCTGCTCATAATCGAATGGCTTCGGCGTGCCTGGCGTAAAGCCTTCCTTCGCAAGCTTCGGGACAACGCCATCTTCTTCGCTCATCGCTTCGGCGAGCCTGTCCAAAGAATGAACAACCTTAGCTTTCTCGGTACTCGACTCTACCAATCCGTTGATGAAAAACATCCGGATATTGCGGTCCTTCGCCGCCAAAAGAAACCGATCCGAGATGGCGCTTGTTGTCATGGTCATCCCATCTTGTTCCGACAAGGAATATAACCTTACTGCATTATAGTTTGTAATATATGCTAATTTATTTATGCCTTCTTGCGGTTTTTTTAAATTTTCGATCACTGCGACGCCCATATCGTACTTATTCAGCAGCTCACCGAATTTATCCAGGCTATTGTCCATCGCTTGATCTGATGCGCCCTTTACAGAATCGCCATCAAATAACACGCGATTAATGCCGTAGCCCTTTAATTTTGCAAGAAGCGCATCTGTTGCTGATTGATCGTATGGCTTAACGCGGTCAGATAAGCGCGGCAGTATGCCAAGACCTGCGTCATGAATCGTTTGCAGCGACATCGGGTCAAAAGCCAATGTTTTCATAACCGCATCCGCGATTGGAATTTCGACAACCATACCGTTGCGGCCGCCGAATGACCAGTCGCTGTACGGAGCCTCCTCACGATCAAACACCTCGCGTAAAACCGGTCCTATCATCTCTTCTTCTTTGGAGCCATTAAATAAAATATAAGTAAAATTTTGGCCGGAAGCTTCGAACTTGCCTTGCAGCATCGCTGCATCCCTTGAGCTGTAATAAGTTAACCTGCCCGATAACTGCAGTTCCTTAAGCGAGCTCTCATAGACGGCCATCGTCGTAATGCCGGATTCCTTCAGCATCGCCAGCTTCTCTGTCAAGAAAGATTGCGGCCTAGCCTGCTTTTCCGCGACCTCTATAATATCGCGATAATCAAATACATATTCCACTTGCTTTGATGATTTTTCCGTTTCCAAACGAACGGCGCCGAGCGGCATTGCTGCCGCCACCCCGATTATTGCAATGACCCATAGTACAAACCTTGCTCGCCGATTCCATTGCTGCCAACGTAAAAACACGTCATTCCTCCGTTCTAAACAGGCTGATTATCGTTCTATTCGCTTTTGTCTACCCGTTCCATAACGGTTGTCTTCAACGTTTGCAGTGCAGCAGCGGCAGCATCCTTCGATTCGCCCTCGACAGCAAAATAAACCTTGATCTTCGGCTCTGTACCGGAAGGACGCAAGCAGAACCATGAGCCGTCCTCAAGCATATATTTCAATACGTTTTCTGGACGAAGTCCATCATGACCCTTGCCGTAATCAAGGACTTGCTCTACCTTCACGCCGCCAATTTCAACAGGCGGATTTTGACGCCAATCATCCATAATCGCACCGATTTTTTGTACGCCGTCAAAGCCTTTGAGCGTACGTGATTCCAAACCCTCTAAATAGAAGCCAAATTCAGCATAAAGCTCGAGCAATACATCATACAACGTTTTTCCTTGGCTGCTATAGTATGCCGCAGCCTCCGAAATCAATAACGCAGCAACGATAGCATCTTTATCACGCGCATAGGTTCCAGTTAGATAACCATAGCTCTCTTCATAGCCAAACAAGAAAGTGCGCTCGCCTGTTTGCTCATAGCTTGTCATTTTTTCTCCGATATATTTGAAGCCGGTCAGCGTATTCTCAACCTCTACCCCATACGAACGGGCAATATCCGCTCCCAATTCACTTGTGACGATTGTTTTAACCACAACGCCATTGTCCGGCAGCTGGCCGCGTTCCTTCAACTGACTAAGCACATAATGAACCATTAATGCACCGGACTGGTTGCCGGTAAGCACGACGTATTCGCCCTCGTTGTTCTTCACGACTGCACCCATACGGTCGGCATCAGGATCCGTACCAATAATGATATCGGCATCAACCTGCTGCGCGAGCTTGATCGCGAGCGTGAACGCTTCGCGCTCTTCAGGGTTGGGAGATTTCACCGTACTGAAATAGCCGTCTGGCTGCTCCTGCTCCGGCACGATGTGAACGTTGTTGAAGCCGACCTTTTTGAGCACTTCCCGAACTGGCATATTGCCTGTCCCGTGCAGCGGCGTAAAGACGACGCTGAACTTCTCGCCAATTCCACCTTTAATCAGATCTCCGTTCAAGCTTTGAGCAACTATCGTATCAATAAACTGTTGATCAGCTTCCTCGCCTAGCCAGCGAAGCAAGCCTTGAGCTTCTGCTTCCTCGCGGGATAGCCTTTTTACTTCATCGAAGCCGGCGATTTGACTGATAGCTGAAATAACCTGTTCAGCCTCCTCAGGAATAAGCTGGCAGCCGTCGGAGCCGTATGCTTTGTAGCCATTGTATTCAGGCGGATTATGGCTTGCCGTAATGACGATACCGCTGGAGGCCTTTAGCTCACGCACCGCATAGGAAAGCTGAGGTGTCGGGCGAAGCGCAGAAAACAAATAAGTAACAACGCCGTTGCCTGCAAGCACAAGCGCGGCATCCAGCGCAAACTCAGGCGAATAATTACGGGAATCATGAGCAATGACAACCGATGGGCTAGCCTCAGCCGATGCGCCAGCAAGCAGCCAGTTAGCAAGCCCTTGTGTCGCTTTGCCAACCGTATATGCGTTAAGACGGTTCGTTCCTGCGCCCATCACGCCGCGCAAGCCGCCTGTACCAAACTCAAGGTCACGATAGAAACGATCCGTAATTTCCTTCTCTTGCCCTTCAAGCCCGCGAAGCTCTTCCTTCGTCGCAGCATCGATAAGCGGATCATTAAGCCAAGCCTCGTATTTAGCAATAACGGTATCATTTGTTGGAGTTGTCATAATTATCAGCCTCTCTCATTCATGAATTTTAATTATGAAGGATTTGATAAAGCAAACATTAGCTCGCCTTCGGCAACGATTTGATCACCTACTCTTGCTGTCCCTTGCCCTTTTCCGATTGAACCTTTGAGCCTTGTAATTTGCACCTCTAGCGTCAGCGTATCCCCAGGCTTAACTTGACCGCGGAAGCGGAAACCGTCAATGCCCGCAAAAAAGCCCAGCTTGCCGCGATTGGCTTCAATCATGAGCATCGCAACAGTACCGACCTGCGCTAGCGCTTCAACAATAAGAACGCCAGGCATTACCGGATAGCCGGGGAAGTGACCCACAAAATAAGGCTCATTCATCGTTACATTTTTCAGACCGACAGCCCTAACGCCTGGCTCAACCTCCAAAATACGATCGATCAGCAGAAACGGCGGACGGTGCGGAATAATTTCTTGAATTTGATTAATGTCCAACATGTTAAAAAAAAGCCCCTTTCAAAGTTTGAGTAGTATAAAAACGGTGTATTTGTACGACACTAATCATATCCCTCATAAAACTGCAGTTTATGAAGGTTAAGATAAGGGGCTTGGCTGCTTGGACCAGATGTGTCCTTCGCCAAGCCTCTTTGTTCATATGTAGAAGCTTTGATAAATCATGAATGCCCGGTCGGCATTCCCGGGACTGCTTTATTAAGCGCCTTAAACATGACGATATACACAATGGAAGTGATGAACGAAAAGGCAATGACCGCCCACAAATACGAATGTGCATTTGGCGCTTCAAAGAAGATGAGCATAATCGCCGCATAGAACAGCACGGTTGTCAGCTTCCCCATCCAATTGGCAGGCACCGTCTTCTTTCCTCGAAAATGGAAATACAATCCTCCAGCTATCATGCCAAGATCGCGCAAAAACATCGCTGCTGCTGCCGCCCATGAAATATGACCGGAAATGAGCAACGATACAATTACAGTGATGAGCATCAGCTTGTCAGCGAGCGGATCGAGCATAATGCCAACCATCGTAACCTTGCCGCTTCGGCGCGCAATATAACCATCAAGCACATCTGTTATGCCCGCAGCGACCATAATCAAGAAGGCAGGAATCATATGTCCTTTAACGAATGCCGCTATGTAGACAGGAATCAATACAAAACGCAATGATGTTAATAGATTCGGCAGATTCAAACTCGCACGCTCCTCTACCTATTGCTTACTGTCCATCATGGTTCCAAACTATTATACAACTACCACCCCTAAAAATAAAACCTTCGCTGGTCCGAGAAAGCCGAGTTTTTATGCATCCATCGTTCCATGCCGGCATTTAAAAAACTTTATTACCATATTATACCTTCGTTCTTCATTTTCGCCATCTCTTTACCGTTAATTAGTAGAAGGACAATTACTTTTACAAAGAGAGGACAGGGATGTAGTGAAATTTAGTTTACGTATCGGTACGTCGTTCAAAGAAACTCGTAGGTGGTTTGCAGCTGCTCTTGCATTCGTGATCGTCATGACTTCGTTAACAGGAGTTGCGATTGCTGCAGAAGATAATGTAACTGGCATCGAATTTAGTTATGATTCATCGGATTACAACAGCAGCACATCATCTCTCGCAACATTCATTGAGGATGACAAAGTGAATTTAACTGTTTTCGCCTCCATTTCAGGCTCGGCAAACAAGAAGGACGTCACAGCGGACGCGATATGGAAATCGTCCAACACAGCATTTGTAAAAGTGGAAAAAGGCGTATTAACCGGTGTCGGCAAGGGAACGGCGACGATAAGCGCTACTTATAAAGGCTTCACCATTTCCATCAAGGCGTCATCTGATTACATTTACGATTCCGTTGTTCTAAAATATCTAAATGGAACGGAAGCACCGACTACGCAAGATATTGATATCGGTCAGCCTTTAATCTTCGCACTTGACGGTACAAAAACAAATACTAGCAGCAAGAATGTGACAAGCGAAGCCGTTTGGACATCTTCAAACGCTGCAATCGCAACTGTTGATGAAGGTACGATTACGTTGTTGGGCGTTGGAGCCGTTACCATTACAGCCAAGCTGAAGGGCAAATCCGATTCCATTACAATCCATGTATCCTCACCGTACAAAACGATCTCGATCGATTCGGGAGCTTCAGGTCATTTAGTCGAGCTCGATATTGGTTCTGATGACAAAAAGTTAACGGCATCCGTCGTTTCCAAGACAGGCGAAACACTTCCTCACGTCACAGATACAGCCAAATGGGTTAGCGCCAATGAGAAGGTGGCGATGGTTAAAAAAGGCGTCGTCACCGCGGTGGCTGCCGGCAAAACGACGATTACCGTATCCCATAGAGGTGTATCCACCTCTATCGATGTAATCGTTCGTACAGCTTTCCAATCGATTAGATTGTCTCCAGAGAAAGAATATCACCTGCTTCTGCAAGATGATTCTCTTCAGGTAACAGCAGAAGTATTAGATAATTCTAATGTCATCTCTCCTGTGACAAATAAAGCGGAATGGACGTCCTCCAATGTCGCAGTCGCTACGGTCTCAGCCGGCGGCCTTGTTACGCCTAAGGCTGTTGGAACTACTAAAATTGCGGCAAGTTACAAAGGAGTTAGCCGCAGCATCGATATTACGGTGTACCCAAGCGTAAGCGACATTAGCGTAGAGACTGAAACCATCGACGGCTTTAATGGGATCAGCGGTGATCTACCTAAAGTAACGGCAAAAACGTTTGACGGTTCAAAGGTCGATGTTTCGAAAATCGCGACTTGGACTTCCAAGGATGAGAAGGTCGCTGTCCTTAAAGACGGACAATGGATAGCCAAAGCCATTGGCGAAACCTTGCTTACTGCGACCGTTCAAGGAAAAAAAATCGAAGTAAAATTATTTGTTCATGTGAAGCCGTTGAAGCTAATCGCAAGCGTAAAGGATCTTAGCATTATTTTAGGAAAGGAAACGCCATACCCTTCTGTAACCGTCGTTAATGAGGATGGGGAAGAAGAGGACATCTCAAGCAAAATCAAATGGAAAACCACGTCAGAGGATATCGTGCTCAAGGATGAGGTAATGAAGGGCCTTGAGGTGTCCAGCATTACACTCACAGCCACTTACCTGACGAAGAGCGTATCTGTGCGCGTGAAGGTTGAAGAAGAGATTGTGAAGCTCGTAGTTGAGCCTGCTGCACTGGATCTTAATCCAGGCCGATCCAAATCAGTTAAGGTAACTGGCTACTACAAGAGTGGCACGCAGGTTTCCCTCGGTTCAAAAATGAACTGGGAGTCCGGAAATCCAAACATCGCGAGCGTAAGCAGCACAACCGTTAAAGCAGCAGCTGTCGGAACAACAAAAATTACAGGGTCATACCAAGGAAAAACGGTCGTTGTACCTATCGTTGTATCGCCTAAGCTCAAATCACTTGTTCTTTCGAGCAAATCGGTGCAGCTAACAGCTGGCGGGACTTATCTCGCTAAACTGCAAGCTAATTTCACGACTGGAGATTCCTCTAACGTGAATGATGCTGCAGTTTGGACTTCGTCCAAAGCTAGCGTCGCAACCGTAGTAGGCGGCAAAATCGTTGCTGTCAGCAAAGGCACTGCATCCATTAAAGCAACCTATGCTGGAAAAAGCGTAACCATACGGGTAACGGTAAAATAGTTCATGCAGCAATAAAAAATTCGTGTAAGAAATAAAAAGCAGGTCGAGGCCATAAGCCTTGATCTGCTTTTTTTCGGGTCCATTGCAAGTTGTTCTTTCCTTGCAAAAAAGCTGTCCGTCAAGCCGCTAATGCCGCTAGATAGACAACCTTTTTATCCTATGATTATTAAGATTCAGCGAATACCAGGTCATAAAGATGCTGCCATGTGGACCAGCTAAATACTTCTTCGTTAGGCTGCTTGCCCACTACGACATAACCAACATATAAACCTGTAACAAGCATAATAACCATTATGAGCGGTACGATGCTTTTGCGTAAAAACCACAGCAGCATCCTTACCCCTTTGGGCCGTTGCTTCTTATCGGAGCTCCCGTCAGTCTTCGCGCCAATATTGCGCTTCTTCTTCCCAGAGCCGCTCTCTTCTGCTTGACTCCCGACCCCGCTTGCGCCGCGGTCGATTCGTTCATCGGCCATACTCATCTACATCATCCTATCCTTATGCGCGCAGTCCGTTTGTCAGGCTCATCATCGTATCGCTTGACGATAACGCTCTAGCTGCCAATTGATAAGCACGCTGCACATTAATAAGCTCGGTCATCTCATCCGTCAGCTCAACATTTGATTGCTCCAAGTATCCTTGGCGCAAAGTAATAAGATTTTCCGAATTAGGTACAATCTGCTGCACCACATCGCCCGCGTCTATGCCATTAGCCACAACAAACAGGTTATCGTTAACCGCAGTCAGTGCTGATGGACGTGAAGCCTGAAGCAGCTTTATGCTGCCAAGCTCAATGGTACGATTAGGGGATACCCCAAGCACAGAACCGTCTGAATTAACGCGTAGACTATAGCCTTGAGGCACAACGATATTGCCCTCAATGATGTCCCCAGTCAAAGGATCCTTAACATTAGCAACGACTGGATATCCGTCTTCCGCTGCCAAAATCGTATCACCGTTTCCGCCGAGCGTCAACTGAAAGGCGCCATTGCGCGTGTATCCGCGATTGCCGGCGTCGTCCACCTCGACCTCAAACAATGCATTTCCTTCGATCGCAATATCCGTATCTTTATTCGTTCCCTGCATAGGGCCTTGGGATAGATTCGGCTGAACCAACGTCATCCGAGAGCCCCAGCCTTGCGTATAGTCCATCGGCGTAAGACGACCAGGCTGATTAAACGCATCGGGCTGGCTTCTTAAGTTCGTAAGAAGATCCTCAAAGGTTGCTTCCTTGCGTTTGTAACCAACGGTGTTCACATTAGCAATATTATCTGCAAGCAAATCCAGCTTTTTTTGAAGTCCATTCATCGATACCATAGCGTTGATCATTGAACTGTTCATACTTCGTGCACCTCCGCTGCTTTACGCCTGTTGTTATACGCGACCTACATCATTAACTGCTTTATTCAAGCTTTGATCATAAAATTGAATGACCTTCTGGTTCGCTTCATAAGCGCGGAGCGCTGACATCAGATCAACTGCCGCTTGCGCAGCATCAACATTGGAGCGCTCTACGTAGCCTTGTCTCACCTCAACGCGCTCATCTGGAGCAATTGCAACCGCTTCTCCATCCTCAGTGGCAAATCTAAAGCTTCCGTTCCCTTCACGCACGAGCAGATTCGGATTATCGATTCGGCTAACCAGCAGTTGAACGCCTATATCCTGTCCATCTATATCTTGAAAGCGTTGATTCCCTGTCAATTTGAGGTTCTCAAGGCCTACGCCTACTGGCATTTGAATAGGTTGTCCATCCGTGCCGAGCACGTTCGAGCCATCGTTTGCCATGAGAAAGCCTTCCTCGGTAAGCGTAAACTTACCACTTCGCGTATAACGAATTTCGCCATTTTGATCCTGAATGGTAAAGAAAGCTTGCGGCTGGAAAGTCACCTCTCCGTCTGGACCAACATTTTTGCCGGATGCGTCAAAAGAAAGGCCGTCCATTTCAATGTTCGAAATCAACGCAAAATCAGACGAGTTGTTCGTCTGCGATAAATCGCCCTGCAAATGGATAGACAAGCTTTCTTCCGCAAATACGCCGGTTGTCAGCTTCCCGATCTTGTTGATGCTCTCGGAGCCCGCTCCAGTTAATGACAGCATCAGTTCCGGAAAAGAACGGGTTACCGCATTGGTCTGCTTGTAACCAGGCGTGTTTATGTTTGAAATATTATTCGTTACCGTATCATGTCTTCGCTGCTGTGAAATCATGCCCGACGCTGCGGTGTATAAGCCTCTTAACATCGTTGTTACCCCCTTGGCCGCTTCCAATCCAACTTCCTATATATGTTATCGGTTGAAAGCAAGGCTGCCTGTATAGCTTGTCCTGCGACCAATGGCTCATTTACGCCTCGGCTGCGCCCCCCTAAGGCTCCCTACCCGCGCAAATGATTTGTTCACGGCCGCTTCTGCCCTTACTTCTTCCCGAGCTTGTCCAAGTTATCTAGAAGGATACCGGTCCCTTTGACGACGCAGTGCATAGGATCTTCCGCAATCAATACCGGAACCTTAAGCTCATCTGCAAGCAGCGCATCAAGTCCGCCGAGCAAAGCGCCACCGCCTGTCAAAATAACGCCGCGGTCAATGATGTCCGCCGACAGCTCCGGCGGCGTGCGCTCAAGGACGGCCTTAGCTGCAGATACGATGGACATGACTGGATCCCAGAGCGCCTCGCGGACCTCTCCGGAACGAATCGTTAACGTAAGAGGAAGACCCGAAACCATATCTCGGCCGCGGATGTCGATCTCCTCTTGGCGTCCGCCCTCAAGCACGGTACCGATCTTAATTTTAATATCCTCGCTCGTTCTCTCACCAATCAACAGCTTGTATTTATTCTTAATAAATTTCATGATTGCATCGTCGAACTTGTCCCCTGCAACTTTAATAGAAGAGGCGGTCACAACATCGCCCATAGAAAGAACGGCCACATCCGTTGTGCCCCCGCCAATGTCTACGACCATGTTGCCGCTAGGCTGGAAAATATCCATTCCAGCCCCTATAGCGGCAGCTTTGGGCTCATCCTCAAGAAATACTTCTTTAGCGCCGCTGCGCTCTGCAGCCTCGCGAATAGCCTTCTGCTCAACTGATGTAATGTTCGTTGGCGCGCAAATAAGAATGCGGGGACGGCTAAACCACTTCCGTCCCTCGACGCGATCAATAAATGCTTTTAGCATAATTTCCGTAATTTCAAAATCCGCAATAACCCCATCACGCAATGGCCGAATTGCAACAATATTGCCTGGCGTCCGGCCTACCATTCTATGTGCTTCCTCGCCAACTGCCAGCACTTTCTTAGAATCTCTTTCAATCGCAACGACTGAAGGCTCATCGAGTACGACGCCTCTTCCTTTTACATGAATGGAAACATTGGCTGTTCCAAGATCGATCCCAATATCCTTGCTCAACATAAGGCTTAAGTCCCCCAACGAATAATAATTACAAAACGTACATTTGGTTCCCTTGACATGGAAACCGCTAACGTTTATTATTCGCCAAAAAAGACAAATTTCCTCTATAATTCGAGAAAAAACTTCACAGCTTTCCAGCGGCGAGCACTTCACGCTTTTTTGTACCCGTTTTCTTATATTTAATCTTGGTCGCTTCTCCTCCCCTCAGATGCCGAATGGATTTGTGGTATTCGAGAATGTGCTTAACCTGATCGGCCAGATCGGGGTTTATTTCAGGAAGCCGCTCAGTCAAGTCCTTGTGCACCGTGCTTTTGGATACACCGAACTCCTTGGCAATCGTACGCACCGTGTGCTTCGTTTCTACGATGCAGCGGCCTATTTTAATGGTTCGCTCCTTAATGTAATCGTGCACGTTCCCGCCTCCCTACTCGAGATAGTTTGGTACATTATATGAGTAGGCCACGTATATATTCGTTATGGTCAAGCCTGACAAGCCTGAATGTGAATAAATTTTCATAAAAACGTAAAACAGGCAGGGAATTACTCCCTGCCTGTACGTCTAAAGTCCTATTTTTCAGGAAAAGTTAATCTCCAGCCGCCCTTATTCTGTAATCAACGAGCTTGGGTTAATGGGGTTGCCGTTGTTGCGTGTTTCATAATGAAGGTGAATGCCCAGATCGCGTTCCAGATCGTTGCGGCCCGCTTTTGCAATGACCGTACCTTGTGTAACATCATCGCCTTCAGCCACTTGAATGTCCGTCACGCTTTGGTAAATGGTAACCAGACCGCCTTCATGCGTAATTTCAATAACGTTGCCGTTTGTTGGTTCTGTCTTCACATAAGTGACTTTACCGGAGAGTGCGGCTTGCACATCGAAAGTTTTGCCGCTTGGATCAACAAAGTCGATGCCCATGTGCGGTGAGAACGTGTCTCCCACTTGAACGAGTGCAGCTTCGCGCTCCGCGTCGCTTGATTTCTCATCATAGAACGAAATCTCTTCCTTCAGTGCCGCTTTGTCAGCGATTGGCCATTGCATCAACTCGTCGCCAAGTACAACTTCAGGCGTTTCATCGCCTTTGCCTTCCGGTGCTGTAGTTCCCCCTTGTGAAACTTCAGTAGGATCGACTTTTCCTGTTGTAGATTTCGATTGATCGGCCCCCTGATAGATCCACATTAAGGTTACGATAATTGCTGCCGCGGCCATGAAGATTGCTGGAGATACCCATCGCTTTGCAAAAAGGTTCTTCCATCCACTGCTAGATTTGGCGGCAGACGTTCCTCCCAGAACAGTTTTGGGAGTTTCTTCTGGTTTTTGCTTCGGTTTACTTTGATTTTGATCATTCATTTTCTATCACCTCACTAGCCATTGTTGCCAGATCTGCTAGGTTTATACGTGAGGCATGCGAAAAGTTGAAAGAGTTTAAATTACGAGCGGCGAGAGAGCTGCTTCGCAAGCTTTAAAGCTTGCTCCACTTGAACACTAGAGTAATAATGTTCCAATATTTCTTCTGCGCCTGCCCCTGTTTGAGCCATACCATTCGCACCCCATTGGCTCATTCCAACGCCATGTCCGTAGCCATAGGTCGTAATCGAGATGGCATTTCCTTTTATGCTCCAGATGAATTGAGAGGATGCAAGACCTAGCGCCTCTCTCACTTCCCGCCCCGTAAAAGCGTTATCTCCTATCGTAATCTTGCTGATGCGATTGCCTTCCGTTTTCTCTATTACGCGGATTGAAGGTTTAACAGAGCCCTTCTTCCTCACACCGAGCTTGCTGTAAAACTCATTTAACGAGAGCTTCACCGTTTCTTTATAGCGAGGGGAGATCGCTTTATCCCACGGGCTTGCCACACTCCGCAAATAAGGAATTTCTTGGTTCCAATAGTCCTCTGAATTTTCCGTATAACCGTTGCTGGTTGAGAAAAATGAAGCCTCTATCGGCTCGCCTTTATACGTTATTATTTTTCCATTTGTCTGAGCGATTACTTCGTCCAGCTTGCTCATGTTCTTCTTCTGCTTGTTCTTGGGCCATTTTCGCGCGAGCTCCGCCAAAGAGACATATACCTGATGCTCAATAGTATCGGTCACATCCGCTCCCGCTACAGGCACTCCGCTATCATTTCCTTGAACGATTCGCCGAACCATATACGTACGTGCGGCAATCGCTTGCGCCTTCAATGCTTCAAGCTCGAAGTCGATCGGCATTTCCGCAGCCACAACGCCGCGGACGTAGGTTTCCAGCGGAACCCTCTCAATCCGTTTTTCCTTCGTCATATAAACACGGATGGTGATATGATCAAGTGCATTTGAAGTTTCCGCATGCGATTCCTCACTTAAGGAAGGCTTGGCCGCAGGCTTTGGTTGATCTCTACTTACTGATGGCTTAGTTCCTTCTGGCTCATTTGCAATGTCTGCCGAGGCATCTGCTTGAAAGCCGTCTTTCACTCCGCTAGTATCTGTTAATACACGAGCAGCCTGCACATTTTTCAGCTCATTCAGCGACAGCCTTACTAGCAGGATGGACGCCCCCAGCATAGCGCCAATTGCAAATAGCGCCATCCATCTGCTTTTCCGCAAACGGTCGACTATCGAAACTATTGAAAACTTCCCTATCCCTCGACTCATGAGCTCTCCTTCCACCTTGGCGGTAAGGGAAAACAGGAATCAGCTCGCGCCGGCTGATCTCTCTTAAACCGCTTGATGGTTCATTCTATGAGCCTAAATGATAGGGTAGAACTTCAAATGGCTAATCGTGGCGAAGCACGTCAACCGGCCAAAGCTCGCCGCTTTATTCGCAGGCAAAAAGCCGAACACCACGCCGACGAATGCAGAAAAAGCAAATGCCAACAATACGGTGTCGATTGGAACCTCTGTCTCGGACTGGATAAAACACCTATAACGATAGAGGCAGCATAGCCTAGCCCGATCCCTAGCGCGCCTCCCAAACCGCTTATACAAACAGCCTCTACTAGAAACTGGAGATCGCTACATAAATAAGCTGCTTGAAATCATACATATTGCGCTGAAGCTCCCTAATTCCCATGTGATTGAATTTTGTAAGCACGTATGCGTGCTTATAGACCACTGCCCACTCTAGCTGCTCTTTCACTTTATTAGCTCGCACATGCGATATGAACTAACTAATTTCCCAGCTTGGATGAAGAAAAGAATGCAACAAAAAAAGAGCATCATTCCTTCTCAGCCCCAAGAGGCGAAGAAAAACAATACTCTAATAGATGTTTTTTACAAAGGCGGCAGCTCTTTCAACATAGGCAAGGAAGAAATCGCACCCGCTCTGGTCGTCGTCAGGGCTGCTGCGGTATTGGCGAATGAAAGAATCCGTTCCGCCTTTTGGGCCTCAATCGTCTCTAATACGCCCTCGTTTAATTGAAGCTGATATAACAGTGCCCCAATAAAAGCATCACCGGCACCAGTCGTGTCAACGACCGCTACCTTTTGGCCGGGCACAGATACGTCGTAGGATCTCATATACCATGCCGCTCCATCGGAGCCCCGAGTATAGACGACAGCCTGTACATCGCCGACAAACAGCGAAGAAATAGCCTCCTGCTCGTCCTCGATTCCTGTAATAAAAGCAAGCTCATCCGAACTTATTTTGACAAGGTGGCTAAAAGGTATAAATTGAAGGATCGTCTGCCTGCACTGCTCGTGATCGTCCCAAAGCGGAAGACGCACATTGGGATCAAAGCTGATAAGGCCGCCCGCTGCCTTCATCGCCGCAATCGCTTTGAGATGCGCATGCTTCACTGGAGCCTCTATGAGATCAACGGAGCAATAATGCAAAATATCCCCTTTTGCGAACCATTCCTCACCGATCTCCTCTTCCGCTAGCAGCATGTCCGCACTCGGATTGCGATAGAAGGAAAAATCTCTGTCGCCGTCTGCCTTTAGGCTTACGAAAGCAAGAGCTGTATTCGCTTCCTTCGTTCGGAGCACGTAACGTGTATCGACACCTGCGGCATCCATCGTTTCTACGAGAAAGTCGCCAAAAGCATCCAAGCCCAGCTTGCCGATGAATGCGCTGCTGCCGCCTAGCTTCGCTACTGCACAAGCGACATTCGCCGGAGCTCCTCCGGCTTCCTTCTTAAAGCCGACAACGTTCTTCAACTCAACTCCGCGTGCATCAGGTATAAAGTCTATTAGTGCTTCACCAATTGTATATAGTTTAGACAATTTAAGTCCCTCCTGGATTCAGGTTCCGTTTGTTAAAGAATACCACAGAACAAACAGCCATGGGCATACGCTTGAAATGCCTATCGAACCGGCACCTGCATGTGGATGAACGAAAAGAAGCTGTTTCAGATAAGCCCAGGTCGGCTTATTTGAAACAGCTTCTTCATTAAAATGAATGACGTTATGCCCAGGTCGGCTGTATTTTGAGAACGGCAACTTCTTTCTCACGCTTGTAGGAAGCAGCCGATTCACCGTCAGACGATGCGGAAATCGCAACCACGGCAGCGATATCCCGAGCCGATACCACATGGCTGCTTGAAGTTTGCTTGCTTGGCGAAGCCATAGCTGCAGCAACTTCTTGCTCAACACGATGGATATCAGCACCCAGTGCTGCAAGCTTGCCCGTAATATTGACATAACCGCGATCCACATGATGCAGACCTGTTACTTCCGTCTCGCCGTCAGCGCGCAATGCCGCACAAATAAGTGCTGCTCCTGCTCTCAAATCGGTTGCACATACTTTCGCACCTGTAAGCGGCAGGCCGCCGCTAACGATAGCTGTGCGTCCATCCACCTTGATTTGAGCGTTCATTTTCTGAAACTCCTCGACGTGCATGAAACGATTCTCGAACACCGTTTCCGTTACGACGCTTGTTCCTTCTGAAACAAGCAAAAGCGCCATCATTTGAGATTGCATATCTGTCGGGAAGCCTGGATGCGGCAAGGTTTTGACGTCAACCGATTTCAGCACAGCGCTGGATTGCACGCGAATGCCGTTATCGCTCTCTGTAATTTCAACGCCCATTTCCTGAAGCTTAGAAATGACCGGCGTCAAATGATCAGCAATTGCGCCTTCAACGAATACGTCTCCGCCCGTAATGGCGGCAGCGATCATATAGGTTCCTGCTTCAACGCGGTCAGGAATGACATTATGCGCTGCGCCGAACATTTCATCCACGCCCTCGATACGGATCACGCCTGTGCCTGCACCGCGCACTTTACCGCCCATGGCATTAATATAGTTCGCTAAATCAACGATCTCAGGTTCTTTGGCAGCATTTTCAAGAATGGTTGTACCCTCAGCCAAAGCCGCTGCCATCATAATGTTTTCCGTTGCGCCTACGCTGGCTACGTCCAGGTAAATCTTCGCGCCTTTAAGACGAGTCTTCGTACTCGCTTCAATGAAGCCTTGCCCAAGCGTAATTTCTGCGCCCATCGCTTCAAAGCCTTTCAAATGCTGGTCAATTGGACGAGTGCCGATCGCGCAGCCGCCTGGCAGCGAAATTCTAACCTTGCCTATACGGCCCAAAAGAGGCCCCATGACAAGAAAAGAAGCCCGCATTTTACGAATTAGTTCATAAGGTGCCTCGAAAGACGTAATCGCCTGCGCTGTAATGCGCATCGTTTCATTGTTATAAGTTAATTGTGCGCCCAAAGAGGCAAGCACTTTCTGGATCGTCATAACGTCGTCGAGGAGGGGTACGTCATAGATGACGCTGTCTCCTTCTGTCGCCAATAATGAGGCCGCTAAAATGGGGAGTACTGCATTTTTTGCTCCGCTAACACGGACCGTACCCTTTAAACGCTGGCCTCCGCGGACGATAATTTTGGTCATCTTTTGGTTCCCTCCGCGAACTGCAATTTCTATTTCCTATTCGTGAATAATCTGGAATAGCTCAGTTTACCCAAACTTCATCTTATCACTCAATTACACAAATCGACAAGCGTTAAATTATTACTACTTTTTGCATACGCTTCCCTCGGCAATTTATGACTTTTTTCACTAGAAACGGCGCTTTTTTTCGAAAACAAGCATGTTTCCGCTCCGCAAATAGGTCCTAATTAATACCTATTCGCACGCCATTTTCTTTTTGAGTCCGTCATGTATTACCCATTGTTGACATGTTTCGCTTTTGTTATTCGACAAAGCTTTTGAGAAGCACGGTATAGCCCCAATATTCCAAAATAAATTTGGCCAATAGATGGCCCATAATGATGGCGACGATGACTTGAAACAAGCGCGCTTTCGGGCTTCGCGGAAAACGAAAAAAAGTATCCCACTTTACCTCCTGAAGCACGAACCAAACAAATATAATGCTGAGTATGACAATGACAATTGAAAACAAACCCGTCATGCCTGTATAGGTTTGCATGTCATTGTAGAGCTCGTTGTCGACGTTCATGATGCCTCCCTGGCTTTCGCAGCTTATTACATATCAAACGGAATTCGAAGCAAAAATGTTTTATGCAAATATTAGGCCATGACGCGGTGCAAAAGCACGGTGAATTCAGCCCTGCTTGCCTGCTGCTTCGGTTTATAAAGATTGGACTGCATACCTTCGATTTGACCATTAAGCCTCATTGCAAACAGCATGGGAGCCGACCAATGCGATTTGGTTACATCCTCGAACGGATCGAAGGTAGGGAGCCGCGGCTGAACGCCGTCGGCATAGCCGATTATCAACGCCATTTCCGCTCGCGTTATCGGCTTATCCGGCCTAAATGAATCATCAGGGAACCCTTTTATCCAGCCCTGATTAATCGCGATGGCTATGGCTCCATTTGCCCAGTGACTCGGTTTAACATCCTTAAAACGCTTCGCTTTCGCTGTGCCAGGCGATATCGGCTTATAAGACTTGACAACCATCGCTACCGCCTCTGCCCGTGTAATCGCACGTTTTGGCTCAAACCGATTGTCACCTGTACCATTTATGATACCCCTTTTGTTTAAGGTGATAATTTCGTTTTGCGCCCAATGCTCCTTAATATCGCGGAATCCGGCTACCAGCTCCTCTGACTTTATTTTCAAACGATAATACTGCTGGTCAAAGGGTGCGTCTGCCGTCAGCTTTACATAATACAAGCCCGGCTGCAGCTGCAGCTCATTTGTCTGAAGCTCCCCGCTTGTGCCGGTTCGGCTGGCTGCCAGTGATTTCATCCGCTTGTCATACACTTGAAGGCTCAAATCAATATCGGGCGGAGCACCGTTTACAGTCATGTTGACGATGCTTGCCTTCGTAATCCGGTATTGAAACCAATCCACGTCAGAGTAGCTGCCGATCACCCCAAGGTACTCCGTGCTTGGATTAATCATGAAGGCCTCATACGATTTATTGTTTGGTTCATTCGGATCATCATATTTAGGCGTATAATTCATCTTGAGCGTATAGATGCCTATAGTCGGACTCGCTTCTGAGGAGATCGCATTATGAACACGAATATAATATTTGCCGGGAGTCACAGTTATGACTGGTGATTGCTCTGTTTCCCCTTCTCCTTCATCGTCGTACACGAGCAGCTGCTGGCCAGCTCTTTGGAGCGCAAGCCCTGGATCAATACGCGCCGTATTCGTGCTGAGTACGAGGCTCAGCTTTCCGCTTTGTGTAAAGGTAACGGCAAACCAATCCCGATCGGCGGTCTGATGGAAGTTGCCCGTTATCGATTGAGACCTTGGCTGTAGTGTAGAGGCCTCATAGGACTTATCGTTTTTTTCGTACTCGTCCTGCTTTATGGTAAAAGTCGACGTAAGCAGATAGGGCAGGTCATCATCGCTGCTCTGATTGATTAGCTCCAACTGAATCATTTGCGGACCTTTTTTGACCTCAATGTCGATGGATCTGCTTGCAAGCTTCGTATCACTCACGCTCTGCTCCACACCGCTCGTGTAATGGGTAAGCCGAACAGGCGGCACGATATTTCCAATAGGTACAAGCCCTTCATAGTGAACCGTCAGCGTACCGTCATACGGCGCATCAATTCGATACCAATCGCGGTCGGCGGTTCCTTGCAGCATAGCTGAAATGTTCGAGTTAAGCGGAAAACGAGCTGCAGTCGAAAAAGTGTCATTAGGCTCGGAGACATCCTGCTGCAAGGTGGAGCTAACCGCTTGGTCGATTTGCAGCACGCCATAGCCTGATGTGCGGTCAGCACCGGGTGCTCCGATATCGATAGCCGTTTGACGCAGCAGCATGCGTATTTGGTAAGCCTTCAAGTCCTTATAACGCGCCCATACGAGCGCTGCTGCCGCAGCAACCTGCGGAGCGGCCATGGACGTACCCTCTTCCGACTTATACAGTCCGCCGATTGCCGTCGTATATACATGCCAAGGTGCGACCAAGTCGAGCTCCGTGCCCCGATTGGAGCGGGCATCTACCGTATTGTCGGACTTAACGCCACCAACGGCGAGAACAGTCGGATAAGCTGCCGGGTATTTTACCTCCGCCTTCTGGCCGAGAGAAACTCCGTCATTTCCCGCTGCTGCTACGAGCAGTACATTTTTGCTTTCTGCATACTTGACGATATCGAGCATGTAAGGGGAGTAGCGATGCAAGCCTACCGAGAGCACAACGATGCTGGCGCCGCTGCGAACCGCGTACAAAATCGCATCGCCAAGCTCCTGCTCCGTACCGTCGCCGCTATGGTCAAGCGCCTTGATTGGCATTATTTTGGCTTTCCAGACGATGCCTGATACACCAATGCCATTATTCCCTGCTGCGGCTATTACACCCGCCACGCTCGTTCCGTGACCGTTATCATCATCCGGCTGCTTGCCCGGACTTACCAGATTAGCACCGGGAACGAGATTATCCTTCAAATCCGGATGGTCCAAATCGACGCCCGTATCGACGATCGCAATCGTTAGCTGCTCCTGCTCGCGAACGGTCTCCCATGCTTTTTGCGCGCCGATCTGGGTAAGATACTGCTGCTTAGACAGCATGGGATCATTAGCCGGCAGTGTAACAGCCGCAGCTGCTCCTGCAAGCTTCGCTGACGGCGAGGGCGATGCTTCTTCTGCCACTTGCGAAGGCTCTGACTGAGATGGAGCCAGCGGCTTAATAGCTGGCTCCGCAGCTGCAGGCGCATCGGCTTCAGCCTCGCCCGCAGGCAAAGACAAGGCGTGCACCCGATAATTCGGGTGCACATATTCCACGCCCGGCAAGCTTTGCAGCCGGCGCAGCCACTCCTGCACGTCCGCGCCTTCGGCGGCCGGACGCACGAGCATGACCGCCGCCTCATTCTGGCGGCGCAGCACCTCTGTCCCGCGCGGCACATGCGCTAGCGCGGGGTCACGCCATTTGAGCAGCCAGCTTTGCGGCTGCTCTTCGCCTGCGCCGGCGGCGTCAGCAGCCGCGCTGGCTGCGGCGGGAGCGAGCCCTGCGGGGGCTATGCCCCCGAGGGTGACGCTCGCGAGCAAGAGCGCGAGCAGCGCGCGACGCAGGAGCTTGCGCGTGGTTAGCGTTGCCTTTGCGGCAGCCCGTTTGTGCGGGCGCGCTATATTATTTTTGATCGCAGATGACTGGCCTGCATTCGCTGACTGATCGCAGTCCATTTGCGATTTTCGTGCACGTCTTGATGCTATTCGATTAATCATCATATTCTGCCTTTTCGTATCGGAACGGTTATAGTTTGTTCCTACTTTCAAATTGAAAATACTATCCCTATCATTTCTCTTTACAGACATCATTTCCCTTGTTTGAAGCAGACAAAAGGACAAAAGACCTATGAGTCTGCCATTTCGTATGTACGAAATACGGTTTCCCGACGCAATACGATGATTTCTCGGTTACTTCGAACTAGAATGATCAATACATGCAGCAGCTCTGCGCATCTCCAATACTATGAATATGAATCTTTACTCCCCTGCTGCTCCTTACCCATATCGCATATGACTGAATCAAGCGCAGCCGATAAATTAGTTTCGATATGGTCCGTACACCTTCCACGCGCCAGCTTGAAGCTTTGTTGTACGTTGTGCTACAGAACAGCCACTCATTTTTTAACTTAACCTGCTGCTTCACTGTGCTTCGCAAAATGTACTCCCGATTCTTTCTTAGGTCACTCTGCTGCGCTTTACTTCGCACAATCAATCAACTCCCTTTACTTCGCTTTCACGCACTATGCTTTACATCGCACAATTGAATTCTCTTACACAACCCGCTACGCTGTACTTTGTACAACAGAATCCCACTTTTTCTTCAACTCACCCTACTACGCTGCAGTTAGTGCAACAGAATGCCCCGTATCCTCATCAATCTTCACCATGCAGGCTATTTCTGCTGCATTTCTGCAACGTAGCCAGGCAATTAGCTTGCCATGTCAGCTTTCTGCTGTATCCCCCATAAAAAAAAGCAAGGCGCCCACCCTCCTCCGCAGACTTTACGTCGTCGAGAGAGCTTCGCCTTGCCTTTTACGCTTTTTCAACTAGCCGCCCGCTGCTTATCCAACCATCAAATCCGCTTTAATAGAGAACACAGCATCAATCCATTCCATTAGCGGTCCAGGGAATAGGCCTAGCGCAATCGTCGCCGCTGCGCAAATCCATATCACGGTTCCCGTTCCGCCTGCAATGCGGATCTCGCTCTCGTCAGTCCCGCTCCGCATGAACATTTGGCGTATGAGCCCGAAGTAGAAGTAGTAGGAGATGACGCTGCTGAGAACCATAATGGCGACCAGCCAATACGCTTTGGCGCTTGCTGCTCCAAGCAGGATAAACAGCTTGCCAAAAAATCCGCCGGATACCGGCAAGCCTGCCAGCGACAATACGAAGATGACCATCGCAACAGCCGTCCAAGGCGACCGGTAGTACATACCTGCGAAGCCTTTAAGCTCTTCGTGCCCGGAAGCTCTGCTCACGACCGTAAGCACCGCGAATGCCCCTATCGTCATAAATAAGTAAGCGACTAGATAATAAACAAACTCCGAGAAATTGCTGCTGTGCACCACGGTGATCGAAATGCCAATCGGCACAAGCATATAGCCAGCATTAGCCACGCCTGACAAGGCGAGCAGCCGTTTTGCATTCTTCTGCTTTAGTGCCGTCGTCGTACCGACTAGCATCGCTGCCGCGGCCAGCACCAGCAGCGTAAAGAAAATATCTTTGAATACTTCGGCACCCTCGCCCGTCACTTGGATGAGGGCGGTGCTGTATATAATTCTAAATATAGCCGCAAGCGCTGCTCCCTTGGCGATAACCGCTAGGAAGGCAGACACCGGAGTAGGAGCTCCTTGATACACATCGGGTGCCCATGCGTGAAACGGCGCAACGGCAATTTTAATGCCGAAGCCGGCTATCATGAAGAAGAAGCCTACATAGGCAAGCGCCTTAAAGTCGTTCAAAGCACGCGGCAAAGCCTCCGCGATAGCGCCCAGATCAACCGAGCCCGTAATTCCGTATAGGTACGACATTCCGAACAGCACCATTGCGGAGGAAATGCCGCCCGTTACCACATACTTGAATGCAGCCTCTGCAGACAGCGACGATTTGCGTCTCAAACCGACTAGCACATAGCTCGTTAAACTTAGAAGCTCCAGCCCGATATACAGCGTCACCAAATTGCCCGAAGAAGCCATCATCATTGCGCCTATAAGGGCAGGGAGCAGCAGATAGAAATATTCCGACTTCTCCGTTATCGCTTCCTCTTCGCGCGCCGATCCGAGAGCAAGCAGCAAGATAAGCGCCGTCCCCGTCAAAAACACGATTTTCAACAAGCTGGAGAAATCATCGATTCTATAGCTGTTGCCGAGCAGCTGGATCGCTTCAGCAGATGCCCCTCCAACGTTCATGTCCAGCATCCTCAGCACAACGAGCAGCAGCGACACAAGTATGCCAACTAGCGACAACCAGCCAATCGCAAGTCTGCTCACACGCTTAGGCAATAGCAGATCCAGTACGATCAATATCAAAAAAGCGGCTGCAAGCGAAAATTCCGGGGCAAGGTAGAACGTATCCGTCCATGTCAGTGGTATGAATGAAACGCCTTCGTACATGGTCTAACCCCCCGCCCTTGTTGCAAGTAATGGTTTGAACAGCCCGTCGACGCTATGCTGTACCGTATCCGTCAGGATAGATGGATAGCAGCCAAGCAGCACGATAAACGCAAGCAGCACGATCATCGGAACCGCTTCGATAAGCCTCGCATCCTTAAGTGCGCCAAACTTTTCCGGCTGCGGGCCGAATGTAATCTTAAGCACGGCACGGAGTACGTAGACTGCGGTCAAAATAACGCCAAGCACGGCAGCCGCAGTAAGCCAGCGCAACGATTCAAACAGTCCAAGCAGCGATAAAAACTCGCCAATAAAGCCCGATAAACCCGGCAAGCCTAGCGAGGCAAGCCCCGCAGTCAGCAATACACCGCTTATAAACGGCATAGAGCGCGCCAATCCGCCTAGCTCAGTCAGCTCGGTCGTGCCCGTACGCTCATAAATGCTGCCAACGATTAAGAACAGCAGCGCGGATATAAGCCCATGCGAGACAAGCTGAAACACCGCCCCTTGCAAGCCGATTTCATTAAAGGCAGCAAGGCCGAGCAATACGATGCCCATATGGCTGATCGATGAGTAAGCGAGCACGAGCTTGAGCTCCTGCTGCCTGAATGCAAGCAGCGCCCCATACAAAATGTTGATTACGCCAAGCACGGCGAGCGGGATTGCAAAATCGCGAGCCTGCTCCGGAAAGAGCAGCAGCCCAAATCGCAGCAAGCCGTATGCGCCCATTTTCAGCAGAATGCCCGAATGGATCATGACGATCGAAGGCGGAGCTTCCGCATGCACCTTCAGCATCCACGTATGGAATGGAAAGATCGGCAGCTTAATGCCAAAGGCAACTAGCAGCATCGTAAACAAAACCCACTGCATCGTATCCGTCATTTGGAAAGGGTTGATCGTACCTAGCTGCTCCGGCGTCATATTCACCCATGCTGCGGGATCAGCCATGTTGCGGAAAATATCCGCATAGCTGCCGCTATAAATGAAATTCACCTGCTCGCCGATCTGATCAATACGGAAGCCTGCCGTGCTCACAAGCAGAACAAAAGCAAACAGCATGATTGCTGAGCCAATGCCGTTATAGATCAAAAACTGGTTGGCGGCGCGCTCGCGATTGAAGTAGCCCCATATTCCGATTAAAAAATACATCGCAATAAGCGTAACCTCGAAGAAAACAAAAAACAAAAACAGATCGCGGGCAAGAAACACGCCAAGCATGCCGGTCTCCAGAAGCAGGAACCATATAAAAAATGACTTCCATCGTTTTTTTACGTGGACGGCTGCCAGCGCGGCCATAGCCGTAACGAGCGTCGTCAGCAGCAGAAGCGGTAGCGACAGCCCATCTACGCCAAGCGCATATTGCAATTGGAACGTATACTCAGAAACGGTGGATGTCGTCTCCTTATTAAGCGGAATCATCGCCCAGCTATGCTGCTCATCGAATGCCGCTCCGTTCTGCTGCTTGTCGTAATCGACATACAGCCAAAAAGATAGAAGAAGCGGGACCAGCGTCGTTATGACAACAGCCGTCTTCATCCAGTTGCTTCGATGCTTCGGCAGCAATAAGAGGACGAGCACGCCAAGCAAAGGCGACAACAAAATAATCGACAATATGGGAAGGTCATTCAGGATGCTCATGGCAGGAACCTCCTTCCGACTATAGCAACCACGATGATGACGAACCCGATTACGGCAGCTAATCCATAGGTTTGCACCTGGCCGTTCTGCAGCCGTGCTGCAGCTCTTCCGCCTGAGATTGCTGCCGCGCCTGCAAGCCGTACGATGCCGGCAATGACATAAGTGTCAAAGGCCAGCAATGCCGAGCCTAGCAGCTTCAGCGGCTTCACAATAATTAACGCATACAGCTCATCAACATAATAACTGCGTTCAAGCAGCCTATAGAGCCATGGCGCTCGCTCTTGAAAGGTCGCTCTACCGACGCTTCTCTTCCCATATACAAGCCATCCGATATAAATGCCAAGCAAGCCAACGGCAATCGATGCGACAATAGCTACGCCGCTTTCATGCGTCTCTGCGCTTCCATCATAAATCCAGGACCCGAACCAGCCATTCCATGGCGTCTCGACAAAGCCGGATGCGATAGCGAGCAGAGCCAGCACGATCAGCGGCAGCGTCATAGAAATTGGAGCTTCATGCGCACTAGCGGATGCAGCACTCGGTTTGCCGGCAAACACAAGAAAGAATAAACGCGACATGTAGAGCGCCGTACAGAAGGCTGCAGCCAAGCCAACGATGAATAGCAGCGGATTAGTCTCCCAAGCAACCGACAAAATCAAGTCCTTGGACCAGAAGCCGGATAAAGGCGGTATTCCCGCGAGAGCTAAAGCGCCTATGCCGAACGTCCAAGCCGTCACTCGCATTTTCGAGCCTAGACCGCCCATTTCATTGATGTTTTGCGTATGTACCGCATGTATGATGCTGCCTGCCCCAAGGAACAGCAGCGCTTTGAAGAAAGCGTGCGTGAACAAATGAAAGATCCCGCCCGTTAAGGAGCCGAGACCAAGCGCCATCATCATATAGCCCAGCTGGCTGACTGTTGAATAGGCTAAAATTCGTTTGATATCCTTCTGAACCAGCGCGATCGTCGCTGCGAATAGAGCTGTAAAGCCGCCCACATAAGCGACCGTTTCCATCGCCGCAGCCGAATCCTGAAAGATGTCGTACGTTCGCGCGATGAGAAAGACGCCTGCTGCAACCATAGTAGCCGCATGGATGAGCGCACTGATCGGCGTTGGTCCTTCCATCGCATCCGGCAGCCAGACGTGGAGCGGAAACTGACCTGATTTGCCGACAGCGCCAAGGAATATCAACAAAGCAATAAGCGTCGTAATCCCGTTCGTAATGGCGCCGGATTGTCCGTCGAACACGCTTTGAATCGTGTTGAAATCAAGCGCATGATCAGGCATATACCAGAACAGCAGCAGAATTGCTAGCAGCAGACCCGCATCCCCGATCCGCGTCACAATAAATGCTTTCTTGGCAGCAGCACGCGCCTTCGGCAGCGTAGACCAAAAGCCAATCAGCAGGAATGAGCATACGCCTACGAGCTCCCAGAAAATATAAAGCGATAATAAATTATCGGACAATACAAGTCCTAGCATAGAAAATGTAAACAGGGCGACATAGCCGTAAAACACAGTAATTCGTTCGTCACCCTTCATATAGCCGGCCGAGTATACATTGACGAGCAAGCTTACCAGCGTGACGACCACAAGCATTAGCGCAGTCAGATTCGTCACCTCAAACCCGATGCGGAGCGTATATTCTCCGATCACGATCCAATCGAAGGAATAGTTGTAATCGACCTCATTGGCGCCCAGCCGATCAATCATAATAAGTAAGGATAGGGCGAAAGCAGCTAACGAGCCGATTGTGCCGATTAACACGCCCGCTCGCCGATAGCTGCGGCCGAGCGCCGTCAAAACGAGGAATGCTGCCAGCGGGAACAGCGGAATTAACCATGCCGCCTGTGAATACATATCCATTTGCCGCGCTACCTCCTCATTTTGTCAAATTCGTCGACATTAACCGTCCCGCGCAATCGGAACAACGCAATCAAAATAGCTATCCCTATCGCCGCTTCAGCCGCGGCGACCGTAATCGTAAACAATGAGAAGATTTGACCTGTCAGCGACGGAACGACGCCGTATTTCGAGAAAGCGACCAAATTCAAATTGACGGCGTTCAGCATAAGCTCGAGCGACAGCAGAACGACAACCGCGTTTCTTTTCACCAACGCGCCATATAGCCCGATACAGAACAGTATCGCCGCCATTGTTAAATAGGATGGAAGCATGTAATCAATCCGCCTCCTTTTTGGCAAGCACGATCGCTCCAATAAAAGCAACCGTAAGAAGCACCGAGAGCAGCTCAAACGGTATCACATACCCCGTATATAAGAGCTCTCCAATCGCCATCGTATTGTCTTCGGCCGCTTGGAAAGGCTGCGGCTCCGGGAACGTTGTCGTACGGATTGCATAAAACAATACGCCGAACAAGCTCAGCGCGCCGACCGCCGCAAGCGTCTCGTGCAGCGGCTTCACAGGCTCGCGCTCTCCAGCCTGATGCTTCGTCATCATAATGCCGAAAATCATCAAAATCGAAACCGCGCCAGCGTAGATCAGCACCTGGACGAACGCAACGAACTCCGCTTCAAGCAGCACAAACATGCCTGCCAAACCAATAAACACAGCCGCCATGGAAATAACCATATGAACGACTTTCTCTAAGCTGATCATCAGAACGGCCCCGCATATCATAATCGCCGAGAAGATAAAAAAGGCAACGAACTCGCCTGTAAATGCTATATTGAACAACTATTTGCTGCCCCCTTTGGCCGGCGCTCCGATATTGTTGTTATCCTGCCGGGTGAGCGTATTATTGTCCGTGAGCCACTGCGCATCCTTAAACAGATCATCACGGCTGAAGGTTGCCAGCTCAAAATGATTGGACATCACGATCGCTTCAGTCGGACAAACCTCGGTGCACAGATCGCATAATATGCATATTTCAAAGTTAATATCGAAGGTGTCGATCACTTTGCCTTTTTTCTCAGGATCGGGGTTAGGCATGCCCGTCAGCGTTATGCAATCGGTCGGGCATATGCGCGCGCATTGATTGCAAACGATGCATAGATCCGGAATAAAGTGCTGTATCCCGCGGAACCGGTCCGGCATGACAAAGGGCACGTCGGGATAGGAAGTGGTCACTTTTGGAGCCGTCATCGATTTGAGCGTAACGCCTAGTCCCTGCAGCATTCCTTTCATTTCCATCTCCCCTTAGCTAGTTCTTAATAAATAGCTCCAAATAAACAGCCGTCAGAAATACGTTGAGCAGCGAGATCGGAAGCAGCACCTTCCAGCCGAGCCCCATAAGCTGATCCACGCGAATGCGCGGCAGCGTGGCGCGAATCCAAAATAAGAAAAACACGATAAACGCAAATTTGAGCAGAAACCAGATGATGCCTGGCACAAAATCAAGAAATGGCGCCGGCGCATGCCACCCGCCAAGAAACAGGACAGTCGTTAATGCTGCAATCGCATATACGTACACATATTCCGAAAGCATAAAAAACGCGAAACGGAAGCCGCTGTATTCGACATGATAGCCTGCAACAAGCTCCGATTCCGCCTCTGGCAGATCGAAGGGCGTGCGATTGAGCTCGGAGACCGCAGCAATAATGAATATGACGAAGCCGATAATTTGGGGCAGGAAATTCCAGTCCCAGAACCAGCCGCCATCCTGAGCGGCTACAATATCGCGTAAATTCAGACTGCCGCTGAGCAAAATAACGCCGACTACCGAAATAACAAGCGGTACTTCATAGCTTATCATCTGCGCAGCCGAGCGCATACCCCCAAGGAGGGCGTACTTATTATTGGAAGCCCATCCGCCAAGTACGATAGCGAGCGTCGAGATGCCCGACAACGCTACATAATAGAGAAGGCCGACATTCAAATCTGCGAAATATAGATTTTGCGTATAAGGGAGTACGGCTAGTACAGAGAAAGCCGGAATATACGCCAGTGCAGGCGCGATAATGAACAATACCCTGTCTGCCTTGCGCGGAATCGTATCTTCCTTAATAAGCAATTTGAAAATATCTGCCACTGTCTGCAGCAGCCCAAACGGACCGACTCGATTGGGTCCGATGCGAAGCTGCATCCAGCCGATTACCTTGCGCTCGAAATAAATGGCATACGTTACGAAGCCAAGCACGATGAACAGGAATACGACCGCCCAAAGAAACAGTACAAGCGCATTTCCCCACGTAAGTGATTGGTTAAGCCAAGACTGCATCAGCAATCGACCTCCCCGACAACAATATCGATGCCGCCCAGTATCGTAATGAGATTCGTCATCGTTTCTCCTACGAGCAGCTTCGGCAGTATTTGCAAATTGACGAATGAAGGCCGCCGAAACTTGAGCCGGTACGGCTCGGCTTTGCCTTTGGATACGATGTGGCAGCCGATCTCGCCGCGCGGCGATTCAATTCGCACGTAGACCTCACCAGCGGGCGGCCGAATAGCACGCGGCACCTTGCCCATCGTCACTCCATCACTTGGAAACTGCTCCAGCGCCTGCTTCAGAATGCGCAGGCTTTGGCGGATTTCTTCCAGCCGAATCCGATAGCGGTCATAGCAATCGCCGGTAGTGCCTACCGGCACGTTAAATTCAAACTGGCTATATAAGCTATAGGGCTCTGCTTTGCGAATATCGAAGTCTACTCCCGTACAGCGCAAATTAGCTCCCGTTAAGCCGTAATCGATTGCTGTAGCAGCATCGTATTGTCCGACCCCTTTGATGCGGGCAAGAAAAATTTCATTGCCGCTGACCAGCTTATCGTATTCCTGCAGCTTATTCTCCATATACGGAATAAAGTCGCGCACTTTATCCATCCAGCCTGGAGGGGCATCCCACTTCACGCCGCCGACCCTCATATAATTATAGGTTAATCTTGCGCCGCATAGCTCGTTGAACAGGTCGATAATGATCTCCCTGTCGCGGAAGGCGTATAGAAAAGGGCTCATGGCGCCAATATCAAGCAGGTAGGTTCCCCACCAGACAAGGTGGCTTGCTACGCGCTGCAGCTCCATGACAATCAGCCGAAGATATTCCGCCCGCTGCGGAACCTCAAGCCCCATCATCGTCTCGACAGCATGCACAAGCACATAATTGTTCGTCATCGCCGATACGTAATCCATGCGATCCGTATAAGGAATAATTTGCGTAAAATTCAAATTCTCCGCGATCTTCTCGGTGCCTCGATGCAAGTAGCCCATAACAGGCGTCGCCTCGGTAATGACTTCTCCGTCAAGCTTAACGATAATTCGGAATACGCCATGTGTGCTTGGGTGCTGTGGACCAACATTCAAGAGCAGTTCTTCTGTACGGATCAAGGGCTGCCTACACCTCCGAGTCTAACGGTTCATAATCTTTGCGCAGCGGATGCCCCACCCAATCATCGGGCATCATGATGCGCCGCAAATCGGGATGCCCGGGAAAATCGACGCCAAGCAGATCATAGATTTCGCGTTCGTTCCAATTCGCTGTCGCCCATACCGGTGTCGCGGAATATACGGCTGCTGCTTCGCGGTCTGCCTTAATCTTAATGGCGACCTCTCTCTTACTGCCAAGCGAGGCCATATGATAAACGACTTCCATATGCGTTTCATAATCGACGCCGGACACATTGCGCAAATAATTAAACTGCAGCTGTTCATGCTCCTTTAGCAGCCGTGCAGCCTCGCGCCAATTTGAATTGCTTACGATAATCATCGGCATATCGCCATTTAACTCATTCACATAAGCATCCTCGACCGCCGCCTCTGCGATCCCTTGCTTCAATAGCGCAACGATTGCATCCAGCTCCGGCTGCCGCGGAGACGGCGGCTTGGGCGCTTCCGGTGCAGCTTCGGCTGCCTCCGCATCCGCCTTCGCCGCTGCCCTAGCGGCTCGCGCTTCAGCCGCTGCTTTCAGCTTTGCCTCACGCTCTGCGTCAACGGGCGGCGAATCAACCTGCGATTTCTCCTCGTTGTTGTTTGGCTCCTCGCTCATCGACCGGTCACCCGCTTCCCGGTTTTCGCCTCGTAGCGGATCTTCTCCTGCAGCTTATTAATGCCATAGATAAGCGCAGCCGGGTTAGGCGGACAGCCAGGGATATACACATCAACAGGCACGATTTGATCGACGCCTTTGATCACCGAGTATGATTTAATATAGGGCCCGCCTGCTGTAGCGCATGAGCCCATCGCGATAACCCACTTCGGCTCCGGCATCTGATCGTACAGCCTCCTAAGGAGCGGTCCCATCTTCTTGGTGACCGTGCCGGCCACGATCATAACGTCCGATTGGCGCGGAGAGGTACGGAACATGACGCCAAAGCGATCCAAATCATAATGGGAAGCGCCCGTACCCATCATTTCGATGGCACAGCACGCCAGCCCGAACGTCAGCGGCCATAATGAATTGCTCCTGGCCCATGCCTTCAATTGCTCTAAGGTGCCCATAAATACGTTGCGTTCAAGCTCTTTGCGTTCCTCTATCGAAATTGACTCTAAACTGAATTCCATTTCAGCACCTTCTTTTTCCAGGCATATAGAAGACCAATAAACAGCATTCCCGCAAAAATCAACATTTCGACTAGCACAAATAAGCCGAGCTTATTGTATGCAACGGCCCACGGATATAAGAAAACGGTTTCCACATCAAAGATGACAAACATTAGCGCAAACAAATAGTAGCGAATGTTAAAACGAACCTGTCCCTCACCTACCGGCTCATTGCCGCTTTCATAGGTGGTTTGCTTCAGCTCTGTCGGCTTATTCGGTCTAAGCAGTCTTCCAACTGTCAATGCAACGACTGGAAGCAAAATGCCGAGCACGATAAATATAGCCACGACGACATAGTTATTGGCGTAGTTTTCCACACGATCGCCTCCGTCAATTAAATAGATACGGACCGCCTGCGCTTGGTCAATTTTCCTCACAATTATAACAAATGCTTCCACAGCCGTCTATGACGGAGTTAAGCCTGAGCAGGCTCCTTGTCCAATGATTCTCCTGCTTCGCCCGTCTTGTTTGGATTGGCTGACCTATCTCCTCCCTTCGGCTTCACCTCGGGAAAGCTGCCATCGCTGTTATCCCGTTTTCCTCGAATAATTGCAATGACAAGCAGAAGCACCGGCAGAACGAAGCCTTGAAATAAACTGTATAGGGTCCATATTCCCATTGCAAACTCTCTAGCATGAGCAACGTTGCGATAAACCGTTAAGGAGAGAGGAACAATAATAACGGCATAGGGCAGAATCAGTGTCCGGTAGGTAGACAATTTCAGCATTTGGGCGGTAATAACGGTCAGTACGTATACGCAAAGCGCCAGCTTCATAAAGACAGTTCCGATCCACACCATCACCACCAAAATTTCGACACGCACCAATATTTCTTCGATATTGATGTTTTTCGCCATATCGTAAACGGCAAACGGACTTCGACTTGCCTCATCCACCCCCATTACGCCTACTAAAAATACCGTTACGGCAACGCTTATGAACGTAATCAGAACGGCCGACAGCTTTAATGATTTTCTCAGCTTTTTACGATCCTTCTCACGTACAAGCGGAAATATCATCGTCATAAAGACAAATTCCCCAATCGGAGATCCCAATATCGGATAAACACCCTTGAGCGGCCTCTCCCATCCCTCATATAAGAAGGGCTCGAAGTTATGGAAATCAAATTGATTAAATAATGAGAAAGTAACGATAATGATGACGAACATTCCCCAGCCAAACAATATTTCTCCCGTTCGCGCTATCGTCTCTATCCCTAAGTAAACACCGTAGATGACTACAATCATAAACGTGCTGTCAATAAACCACTCCGGTGTAATAGGCAGCACGGAGAGGTTCATGAAATCAGAAATATTGCGAAGAACAAGCGCGCTAAGCAGAAGGAAGAAGAAAATATAAAGCATTGTTACGAGCTTTCCTCCCCAGACCCCCAGCACCCGTTCCGCGTATTGAGCCAGAGATAAGTTTGGAAAACGATCGGCTAGCGCTAAAAGCGCGATCAATATGAAGTAATTGAAAGGGCCCGCCAGCAGCATTGATATCCATCCGTCCTGCTTGGCAATGGCTGTTACAGAGGTTGGCAAAATAAGCGCAGCGCTCCCAAGCGCGAATAAGTACAATATTTTCGCGCATTGGCCGGAAGTGATTTCCGCATTGTTCATGCCAGCGAATTTACTCATTTCGGTTTCATATCCTCCTCAACCCACTGTGTAAACGGCTTAGACATAGGCGAAAAAATGATCGTAATCAAATCTGTTGGATTTGGAATCGGGATGCGGAGCAGCTGAGCTATTATGAGCAGGGTGCCTATCGATAAAATAAACAAGGCCCAGCCTCCCTCTCGGGGACGTCGCTTATCATTGTTTCGTTTCCAAATTACTGCTCCTGCCCCCACCGCAAAAAAGACAACTACAATAGAAACCATCATCCTAATCACTCACTTCACGATAGATTCGCCTCGAACACCCGACCCGTTAATTTTGGTGCTGCAAATCACTTCACTTTTCACATTCGGAAATACCGTCTCCCAGTCTCCCTCTATTCGCTTCCAAATGCTCGGCTTTTGTAAATAAATCTCCTTGCCCCAGCCAATGGCATCGATCTTCAGCTTTTTTTGCAGCTTTCGGATCGTGGCCTCCATCTCATCCTTCACAGCTTCACTCGCCATCGTACCGATCTGATTTAGCACCTGCTCCTCACCTATCCTTACATCCTTGCACATAATCTCTTGTACGCTTCCTGACATCTTAATATTTACTTGAATAACCGGCTTGCCGCTCTCATCAAGCTTGACCCTGTGATTCACCGTAACTCCTTGCACCTCTACAATTAAGTTGCCCTTCGAATTCGGGCATGCCAGCTTAATGACCGTGCCTTGCACTTTATTTTGCAGCCATGATAATCCTCTCGATTCCTTAGGCTTCAAAAAATCGACAAGCTTTCCTTCGCGAAAAACAGCCATCGTTGACAGCTCAGGAATGGCTTTAGCCGGTATATTGTTCACATTTTCATTAGAGTGCCCGAGTGCCTTATTTCCAACGATTCTCATGGATGGAAGGGCAGCCTGCTGCTTTCCTTCCCCATGCAGCCTTGTTATATCATTGACTTGAACAACATAATTCATCGCATATGATGACTGATTGGTCTCTACCATTGCGTGAATCTGGTTGATTGGAATCGACTCCATTTGAGTCGTGAGCTGCAGCAGATCCTCCGCTTTCACACCCCGTGCGAGCAGCACGGAAATATCTGTCCGAATGTCCGGGTTGCGCTCGATTAAATCCACCAAAGGGTAAATCCCTTTCCGCGCTATTTTCTCTCCGATGATCAGCATTTGCGTATGGGAGAAAAAAAGTCTCCTCGACGTCTTGGCCGACATTTTGCGAATCGCTTCAAAGATCGTGTCGCCCGTCTCCGTGAAAGTGGTCACAGCAGTTCCCCCTATTCCGCCTTTGCTTTCGGCGGCTACGTTTTGCGGAAGTACAACTTGAACCGTCAACTGAAGCTTTTGTTTGCCTTTCGGATCTTCATCCACGCCTAACGCCAGCACAACTCCGAGCTTGTCTAAGTAACGCAGATCCCAACAGCCGCTGAGCAAAATCAGCATGCAGGCCGTCCACAACAGAACCGATTTGCGGCATATGCGAATGGCCAAATACAGTCGCTTGTCGCGCTTCCCCCCGTTCATTGCTCAGGCTCCTTCCGATGCTCAGGTTCTATTACTTGCCTCACGACATTATCAACAGCCATCTGTTGCGGGCGATTGCGCATTTTCCAAAGCGGTGCTCGAACGAGCGTATCTTTCATATCTCCTAAGAACATCGGAGCAAATGGTTTGATATAAGGCATGCCGAATGACCTAAGATTGCTTACGTGAAGGATCAGCAGAAGCACAACTAATCCAATGCCATAAAAGCCCAGCGTCGAGGCGGCAAGCAGCAGAAAAAATCGCAGCAGCCTTGCCGAGATTCCAAGACTGTAGGATGGCGATACAAAGCTTGCAATAGCTGTAAAGGACACGACAATTACGACTGCCGGAGATACGATTCCAGCCTCGACCACCGATTGGCCGATAACGAGACCGCCTACGATGGAGATCGTGTTCCCTGCGGCGCTCGGCATTCGCACGACGGCTTCCCGCAAAATTTCAAATACCAATTCCATAATAAAAGCTTCCAAATAAGCCGGGAAAGGTACGCCCTCCCGCTGTGCCGCCAGCTTCAGCAGCAGTTGCGTCGGAATCATTTCCTGATGATAGCCGACGATAGCCACATAAATCGATGGCATGAGAAGCGCGATCAGGAAAGAAATGAAACGAAGCATCCGCAGAAAGGTCGCAATATCATATCGCTGGTAATAATCCTCAGAGGCCTGAAAAAACATGTTAAGTATGGCAGGCACAACTAACACAAAAGGAGTTCCATCAACCATGATGGCTATTCGCCCTTCAAGCAGGTTGCCAGCAACCGCGTCCGGCCGCTCAACGCTCAAGGCGGTTGGAAACGGCGTCCACATCTGATCGGCAATCAGCTCTTCGATATAGCCTGATTCTAATATGCCGTCTATACGGATCGACTCTAGCCGCTCTCTTAGATCCTTAAGTACATTTTCATCCGCCAACCCTTTGACGTACATAATGCATACAGGCGTTTGCGAAATTTCACCAATCGTCCACTGCTCCATCCATAGCTTGGGGCTTCGTATCTTCCTGCGAATCATAGAGGTGTTGATTCGAATGGACTCAGTAAAACCTTCCCTCGGGCCACGAATAGCCATTTCGGTTTTTGGCTCTTCTACACCGCGTCTTGCCCCGCCGACTACATTAGTACCTATCGCAAAGCTGGCTCCTTCTATGATTATGATGCAATAGCCCAAAAACAGCTTTTGAAACAACAGCTTCCAGTCGCAGATATCGTTAATAATGCCCGTTGCCAACTGATTGCTCTTCATGTATTCGAGTACATCATCGGGCTGTATGATCTCTTCATGAGGAAATCTATGTTTATGCAGAGGCTGTATAACAAACTCGTTCATCCGCTCATCATCAATCATTCCCTGCACATAAACAATGAGCGCTTTCGTTTGTCCGATTTCGTTCAGCAGCAGCTCTCGAAAAATAATATCCTGGCTCTCTCCCAGCTCGCGCTTGATTGCCTCCATATTTCGCTCCAGCGAAGTGAAAAGGGGCTTGTCCGAAAACAGGTCAAGCTGCTCATGCTCATGCTTCTCAGCCCGAGCTAGTTTCTTGTTGGCTTTCTTGCCAGCTTTGCCTCTGCCGCTCATAGAAGTTCCGAACATTTGCCCCACTCCTCCCTCGCATAAGCATAAGATTCTGTCTTAGGATAACTATTCCATGGCATAATTATGTACTCAAGCGTAAAAGGCTGTAGATGCCCGTCATTAAGCACATGCTGGTTGGACATATCATTTTGGTGAAATCATAAAAAATCATTTCCAGATGGGCCAGATGACTTTAACAAAATAAAAAAAGCACCGTCACGCCTCAGCGGCGCAAACGGTGCTTCTCGGGTATAGCTTATTTTTGCTTGATGTTCAGACGATTCATTGCACGCTGCAAAGCAAGCTCTGCGCGGCGGAAATCGACCTGATCCTGCTTAGCGGCAAGACGCTGCTGGGCACGCTGTTTAGCGGCTTCAGCACGTTCAATGTTAATATCGATTGCAAGCTCAGCGCTCTCGGCAAGAATAACGATCTTATCCTTGCGTACCTCGATAAAGCCTCCATTAACCGCTATAACATCAACTGAATTGCCACGTTTGATGGTGACAGGCGCGATACGAAGCGGCGTTACGAGCGGAATGTGGTTTGGCAATATGCCAAGCTCACCTTCAACGCCTGATACGCTAACCATATTCGCAATTTCTGCATACACCTTGCGTTCAGGTGTTACGATCTCTACCAAAAACGAACTCATGTGGATTCCTCCCGCCTTTCGCTATTAAAGCGTTTTGGCTTTCTCCACGGCTTCTTCAATCACACCAACATATCGGAAAGATTCTTCCGGAAGGTCGTCATGTTTGCCCTCGAGAATTTCTTTAAAACTGCGAACGGATTCTTTAACAGGTAC
This sequence comes from Paenibacillus sp. Y660, assembly GCF_057221575.1. Lineage (NCBI taxonomy): Bacteria > Bacillati > Bacillota > Bacilli > Caryophanales > Paenibacillaceae > Paenibacillus > Paenibacillus sp. Y660. The sequence goes on along the minus strand of NZ_JBXBBJ010000008.1, from coordinate 101,834 downwards.
GTATTTACCTTTAATACCTGTGAACGGCTCAGCAACGTGGAACGGTTGAGATAGGAAGAGTTGAATTTTACGTGCGCGAGACACAGTCAATTTATCTTCTTCGCTAAGCTCGTCCATACCAAGGATTGCGATAATATCTTGAAGCTCTTTGTAGCGCTGAAGAATCTTCTTAACGCCTTGAGCCACGTTGTAGTGCTCTTCACCCAAAACAGATGGGCTAAGGATACGGGAAGACGAAGCGAGTGGATCAACCGCTGGGAAGATACCCATTTCGGAGATTTTACGCTCAAGGTTCGTCGTTGCATCCAAGTGGGCAAATGTCGTTGCAGGAGCCGGATCCGTATAGTCATCGGCAGGTACGTAGATCGCTTGGATCGAAGTAACCGAACCTTTTTTCGTAGACGTGATACGCTCTTGCAATTGACCCATTTCAGTTGCCAGCGTTGGCTGGTAACCTACCGCGGAAGGCATACGGCCTAGAAGGGCCGAAACCTCGGAGCCTGCTTGCGTGAAACGGAAGATGTTATCGACGAACAATAGAACGTCTTTGCCTTCTTCGTCACGGAAATATTCAGCCATTGTCAGACCAGTCAAAGCAACGCGTTGACGTGCGCCTGGCGGCTCGTTCATTTGTCCGAATACCATCGCTGTTTTGCTAAGTACGCCGGAGTCTTTCATCTCGTGGTAAAGGTCATTACCTTCACGAGTACGCTCACCAACACCCGCGAATACGGAAATACCGCCGTGCTCTTGTGCGATGTTGTTGATAAGCTCTTGGATCGTAACCGTTTTACCTACGCCCGCGCCGCCGAAGAGGCCGATTTTACCGCCTTTTGCGTAGGGTGCGAGAAGGTCGATTACTTTAATGCCTGTTTCAAGAATTTCCGCTTGCGTGGATAATTGGTCGAAAGCAGGTGCTTCACGGTGAATCGGAAGGTTGATTGGCGATGTAACAACGCCAGCTTCGTCAATTGGCTCACCAAGTACGTTGAATACACGGCCAAGTGTTGGAGCGCCAACCGGAATAGTAATTGGTGCGCCTGTATCAACAGCAATCATACCGCGTACAAGACCGTCTGTTGTACTCATAGCTACGGCACGTACCTTATTGTCACCGAGGTGAACAGCTACTTCAAGCGTCAAGTTAATGTCAATGCCGCCTGCTTCGCCCTTTTGCTCGATTTTGACAGCGTTCAAAATTTCCGGCAAATTGCCGCGTTCGAACTCTAAGTCTACGACCGGACCCATGACGGATACTACGTGTCCTTTTTTCATGGTTTTCCCTCCTGGTTCCTTCTTGTTACCGCAAGCCGGTTCGCTTATCACAAGCGACCAGCTCTTGCAGTATATCGATTACGATTGAGCATTTGCCCCTGCAACGATCTCGGAAATCTCCTGCGTAATCGCTGCTTGACGCGCTCTGTTGTAAGTGAGCGTCAATTGGTTGATGATCTTCGTTGCATTTTTCGTTGCGCTTCCCATGGCAGTCATACGAGCGCCGAACTCACTTGCTTTACCGTCAAGAACTGCGCTGTAGATAAGCGTTTCTGCGTATTTAGGCAGCAGTACTTCAAGTACGCCCTCTGGAGACGGCTCGTATTCATACGAGGTGACAGCTGTGTTTCCGCCCACTTCTTCAAGCGGCAGCAAACGTACATCTGTCGGTATTTGCGTAATCGCGTTAACGAATTCGTTATAGTACAAGTATAGCTCGTCATAAGCGCCTTCCGAGAAGTTCTTAACTGCGGAATAAGCGACCGATTTGATGTCAGCGAAAGAAGGAGCATCTGGCAAGCCAGTTACTTCCTCAACGATTGGCATGCTGCGGCGGCGGAAATAATCGCGACCCTTACGTCCGATAACGAATAACACGTATTCATCAGTCGACTTATGCTTTTCACGAATGGTTTGCGTTACTTTACGAAGAATATTCGCGTTGTAGCCGCCAGCGAGGCCGCGGTCGGAAGTAATAACGAGATAACCCGTTTTCTTCACCGGACGCGTCTCCAGCATCGGATGCTTCACATCCTTGGTGCCGGCTGCGATGCTTGCTACAACTTCCTTCAGCTTCTCAGCATATGGACGTGCTGCTTGCGCAGCTTCCTGTGCCTTTCTTAGGCGGGAAGCGGCAACCATCTCCATCGCTTTCGTAATCTGCTTCGTATTTTGTTTACTTTTGATTTCGCGTTTAATATCGCGCATACCTTTTGCCATTTGGTTTCACCCGCCTTTGTTGCTTTGGAGCTGCTCCAAAGCCTGGTGTTGGTGGAGTAAGCGGTCTAAGCCCGGACATCAAGAACGGGCGAAGACCTGTATTGAAGGATGAAGAGATTTAAGCCGTTACAGCGAAGCTCTTCTTGAATTTATTGATAGCTTCAACGAGAGCTTTCTCGTTGTCAGCAACGATGTCTTTTGTATCGCGAATCGATTGGCCGATTTCAGGACTGTTCGAATCCAAATACGCGTGGAACTCTTTCTCGAAGCGAAGGATATCGCCAACCGGAATCTCATCCAAGTGACCTTTAACCGCAGAGTAGATCGAGATAACTTGCTTCTCAACCGGCATCGGCTTGTTAACGTCTTGTTTAAGAATTTCCATCGTGCGAGCACCGCGGTTAAGGCGGGCAAGCGTCGATTTGTCGAGGTCAGATCCGAACTGCGAGAACGCTTGAAGCTCGCGGTAAGCCGCAAGATCAAGACGGAGCGTACCAGCAACCTTCTTCATCGCTTTAATTTGTGCGGAACCACCTACACGGGATACGGAGATACCAACGTTAACCGCTGGACGTTGACCCGAATAGAATAGATCTGCTTCTAGGAAGATTTGACCGTCAGTGATCGAGATAACATTCGTAGGAATGTATGCCGATACGTCGGATGCTTGCGTCTCAATGAATGGCAATGCCGTCATCGAACCGCCGCCTCTTGCATCGCTAAGTTTTGCAGCGCGCTCAAGCAAACGGGAGTGAAGATAGAATACGTCACCTGGGTAAGCTTCACGACCCGGTGGACGGCGAAGCAAGAGCGAAAGCTCACGATAAGCTGCTGCTTGTTTCGATAGATCATCATAAATAACGAGAACGTGCTCGCCTTTGTACATGAAGTACTCGCCCATTGTACAGCCTGCATAAGGAGCTAGGAAGAGCAAAGGAGCTGGCTCGGAAGCACCTGCAGTAACGATGATTGTGTAATCAAGCGCACCGTGGCGACGAAGCGTTTCAACTACGTTAGCTACAGTGGATTGTTTTTGTCCAACGGCAACATAGATACATTTTACGCCATTGCCTTTTTGGTTGATGATTGCATCGATTGCAATCGCTGTTTTACCTGTTTGACGGTCACCGATGATAAGCTCACGTTGACCGCGGCCTACTGGTACCATCGCATCGATTGCTTTAATTCCCGTTTGCATAGGCTCATGAACCGATTTACGGTCGATAACGCCTGGCGCTGGGGATTCAATCGCACGGAATTGAGTCGTATTGATTGGTCCTTTGCCGTCAAGCGGCTGACCAAGCGGGTTTACTACGCGGCCAAGAAGCTCTTCGCCGACAGGTACTTCCATGATACGGCCAGTACGTTTAACTTGATCGCCTTCACGAATATCCGTGTATGGTCCAAGAATAACGACACCGACATTGCTTTCTTCCAAGTTCAAAGCCATACCGACAACACCGTTGGAGAATTCGAGCAGTTCACCCTGCATCGCATTTTCCAAGCCGTGTACGCGGGCGATACCGTCACCGACATTGATTACGGTGCCGACGTCTACGACTTGAATTTCGGATTTATATTGTTCGATCTGTTGTTTAATCAGCGTGCTGATTTCATCAGGTCTGATACTCAATTCGTTCACCCCTATCTACAGTGCATTAGATTTTAAACGATTTTTGTAAACGTTCCAGCTTGCCGGACAGGCTGCCATCATATAGACGATCGCCGATGCGCACTTGTACGCCGCCGAGCAAAGCAGGCTCTACCACTTGCTGTGCAATAATAGTTTTGCCGGTCAACTGTCCGAACTGCGCCGCTACACCAGCAAGCTCGTCATCAGACAAAGCTTTGGCGGAATAAACCGTCGCATGCGCTTGACCAAGCGAATCTCCCGCAACCTTGGTGTATGCTGCATATACATCAGCAATAACATCCTGGCGACGACGAGTGATTAGAATTTGTACGGTATTGAAAACGAGCGCAGATACACGATCGCCGAATGCTGCTTTTAGAACCGCAATTTTGCTTTCTGGATCAATGCTCGGAAGCGATAGAAACTTTTGAATGTCAGCGTCCTGTTCAAGAGCTTGCACGATCAGCTTAAGCTGTCCCTCTACCTCTGAAACAACCTGCTGCTTCTCAGCAACCTCGAACAGTGCTTTAGCGTAGCGCTTCGCTACGACTGCATCGCGGCTCATTTATTTCCAACTTCTTTCAAATATTGACCAACCAGCTGCTCTTGCGATTTTTCATCCACTTGCTTCTCAATAATTTTCGACGCGATTTTCACGGAAATGCCGCCAACTTCTGTACGAAGCGCCGCAATTGCTTTGTTTTTCTCGCTTTCGATATCTTTGAGAGCATCGTCTTTCAGACGGGATGCTTCCGATTTTGCAGTTTGAACGATCTCTTCCGCTTGCTTAGAGCTCGTAGTTCTCGATTGTTCGATAATTTCGTAAGCTTCCTTGCGAGCTTGCTGGAGTGCAGCCTTTTGCTCTTCCATCTGCTGCTCGGCCGCTTTCCGGCTGCTCTCAGCCGTATTCATTTGTTCAAGCACAAGCTGTCTGCGCTTCTCCATTACTTCGAACAATGGACCGAACGCATATCTACTCAGCAACCAATACAAAATCCCGAAGGCAAGAATTGCATATACTGTCGATTCCCAATGCCATGCCATAGATGCCACTCCTTTCTCACCACAATATTGTCTTAATCAAAACGAAGGCGAAGAGGGCTAAGGCCTTCCCCGCCAGTTGCAGTTATTAAGCTTGGAAGAAAGCCAAGAAACCGATAACTACGCCGATGATAGGCACAACCTCGACGATACCTACACCGATAAACATAGTTGTTTGAAGCTTGCCTTGAAGCTCAGGCTGACGAGCGATACCTTCAACTGTTTTACTAACGATCATACCGTTACCTACGCCTGCGCCAACTGCACCCAAACCTACTGCCAAAGCTGCTGCTAATAATTCCATTTTTAAAATCCTCCTCGAAAATTGTTGTTTTTTGTATAACCAACCGCGGTATTTCTTAAATAAACCGAGGCATAAAGCGTAAATTAATGTTCTTCATCGTGGATGGCAGCTTGCGAAATATATACCATCGTCAGAATCGTGAACAAGAAAGCCTGAATACCGCCTACAAAAAGACTGAAGCCCTGCCATGCAACAAGGAACGGCGTACCTACCCAACCCATCATTAGAATCGTTGCGATAAGTACCTCACCCGCATAAATGTTAGCGAACAACCGAAGTGCCAGCGTTACCGGCTTAGAGATTGTTTCGATTATGTTCACGGGGAAGAAAACAGGAAACGGATGGAAGTAATGCTTTAGGTAGTGCTTAGTGTTCAATTTCAATCCAAGGAAATGGACGATTACGAATACAATAAGCGCTAGTCCCGCAGTTACTGAAATATCAGCCGTTGGGGATTTCCACCATGCCAATTCAGCATGATTTGCAACCATTTCTTCTGTAACGCCAAGCCAAGAAATAGCGTGATGAGGTACAGTTACGATACCGAAAGGCAAACCTAACAGGTTTGAAATAAAGATGAACATAATGAGTGTCATCCCTAATGACAAGAAAGGCTTAACCCGATTTAACGGCATTGTGCTTGAAATAAAGTTGTGTACGAAATCAACGACCCATTCCAAAAAGTTCTGCATCTTCGAAGGGTTGTCCACCGAAAGGTTGCGAACAGCCAGCTTGGCAATCAAGAATGTCACAATGACTGAAACCGTAATGGCAATAAAACTCGAAATGTCAATGCTAAGCGGCCCGAGCTGCCATATGGGAAATTCATGCATCTAAAATTTTCACCCCTTTCCGCTAAGATGTCGTTTATTGTGGATATATGCTGCTACCAAAAGAACAAACGGCATGACCATGCAGCCAGCTAAAGCGGCTGGCATGCTGAGATCCTCCGGAAAGCGATAAGCGATCATGGCTACCAGCAGCACGGTTGCGATGCGGTTTCCAAGACCAAGACCTCTCTTACGCGGTCCTACCCCCGCTGCTCCTAGGGTGACCATTTCCACTCTTCGTCTCAGTAAAAACGCATTCATGGAACCTGCTGCCAATCCCACAAGAAGGCCGAGAGACACCGTACGCCATTCCGGAAGGAAAGCCCATACAATTAGGCATACCGCCATTGCATAAACAAGCGTACGTAAGGCTGTCCTCATAATGTTATCCATCGGGTTCCTCCATAACCTTCTTAACGAGCAGAATGGCTGAGAGTAGACCGACAGCCAGACCGACCAGTATGCCACCGAGCGACCATCCCTTTACGTCACCAAAACGGTAACCGAGGGACGAGCCGATCCAATAGCCTAAAAAGATACATACAGCGACTTGCACTCCGAGTGCGCCAACTAGTCCGGCTGCAAACAGCGGATTGTCCCTTCTGCCCTTTTTATTCATGGTTCATACCCCTGTCAATCCTCATTTATTTTATCCAAGCGGCGACACGTTTGTCAATTGAATTAACTGCAAACATTTGATGAAAAGATTACCGAAAACCCTTGATACATAAGGTATTGCGAGCCCCGAAAACCGTACAGTACTACTGTATGCTGTACATTCGCCTATCACGCTATCGCCACTGTTCAATCTATGAACGTTGTGTGAACGAATCCGGACGCTGCTTCAGCCTGCCAAAATGATGCAAAATCGCGTCTACAATACGCTCGGATGCACGGCCATCGCCATAAGGATTTGCTGCTTGGCTCATACGGGAGTATAGCTGCGAATCTGTCAACAGCGCACGCGCGCGGCTGTACACAAGCTCCTCGTCCGTACCGACTAATTCAAGCGTACCCGCCTCGATGCCCTCCGGACGCTCTGTCGTATCGCGAAGCACCAAAGTTGGCACCCCGAATGACGGCGCCTCTTCCTGCAAGCCGCCGGAATCTGTCATGATCATATAAGCATGCGGGTAGAAATTGTGGAACTCAAACACGTCAAGCGGATCAATCAAGCGAATGCGCGGGTGATCGCCTAAAATTTCATTCGCAGGCTCTCTTACGGCTGGATTCGGATGTACGGCATAGACGATGACTACATCCTCATGCTCGTCAGCAATCCGCTTAACAGCGCGGAAAATATTCCGATGCGGCTCGCCAAGCGCTTCCCGGCGGTGTGCAGTCATCAGAATCATCCGTTTGCCTTTCGCCCAATCAATGACCGGATGCGAGAAAGACTCGTCCACCGTATATTGAAATACGTCAGTAGCGGTGTTCCCAGTCACATAAATGGCAGCATCCGACTTATTCTCTTTGCGCAAATTGCCTGCCGACCATTCTGTCGGTGCAAAGTGAACATCAGAAAGCACGCCGGCAAGCTGCCGATTCATTTCCTCCGGATACGGAGATAACTTGTTCCAAGTACGAAGCCCCGCCTCGACGTGACCGACTTGTATTTGCTTCAGGAACGCTGCGTAGCTCGCCAGAAAGGTCGTCTGCGTATCGCCGTGAACAAGTACGATATCAGGTTTCGCTTGCGTCAGCACGGGGTCTAGCCCCTCTAGAACGCGCACAGTCGTTTCCGTCAAAGTCTGACGGTCCTTCATGACATTCAAATCGTAGTTCGGATGGATCTCAAAAAAATCGAGAACCTGATCCAGCATTTGGCGATGCTGCGCCGTTACGCATACGATCGATTCGATTTCGTCCTCGCGCTTTTGCAGCTCAAGCACAAGCGGTGCCATCTTGACTGCCTCCGGACGCGTTCCGAAAATGGTCATTACCTTCAGTTTAGACAAAAGCTTCCACTCCTATTATAAATTCATGCGAATAGCATTAATTGGTTCCGAACATGCGGTCTCCAGCGTCGCCTAAGCCAGGAACGATGTAGCCCTTCTCATCCAGTCGCTCATCCAAGGCTGCGATATAAATATCAACATCGGGATGTGCTTCCTGTACGGCCTTTACACCCTCAGGGGCAGCTATCAGACACATTAATTTTATTTGGTCGCAATTATGGTTCTTCAGCGAGGTAATCGCAGCGATCGCCGACCCGCCCGTCGCAAGCATCGGATCGATGACGATAAGCAAACGATTCGGAGCATCCGTCGGCAGGTTAATATAATATTCCTTCGGCTGAAGCGTCTCGTGATCGCGCGCAAGTCCAATATGACCTACCTTTGCAGATGGAATCAGCTTCAATATACCGTCTACCATGCCAAGCCCGGCACGCAAAATGGGCACGAGACCCAGCATTCTTCCGGATACAACCTTGGAATCTGTCTCGGCGACCGGCGTTTGCACCTTGATGGTATCAAGCGGTATTTCTCTCGTTAGTTCGTATGACATTAAAGTAGCTACTTCATCAACCAATTCCCGAAAATCTTTTGTATTCGTTTCTTTATCCCGAATAAAAGTCAGCTTATGCTGAATTAACGGATGGTCGCAAATGATTAGTTTGCTCATGGAGCGGTATTCCTCCCGTTTATTGTTGTAGGCCTTGACACAATCCCGTATATTATAGCACTGTAAACTGTCCGTTGCATCCCGAGTTTTATGATTGTACAAATAAAGGCCGGAGCATCCAAGAAAGGATGCTGCCAGCCTTCGACCTGATCGTTCCTATGAGCTCCCGCAGCCGCCGCCGCAGGAGGAACCTCCTCCTCCACCGCTGTCCCCTCCGCCGCTGCCGCAGGACGAATCGCCTCCTGAGCCGCCATCGCTGCCGCCTGAATGGTCTCTCCCATCATCGGAGGAGCCGCTGCAGACGTATGTGGAACCGCCGCTCCCATTTGCATTGCGTTCCTCCTCATTCTGCTCCTGGTCCATCCGCCCTGCAAAATCAGTTGGATTCGACAGCGAATGATAAATGAGCATGCCCGAAAGCAGCCCAGTTGCTCCAAGAGCAGAATCATAACCATAGCTATTTGAAGAGCGCGAATCCCTGACATATGGAGGCTTGCCGCTGCTAGCTGCCGTAAGCTGCGATTTCGCGCGTTCAATTAAATAGCCGGACGTTGCAGACAAATCAGCGTACCTTGCTGCTGCTTTGACGTTAAACCACTGCAAACGAAGCTCTTCCGGACTCCAATCCGCCAGCTCCTTCAGCTTATGCTCCGGCATTTGCGTTCTATAAAATGCGCCCCAAATTCTACCGCTTGCCGGCGCTTGCTCGAACAGCTCGCCATACACCCAATCGAATAAGGCCCGCTCGCCTGGGTGAGGCGTCACGCCTGCCGCATGAGGCGCGTGGTGTATCATTTCGCCGCAGAAGCGCGTGCAGAACTGCTCATATTCCCTCGTGAACATAAGCATCTCATGCCACACCGCATCAACCTGCCTGCTATACATCGGAACGCTGCGCATAATGCCGCACATCAGAAAGTAACGCTTCAGCTCAAACCATGTCCAGTTCCACTCTTTATCCGTCATCCCCGGAAATTCCTTTAACACCCGATCCTTCACTCGGCTCTCAAAATCCAGGCCCAGCGCCGACTCCAAGCGCTCTGCCGCCGGTCTTGCGGGGTGTCCGTATGGAACGCCCAGAGCTGCCGCTGGCTCCGCATTCGGCCAAGGCGCAAACGTGTTTGTGCGCCCGAAAGATCCCCTGCCGTTTGTACGGCTATTTCGTCTTGAGCTCTTTGATTTATTGATTGCACTTACTGCAATTATTAGAAGCCCCGCAATTACTATAAATATTATAAATTGAGTCATTGTATCCTCCTATGCCAATTCGTCGTATCCATATTTTAACACAAACACTGTCTGCAAGGAGTGGTTTTTATCTCCTCGACAGACAATCCATAAAAAAATGAATAGTTATCGCCGATTATAATCCAGCCCAAAGCAATGAAAAAAATGTATACACAACCAAACCTTCAAGTTATCCACATTTGCCCACAGGTTATCAACAGACTTATGCACAATCCATAATACATTAATAAAATCATCTATGACATTGCAAAAAAAAGGAGCTATCCATCATGGCTAATAGCCCTCAGGACAGCTCCTTCACATTTTTCAATTATCTTTCTTATACGGACGCATAGTGGCAAGCGGCAAAATGCCCCTTCCTCACTTCAAGCAATGCTGGTTCATCGACCTTGCACTTATTCGTCGCAATCGGACAACGCGTATGGAATTGACAGCCTGAAGGCGGATTGATTGGACTAGGCAGATCGCCCGTCAGAACAATACGCTCACGCTCCGCTTCTACCTGAGGATCCGGAATCGGAATAGCAGATAACAGCGCCCTAGTATAAGGATGCGCAGGCTTATCGTAGAGCTCGCTGCTTTCAGCAAGCTCCACGATTTTACCTAAATACATAACCGCAACGCGGTCGCTTATATGCTTAACCATCGACAAATCATGTGCGATGAACAAGTAGGTTAGTCCCATTCTGCGCTGCAAATCCTGCATCAGGTTGACAACCTGCGCCTGGATAGAAACATCCAGAGCGGAGATTGGCTCATCGGCAATGATGAACTTCGGATCCACCGCCAGCGCGCGCGCAATGCCTATGCGCTGGCGTTGACCGCCGGAGAATTCATGCGGATAACGCGTAGCGTGGTCTGGATTCAAACCAACAACATCGAGCAAATGCTCCACTCTATGCTTGCGTTCCTTTTTGCTGCCTACAAGCTTATGGATATCAAGTGCTTCGCCGATAATATCCATAACCGTCATGCGTGGATTCAAAGAAGCATACGGATCCTGGAATATCATCTGCATGTCTCTTCGCATCGCTTTAAGCTTAGCGCCCTGTAGCTTATAGATATCCTGCCCGTCGAAAGTTACGCCTCCGCTAGTTGGCTCATATAGCCGCATAATTGTACGTCCGGCGGTCGATTTGCCGCAGCCGGATTCGCCGACCACACCAACGGTTTCCCCTTTTTGAATGGAGAAGGTAATATCATTAACAGCTCGGAGCGTCGCTCCGCCGCCTAGATTAAAAAACTTGCGCAGATGATTAATTTCAATTAACGGCTGTCTCATACCGATACCTCCCTATTTGCATAAGGATGCGCGAGCCAGCATGCCGAAGCATGGGATTCATTGCCGTCTACCGGGAGCAATTCAGGATCATTGTCCACGCAAACCCTCATTGCCTCATCACAACGGGCACAGAAGCTGCAGCCTGCTGGCGGCTTGATTAAATCCGGCGGCATACCGTAAATCGGCACAAGCGGATCTTCCTTCTTCTGGTCGAGACGCGGCAGCGAACGCAGCAGCCCTCTTGTATAAGGATGTTTAGGATTTTTGAAAATTTCCCATTTTGTTCCGGTTTCCACTACTTTTCCGGCATACATAACAATAACACGGTCACACATATCTGCTACAACGCCTAAATCATGCGTAATAAGAATAATAGAAGTGCCAAGCTTTTGCTGCAAATCCTTCATCACTCGCATAATCTGCGCCTGTATCGTTACATCGAGCGCTGTCGTAGGCTCATCCGCAATCAATAAAGACGGATTGCAGGCAAGCGCAATCGCGATCATCGCCCGCTGGCGCATGCCTCCGGAAAACTGATGCGGATATTGATTAACACGTGACGAAGCGTTCGGAATACCTACGAGATCAAGCATTTCAATAGCCCGCACGATCGCTTTCGTGCCGCTGATCCCTTGATGCTTAATAAGACCTTCCGTAATTTGCCGGCCAATCGTTAAGGTAGGGTTCAGCGAGGTCATTGGATCTTGGAAGATCATTCCCATTTCTTTGCCGCGAATGTCTTCCATCTGTTTATTAGACATTTTCAATATTTCTTTGTCTTTAAACATGATCGATCCGCTGGTCTCCGCCGGAGGCGATGGAATCAAACGCATAAGCGATTGAGCGGTAACGCTCTTGCCGCAGCCCGATTCCCCAACAATGGCTACTGCTTCTCCTTTATTAACGTGAAAATTAACGCCACGAACCGCCTTGACGACTCCGCCGCGAACTTTGAAATTAACGCGAAGGTTTTTTACTTCAAGCAACTTCTCCATCCATGTCCACCTCCTACTTCTTCATTTTCGGATCAAGCGCATCTCTTAGTCCATCGCCAAAAATATTAAAGCAAAGCATCGTTATACTGATAACTGCCGCTGGGAAAATCATTCTCCACGGATACAGGGTCCACGCTTTAATTGCATCATTGATCATCGTACCAAGCGAAGCAGCCGGTGATTGCACGCCGAGTCCCAAGAAGCTGAGGAATGCTTCTGCGAAGATAGCGCTTGGAACAGTAAGCGTCAACGTTACGATAATCGGACCCATCGCATTCGGAATGAGATGGCGGAACAGAATACGCCCCGTTCCTGCGCCGAGCGCCTGAGCAGCCATAACGTACTCTTGATTTTTGAGCTGCATGATCTGGCCCCGTACAATCCAGGCCATACTGATCCAACCGGTTATACTAAGCGCAAGCACTATCGTGAACATGCTCGGCTCTAAAATGACAATCAAAAGAATGATAATAAGCATGCTTGGAATGGAGTAGAGAATTTCGCATATACGGTTCAATATCTCATCGACACGGCCGCCGAAATAACCCATAATTCCTCCGATAATAACACCGAGAACCAAGTCGGCTAATGCAGCATATAAACCAACCTGCAAGGAAATCCCTGCTCCCATCCAAGTACGGGTGAAGAGATCTCGTCCAAGATCATCGGTACCAAACCAGTAGGTACCGTTCGGACCGAGGTTCTTTTCCTTCAAGTGATTCGTTTGAAAATCCTGCTCGGATATACCCGGGCCAATTATCGCCATAAGGGAGACGATTAGCAAAACAACTAAGCTGAACATCGCTATTTTGTTGGAACGCAGACGCAGCCAAGCATCTTTCCATGCAGAGATGCTTTCACGAACAACGACTTCTGTGTGCTTCTCATCTTTGTTCAGCTTAGCGAATTGATCCGGCGTAAAGGTGTTATCCTTCATCCTTTCCCGCCTCCTCTTGTCAGCTTAATTCGCGGATCGACAAAGCCATAAGCAACGTCAGTCAAGAACCGCGCAACCATCAGGATAATTCCATAAAATAAAGTAAGCCCCATTATGAGCGTATAGTCGCGGTTAGTAATACTTTGTACAAAATATTTCCCAATTCCACCTATACCAAATATTTGTTCGACAACAACTGACCCGGTAATAATATTAGCTGTCATCGGTCCTATATAAGTAACTACTGGCAAAATAGCATTGCGTAGAGCATGACGAACCAAGATAATGCGGCCGCTTAGACCTTTGGCGCGAGCTGTCTTAATATAGTCGGCAGACAGTACCTCCAGCATCGTTGAACGCGTCAGACGCGCGATAAATGCGGCTGGAAGGAAAGATAGCGCAAGCACAGGCATAATGAAATCTGTAGGATCGTTAAGACCCGATACATTAAGCCAACGCAGCTTGCTGCCAAGAACGAATTGTAAAATAGATGCCGCCAAAAAGTTGGGAATCGATACCCCAAGTACGGCAATAACAATCGTGAAGCTATCCAAAAATTTACGATGATTAAGCGCGGCAATGATGCCTAGAATCAAACCAAATGCTAGAGACACAATGACGGCAAAAAGGCCGATTTGCGCAGAATAGATAAAGCTCTCTTTGATAATGCGAGTAACGGACATATACTGCTGTTTCATCGACATCCCTAAATCGCCATGAAGCAAATTGTTCAAATACATGAAATATTGTTTCCATATCGGCTGGTCAAGGCCGTACATCTCCATGAGTCGCTCTCTTATCTTTTCGGGAATGGCCTTCTCCCTGATAAAGGGATCGCCCGGGATGATTTTCATAAGAAAGAACGTAGCCGACGCTAGTACAAACAACGAAACAAACATGGACAGAAACTTCTTGGATACATATTTTATCAACGCAATGGACACCTCCTTACAGAATATAAACAAGAAGAAATGCTATCGTGCAAGAGTCTAAATCAGTCAACAAGAAAGGGATATATGCGGACATCCCGCATATATCCCTGACTTCAGATGCTCGAAGGATGACTAATTCGCTTGGTAGTAACCTCTTGTGTAGTCGATGTCCCCTTTGTAGTCCAAGAAGATGTTCTTGAATCCAGGTTTAAGCATGTAAACGTTGCTGTAGTAGTAAATCGGCATGATCGGCATATATTCCATAAGAATTTTTTCTGCTTCAGTCATAGCTGCAATTCTTTCAGCTTGATCTCCGCTAGCATTCGCTTTTTTGATCAAAGCATCATATTCAGGAGAAGCAAAGCCAGTGTTATTTTGAGCGCCGCCAGTAACGAACATATCCAAGTAAGTCATTGGATCGTTGTAGTCAGCTCCCCAGCCTGCGCGAGCGATTTGGTAGTTCATAGCAGTACGGTTTTTCAGTAGAACGGCAAACTCTTGGTTCTCGATACCAACTTCGACACCAAGATTTTGACGCCACATTTCAACGATAGCTTCAGCAATTTTCTTGTGGCCGTCGCTTGTGTTGAACGTCAATGTTACTTTAGGGAATTTATCAAGCTTCAGCTCGGAAAGACCTTCAGCAAGCAATGTTTTCGCTTCGTCAACGTTCTCCGTGAAGAAATCATCCTTCACTTCGTTACGGTAATCTTCTTTCAAACCAATGATGCCTGGCGGAACAAAACCAAACGAAGGAACTTCGCCGGCCATCGTTACGCTCTCAACGATTGCTTGACGGTCGATCGCCATTGCAAGTGCTTTACGAACTTTTATGTTATTGAAAGGAACTTCTTCTGTGTTGAATTGGTAATAGTACGAGCTTGCGATACCTTTTGTAACGATCTCGTCTTTTTTCGATTCTTTCAGAACAGGGATTTGTTCAGCTGGGATTTCGCCAGTTGGTTTACCTGTGTAATCAAGTTTGTCTGTCTCATAGTTGGCAAGCTCAGTTGCAGACTCAGCAATCATTGTAAAGTCAATACCAGCAAATTTCACTTGGTCTTTATCGTAATAGTTTTCATTAGGAACAAGCTTAATGGATGTATTGTGCTGCCATTCGCTCATTTTGAAAGGACCGTTGCCGATGATTGTAGCCGCATCTGCAGCCCAAGCTTCGTTGTCCTTCACAGATTGATGAACAGGGTTATATACGTAGAAAGAAGTAAGACTCAAGAAGTACGGAGTAGGTGAAACGAGCTTAACTTCAAGCGTTTGAGCGTCAAGCGCTTTGACGCCAACCGCATCAGCGTTTTTCGTTTTTTCCTCGTTGTAATCTTGTGCGCCAACGATGTAGTAGAATTGGTAAGCGTAAGTTGAACCTACAGCAGGATCAAGCGCACGTTTCCAAGAGAATTCGTAGTCGTTTGCAGTAACAGGGTCGCCGTTACTCCATTTTGCGTCTTTACGGATTTTGAAAGTGTACGTTTTACCGTCTTCTGATTTTTCCCAGCTTTCAGCAGTTGCAGGAATGGATTCACCATTCTCGTTTTTACGAGTCAAACCTTCGTAAATACCCGTTGCAAGTGTACCTGATACATTGTCTTCCATAAGTGCCGGGTCAAGAGTCGAAGGCTCAGAGTGAATGTTCATTCTGAAAACTTTCGATTCGGATGATCCGCCATTAGTAGCACCGGATGTTTCTCCATTTGTAGCGCCGTTGTTGCCTGTCTCTTCTTTAGGTGTACAACCTACTGCGACAATAGCAAGAATGAGTAAAGCAGCAATAAAGGATAAAGCAGACTTTCTTGTTCTCATTGTAATCCTCCCGTGTTTTTTCTTCCGTGTTCATCATGGGCAGAACCGACCACCTCACTCGCGTAATATACAAACGTTTGCACTACGTTACAGCCTGTACAATGCAAAAGCATGTATCTTCCTGAGTTGCAGTTTATGCACTCTTCCCCTTCAAACATAGAGATTTTAGTTTACTAATATTTTTCACTATACATCCATGTTAATTATTTATCAACAAAATGTGAGGTGTAAATTTATGTATAAATGACTTTTATCCTACATACTTTAGCACTTTGACGCGTTTATTCAACTAATTATTTTATTGCTTTAATGCTTTACAGCGTTTATTCAGTCTAATATTCTGTTACTTTAACGCTTTGAAGTAAATCATCATAAATAATCAATAAAAAAGTATTAATTATTGGAAATACAAAATATAGATTAATTCCTTTAAATCCCCATTCAAATGGCATTTTTCTTATTCATTTGAGATTATAAACGCATTTGAACTGCAAAAAACTAATCAATTGTTAAAGTTTTATGTCTTCACAATATTGTCAATGGCTTTCAACACCATAATTGAAGTTAAAATCATTCATGAATTTTACTAAAAAAATGACTATTCTCATCTTGAATCAACTTTATTATCTTTCTTCTAGAGCCATTATTATATACCGCTCCATCGTTTGTGAAAACAAGCAAAATAAAAAAAGACCTATTCGGCACTAAAGTGCCAAATAGGTCTTGCTTATATTAATTCAAATGAAAATTAGTATTTCATTTCAGGATAAAGCGGGTACTGCGCAGTCAGGTCACGAACCATTCCGCGAGCTTTCGCAAGCACTTCTTGATCCTGTGGGCTGTTAAGCACTAGCGCGATCACTTCCGCAATGACCTTCATTGCTTTCTCGTCCATGCCGCGAGCCGTTGCTGCAGGCGTACCAATGCGGATACCGGATGTAACGAATGGGCTGGTTGGATCGAATGGAATTGCGTTTTTGTTTACTGTGATGCCTACTTCATCAAGCACATGCTCTGCTGCTTTACCTGTAATGTTCAGGCTACGCGTGTCAAGCAGCATCAAGTGGTTGTCAGTACCGCCGGATACGATGTTAAAACCTTTTGCCACAAGCTCTTCGGAAAGAACCTTTGCATTTTTAACAACCTGTGCGGCATATTGCTTGAATTCCGGTTTTAGAGCTTCGCCAAAAGCAACTGCTTTTGCTGCGATAATATGCATCAACGGGCCGCCTTGCGAGCCTGGGAATACCGCTTTATCGATTGCCGCTGCCCAAGGCTGGCGACAAAGGATCATACCGCCGCGCGGTCCGCGAAGCGTTTTGTGCGTTGTTGTCGTTACGAAATGCGCGTGAGGCACTGGGCTTGGGTGCAAGCCTGCTGCTACCAAACCAGCAATGTGCGCCATATCAACCATAAACAATGCGCCTACATCAGACGCGATTTTGCCAAGCTTCTCGAAATCGATTGTACGCGGGTAAGCACTTGCGCCAGCTACGATCAAACGAGGACGGTGTTTGAAAGCAAGCTTGCGAACTTCTTCGTAATCGATTGTGAAGGAATCCTCTTGAACGCCGTATGCCACGAAATTGTATAGCAAACCGGATGCGTTGACCGGACTGCCGTGCGTCAAGTGACCGCCATGCGCCAGGTTCATGCCGAGAACCGTATCGCCAGGCTGCAAAGCTGCGAGGTAGACAGCCATATTCGCTTGCGCGCCGGAGTGAGGCTGAACGTTCGCGTGCTCAGCACCGAACAATTCTTTTGCACGATTACGAGCGATGTCCTCAACGATATCCACATGCTCACAACCGCCGTAGAAACGTTTGCTTGGGTAGCCTTCTGCATATTTGTTCGTCAGCACGCTTCCCATTGCTTCAAGTACCGCTTCGCTAACGATATTCTCGGATGCGATAAGCTCGATATTATCACGTTGGCGATCAAGCTCAAGGCCTAGCGCTTTTAGAACTTCGGGATCTTGGTTGCGTAAATTTTCCATTTCAATATTCCTCCTCAAGTTAAACAGCCTGTATTTTAAAATGGTATAAATCAACTCATTATGGCTCTATCATGTAATCTACTCGCATGTTCCAGCTGATTGCTCCGCCGATATATTCGTTTCCAGCTCATATACTGCGCGGGAACCGCCAATGAGCTTCGGTCTCGTCACGGCCATCGTCACATGAGCTTCGCCAATACTGCGAATTGTCGGCCGAACCGGAACCGCAACCCGCTTCAAATGCATGCCAATGAACGTATCGCCGATGTCGATGCCGGCATGCGCCTGCACAGTCTCCACCAAGCAAGCCGACTCCAGCTGACGATAGGCGAATGCCGCCATCGATCCGCCTGCTTTTGGAACCGGCACCGCGCCTACGATATCAAGGCCATAACGCTCTGCGGCAGCACGCTCGATAACGAGCGCACGATTCAAATGCTCGCAGCATTGATATACCGGAATGAAGCCAATCTCTCTGCGAACAGCCTCCACGCCTGCATAAATCTGCTCTGCCGTATCCGTTGTTCCCGCTGTACCGATGCGGTGGCCCAGCACTTCACTTGTACTTACACCAATGACGAGAAGTTGACTCATAACGAGACTGCCCGCGGTCACCAGCTCCCGCACAATCGTCTCTACTTGCTCTGCAATGACTCCTGGTTGTACATGGGTGTTCTCACTCATTGCGATTGCCCCCCAATTAGGACTGGCTGTATTGCTCTTCGATTTGCATCACTTTATTTACTCGGCCTACATGACGCTCTCCGTTGGAGAACGGTGTCTCCAGCCAAATACGAATAATTTCCAAGGCTGCTCCAGGGCCTATAACACGTTCCCCAAGCGCCAATACATTCGTGTCGTTATGCTCGCGTGTAGCTTTAGCCGAGAACATATCATTTACTAGCGCGCAGCGGATGCCCCGCACTTTATTTGCAGCAATCGACATGCCGATTCCTGTCCCGCAAATCAATATACCCCGCTCTGCTTTGCCGCTCGTAACAAGGTCGCATACGGGCAATGCATAGTCCGGATAATCAACCGATTGGTCGCAGCTGCAACCTACATCTTCAATTTCATGACCGAGCGATTGAAGAAAAGGGACAACCTCGTCCTTCAAACGATAACCGGCATGATCGGCACCAATAGCAATTTTCAACGCAAAAGACCTCCTTCGAAATGATACATCACAGTGCTAGTATACCTATTTTAGCAAAAAAAGACGAAAAAAGAGCATGACATGCTTATCAGCATGCTGCTCTTTGCCCAGGCGACCGGCCGTATATTCCGATGCTCCACCGTGGTTTAACCCACTTCCGTCGCCAGTTACATCGGAAACCGTATATTGTCTTTTTATAATAGCTGAACATTCGTGAAAAATCAATCTATATCATGAGCGGCATTTGTGGAATTATTTCTTAGAAAGCTTGTCCAGCAGCTTCACGAGCGCATCCTCAATTTCATTCGCGCTGGTGCTGTAAATCGACAATGAGCCTCCGAAAGGATCCACGATGTCGAAGCTTGGAATACGGCGCTCCAGCTCCAGCAGCCGGCTTCTCTCTGCCGAGGTCAATTGCTGACCAAGCGCTTGCTTCATATGGAGCTCCGAATAAAGCCGCTCCAGTTCCTCAATATCGGCGAGCACGCGCGCATCCTGATTCGTGTATTCTTTTAAGGTATAGGTTTTGTCGACCGCCTCCGGATGCCATTGCAGCAGCCCTCGCTTGTGGTTAGCCGTCATCGTCAAAATAATGTCCGCCCAGTCGACTGCCTCGCTCGTCAGCGCAAGAGACGTGCTTTTATGATCAATGTCGCGTTGTCTAAGCGTCTCTACTGCATGCGCAGAAACCGGCAGTCCGTCGATTGTAGATATGCCCGCGGAACGTACAGCAACCGTAATGTTTCTCAGAGCAGCCATCCGGCGCAGCATAGCCTCCGCCATCGGCGAGCGGCATGTATTGCCGGTACAAACAAATAAAATACGCTTCACACTGCCAACTCCTTTTCTACCCGATTCGAAATGTCGGTCCATCTAAAAAATAAACAAGATGCCAAAGATGAACAATATTCCTCCGCCAATGGCTTCGCCGTATTCGCCAAAATTACCGCTTACCTTACGTCCAAGCATCAAGCCCAGCACCGACATCAGACCGCCAAAAAAACCGAACAGCAGAATGGTCGTCCATATATTAGCCGCAAACATGCCAAGCGTTATCCCTACGGAGAAGGAATCGATACTGACGCTAAGCGACAGCACCGTCAAGCCCCATAATGATCGATGGTCAAAAGATTGCACCGCGTCCCCGCGCAGCGAGCTGTATATCATATGCCCGCCGAGCAGCACCAGCAATACACCAGCGGCAGTCGTTGCGACATCCCCTAGCAGGCTGCCCACATACTGCCCGGTAAATATGCCTGCAAGCGGCATTATAACATGAAATAATGCGATCACAAGGCCGAGCTTTAGTATATCCAGCAGCCGAATTCCTTTCAGCCCAATGCCAAGTCCGAGTGAAAAAGCGTCTAAACCAAGCGCCAACGCTATAATAAGCAGCGTGAGCAGCTGTCCGGCATGCAAATGTGCATCGACCAAAGTCTATCTCCCCCATGTCCGCCTGTATTCTATACCAAACATATGCGGACATGAGGACAAACATACTATTGCTGTTGCCAGCTAAATTTTCGATGTACAGAAATTACTTTCAAACCGCTGCTTACACCTGCCTATACGCAAATAATTCGGTTGCCCGCAGCTTTAGCCAGACGGTTCATCAGAGCAGCGCCAATGCCATCTCCGCTGCAGCCCTCCGCCCATATGCGCTGCGCGCCAGCACTGTCAAAATCACGCAACGCAGCATACAGAAGATGCGCGGCTGCACCCAGCTCCTTCTCGCTGCCAAAAGAAAGTACGGAGTCCGCCTCATAACGCTTAAGCCGTTCTTCAAAGGCGAGCACGCCCGTAATCTCGCCGCGTGCCCTCGCAGCTCCTGCTTGTTCTTGAATGTACGCCACAACAGCCTCAGATTCGCCTTGTACGAGCTCGAGCTCCCCTTGCGGAGCATAATGCGTATACTTCATGCCAGGGGAACGCGGGGCCGCCTCAGGCTGCTCTGCCGAGCCGTTATCAATTGTCGCAGCCGGCGCCGCTTGCTGCAGCTCCTCAAGCGTTACTCCGCCTGGGCGCAAAATACGTATGCCATGCTCGCCAACCAGCTCGATCACCGTCGATTCCAAGCCTACACCTGTCGGTCCGTCATCCACTACGCCATCGATGCGACCGTCCAAATCGTCCAGCACATGCTCGGCAAGCGTGGGACTTGGTCTTCCCGATCGGTTCGCGCTCGGCGCGGCAATCGGACAGCCCGCTTCCGCCAGCAGCGCAAGCGCCGTTCGATGATCCGGCATCCGAATGCCCACAGTTGACAAGCCGGCCGTCACAAGCGGAGAGAGCACACCGTCACGAACAGGCAGCACAATCGTAAGCGGTCCCGGCCAAAAACGATCCATCAGCGCTGCGGCGAGCTGCGGATAAGGCAGTACCAGCGCATCCAATTGCTCACGGCGAGCGATATGGACAATAAGGGGATTGTCCGAGGGGCGCCCCTTTGCGGTAAATATCCGCTCAACAGCTGCAGTGTTTCGAGCATCCGCGCCAAGCCCGTACACCGTCTCCGTCGGAAAAGCAATTATTCCGCCTTCCTTAAGCTGACCAGCAGCCTCCGCAAGCTTCTCGCGGAGCTGATCATTACCATCCTTCTTCACGCGCCATATATTTGTTGTCGTCATCTCTATCCTTCAATCCTTGCCGCTAAAATTAAATTGTCCATTCATCCGCTATTATAGCACAAGCGCTCCAAAACGAGCAGAAACGAAAGCTGAAATGAAAGCTGAAACGAAAGAAGAAACGAACGCAGAAACGAAAGAAGAAACGAAAGAAGAAACGACAGTCCCTTCTTCACAACATCAGAAGGAACTGCCGCTTATTATGCAAACAACGATTTAATCCAATCGATAAACGATTTGATCATTTCCCAGAGAAAAAACTTCGCTTCCGGCGCTTCGCCTTCGGAAGGCGCAGCTGCAGGTGCTGCTGCAGCCGCTGTTTGCATTGCCGTTGCTTTCTCAGGGGCTGGATCTGCCTTCACCGCCGCAGTCTGTACCGTTTCCTCGGCAGGCGCTGCCGAAGCCTCGCCGGTCGCTGCATCAATGAAGCAAAGCGGAGGGAACAGCACGCACCACCAATTTTGGCCGTTGCCTTCGCCAAGCGTAATACGGAGCGCTTCATAGTCGCCAGCGGGATATACTTCATTCCCATACATTTTTGTCGGGAAAGGCACCATGCCAAGCTCCGCGGAGGAGCCATAGTCAAAGCCGCGGCTCTTCAATACTTTTTCAGTAATCCGTTCGATTTCAGGCATATTTGCGATAATCGTCTGACGAGCTTCCTCAATCGTCTGAGGACCCGTGACCCAGCCATTCATCGCTTTAACGATCTCATCCCGCACAAGACGCTTAACGACTTGGTCAGCGGGATTATCGGAATTGGCTAATATACGCAAACGAATCGCTTCCTGCGGAATTTGACCGCCTGCAAGCGCAGCATCCATCTTCTGAGCTTCCCAGCTCATAATTAAAATAACAATAGCAAAGACAATAAAACCATATGATTTGCGGTAAGCAAATTTATTTGAACGAACCGAATGAGATTGAGCGGACTTCGAAATATTAGAATAGGAATGAATGGAATAATGGCTGGACATGCAACACAAGCTCCTCTCGTCGCACCCGTCAGTGCGTCTGCTTGCGTTCCGGAACGTATCTATCCGTCATTATGTCCGTATGTCCTAATATATAAACCTAGCAATCTATCTTTTTTATTTCATTGATGAGAGTAAGAATAGGAAGTTCGAAAGCTTTACGCAGCAGATGAATGGCACGTTATAATTATGTCAGTAAGAACACTAGCGCAACAGCCAGCTTGCAGCACCTCAATTTTTCACGAGATAAGGACGGTTGCCCATAAATTTTGAAACTACCTATGCCGCCTATCGGCCGCTGCTCCATTCGATCGCCTACCGCATGCTCGGCTCCTTCAGCGAAGCCGAGGATCTGGTCCAGGACGTATTTGCAGATTACAGCCGATTGGATGCTAACGACATAAGCAATGAAAAAGCCTATTTAATTCGAATGGTAACGAATCGCAGCTTAAATCTTAATCAATCCGCGCGTAAACGCAGAGAGATTTATATCGGGGAATGGCTCCCTGAGCCAGAAGTCGTTACGGCCAAGCAAGACCCGGCTGAGCTGTATGACCTTCACGAGTCGGTCTCCTACGCGCTGCTGGTCATGCTGGAGCAGCTCTCTGCAGTCGAGCGGGCCGTGTTCATACTTCGGGAATCGCTTCAGTATGATTACGATGAAATCGCAGCTTGCCTGCAGAAATCGGAAGCCAATTGCCGGAAAATTTATAGCCGCGCCAAGGAAAAACTCCAAAGGGAACGGGAGTCGCTGCCGGTCAACTCGGACAAATCCGAGCCGCTCGCTGTTACCTTCATGGAGGCTGCGGCATCCGGAAACTTTGACAAGCTTATTTCGCTTTTGACGGAAGAGGCTGTACTCGTTTCTGATGGCGGAGGAAAAGTTCGTGCCGTTATATTCGCTATTATCAGCAGAGCTCGCGTCGTGGCCTTTTTGAAAGGCGTCATTCCAAAAACCTTTCTAGGCGATGGCCATCAGTTTGCTATCGTGAACGGACAATTCGGCATCATTATTATAAAAGATGGCAAGCCTAGAAGCGTCATCAGCTTCCGGCTGGATGAGTCCGAGCAGAGGGTTGAGCGGATATACGTCATGCTGAATCCCGACAAGCTGAAGCATGTCAGGGTCGAATAGCGATTTTATATCATACTGCATCCTGATAGGCTGAAGCGCGTCCAAATCGATGCAACTGAATATAAAATCTTTTTTTGTTCTTCTGTCACAACCGGTGTCGCTGCTTTGTCTTAGATGATGAAGAATCGCATTTAGCTCAAATGGGCTGACAAATCGGATAATAGAGGAGATTGAAGAGCATGACAAAGAGAACCGTAATTATGAAAGAAACGCCAAGCGCTTACCAAGCAATGCTTGGGTTGGAAAAATACCTGGGCACGACCAGCATCGATAAACAGCTCCAGGAATTGATTAAAATTCGCGCTTCTCAAATAAACGGCTGTGCGTACTGTATCAATATGCATACCAAGGACGCAAGAGAGCTTGGGGAAACAGAGAAGCGGATCTACGCCTTGAGCGCTTGGCGCGACACTCCGTTCTTTACGGAAGCAGAGCGTGCCGTGCTCGCCTTGACGGAGTCTGTCACCGTTATTACGAAAGAGCATGTGCCAGATGCGGTGTATGATGAGGTTGCTCGCCATTTTGACAGTACGCAGGTTGCGGAGATCATTATGGCGATCATTACGATTAACGCTTGGAATCGTATTGCGATTAGCACGAATATGATGCCGGAATAAGTGGGCGGGGTTAGTGGCAAGAGTTAATGGGGTTGGGTTGATGGGGAGAATTTTATGCAGGTTGTGTTGCAAAAAAGCCTTAGTTACACTTGACTCCTACGCTGCAGTCTGCATCAGAAACACTTATCTAATTTAGCACCTTGCTACGCTGCAGTTTATACAAACAGAATCACTCAAACAAACTCAGCTCCTTTGCTACGCTGCAGTTTATACAACAGAATCACCCATTCTGGCCTCAGTTTTCACCTTATTAGCTATTTCTGCTGCATTTATGCATTGTAGCTCGTCATTCTGGGGGTCATGTCAGGTTTCTGTTGCACTTTCTGCAATGGATCTAATTCCAAGCGTGGCGAGGACTTAAGGAACAAGCAATTAAAGCATTAATCAAACAAAATAGGATGCTGCCGGATATCCATTCGGCTGCATCCTATTATATTTCTCCATATTGAGTAAGAAAAAGGCATTTTTCTATTAACGCGGCTGCGACTGAACCGCAATGACATGGCGTTCGATTCCCGCATAGTCATTGATGATGCGGACATCATCCCATGCGCCCATGCTGCGCATCATGTCTGCGACGATGCGAGGCTGGCCCATGCCGAGCTCGAAGGCGACGATGCGAGGCATCTGAACGAGCAGCGGGAGCTGTTCCAGCATGCGGCGGTACGGATCTAAGCCGTCCGCCCCGCCCTCCAGCGCGAGATGCGGCTCATAGTCGCGCACCTCGCGCTGCAGCCCTGGCATATCCGCCACAGGTATGTACGGCGGATTGGAGACCAGCACATCGATGCGAAGCCGATCGTGCGCACTCTGTTCATGCCCAGGTATGAAGGGCATGAGCAGGTCGCCCTGCACGAACGCTATCCGGTCCGCCGATTCATGCCGGGCCGCGTTCGTGCGGGCGACTGCCAGCGCGTCCGGCGACAGGTCGGACGCGCACACGCGCCACGCGTGACGCTGCGCAGCTAGCGTGACGGCGATGGCGCCGCTGCCTGTGCCGACGTCAACGATCGTCGGCGCCAGCTCTTCACCTGCGCTGCCGCGCCCACCCGCTGCCTGCGGCCAGATCAGATCGGCCGCTTCAAGCACGGCCTCAACGAGCAGCTCCGTTTCCGGCCGTGGAATAAGCACGGCTGGCGATACAGCAAACGGCCGGCCATAAAACCACTGCTCGCCGATCATATATTGGACGGGCTCGCCCAGCGCCTTCCGGCGCACGAGCTGCTCCCAATCGGCCAGTTTATCGGGTGGGAAAGGTTCCCCTCCGTCGCGAAGCAGCGCTGCCCGGTCGATATCGAGCAAATGCATGAGCAGCAGCTCCGCATTATTGCGCGGCTCTTCGACCGCTTCCTCCTTCAACAAAGAGGCGGCTCGCATGCTTGCCTCACGAATCGATAGCGGCAGCGTAAACCATTGACCAACATTCATGCCGTTCACTCCTTCCACATTCCCGCTACAGCTCCATAAGCCGCCGTCCACTCTTCCACATTCCCGCTACAGCTCCATAAGCCGCCGTCCACTCTTCCACATTCCCGCTACAGCTCCATGAGCTGCCGTCCACTCTTCCACATCGCTGCTCCAGCTCCACGAGCTCCCCGTAACCTAATAAAACGCCAGGCCGCTGGATGCTTATCGTAAGCATCCAACAACCCAGCGCATCATGGTTTAAGCCATTTCACGTTCCATCAGATCAGCTTGCTCCGCAATCGTGAGCGACGAAATCACTTCCGTCAAATCACCGTTCATCACGGAATCCAGCTTATGAAGCGTTAGTCCAATGCGGTGATCCGTTACACGGCTTTGCGGGAAATTGTACGTACGAATACGTTCGCTGCGATCTCCCGTTCCAACCTTGCTCTTCCGCTCGCCGGCATATTTTGCTTCTTCCTCTTGGCGACGAACATCGGAGATGCGTGCACGAAGCACGGCAAGTGCCTTCGCTTTGTTCTCATTCTGCGATTTGCCATCTTGGCAAGTGGCCATGATTCCTGTAGGAACATGCAATACACGTACCGCGGATTTCGTCGTGTTAACCGATTGACCGCCTGCTCCGCTCGAACAGAACGTATCGACGCGAATATCCTTGTCGAGAATTTCAACCTCAACATCTTCAACCTCTGGCATAACCGCTACCGTGGAAGTCGAGGTATGAATACGTCCGCCTGATTCCGTTACCGGAATACGCTGTACGCGATGCGCGCCGCTCTCAAACTTCAGCTTGCTGTACGCGCCCTTGCCCGTAATCATGAAGATAACCTCTTTGAATCCGCCCAGATCGTTCTCGCTGAAATCCATCAGCTCCACTCTCCAGCCTTGCGTATCGGCAAACTTTGTATACATACGATAAAGCTCATATGCGAACAAAGCAGCTTCATCGCCGCCCGCAGCGCCGCGAATTTCAACGATAACGTTCTTGTCGTCGTTCGGGTCCTTAGGCAATAGTACGATGCGAATTTTCTCATCAAGCTCAGCTTGGCGCTTGCTCAATTCGTCAATTTCCATCTTTACCATTTCACGCATTTCGTCATCGAGCTTCTCTGCCTGCATCAGCTTGGCATCGTCGAGCTGCTCGGTAACTTGTTTATATTCCGTAAAGGCATCATAAGCCTCTTGTAAATCCGACTGCTCCTTGGAGAGCTCTCTAAGCCGCTTGGGATCACTGGATACATCCGGATCACACAATAGCTCACTCAGCTTCTCATACCGGTCTGCGAGTGCTTGTAAACGGTCAAACACGATCATTCACCTCTGTTTATTCCATTAGGATAATGTTCATTATACCATATCAATGGCATTGTATCGACTGCTGGTTTGGATTACAACCAGTAAACCGCGCCCAAATTCAATATAAAGCCCCGCAAGCGCAGTACTGCACTCACAGGGCCTTATTATTCCCAATTTTTTTACACGTTAAAACGGAAATGGATGACGTCGCCGTCACGCACGACATATTCCTTGCCCTCAAGGCGAACTTGCCCCTTCTCGCGAGCCACACCCATCGAGCCAGCTGCTGCAAGATCCGTAAAGGATACAACCTCGGCACGAATGAAGCCACGCTCGAAATCGGTATGAATAACGCCAGCCGCTTGCGGCGCTTTCGTTCCTTTGCGAATCGTCCATGCGCGAACCTCTTGCACGCCTGCTGTAAAATACGTGTACAGCCCTAGCAATCTATAAGCTGCGCTGATCAAACGGTTAAGGCCGGACTCAGACATGCCCAGCTCCTCAAGGAACATTTCCTTGTCTTCGCCCTCAAGCTCAGCAATTTCCGCTTCTACCTTCGCGCTGATCGGCACCACATCAGCGCCTTCCGCAGCTGCGAAATCACGAACGCGTTGAACATACTCATTGTCGTCCGAGTTTGAAACCTCATCCTCGCTCACATTGGCCGCGTACAATACGGTCTTCATCGTCAGCAAATGCAAATCGCGAACGAGCAGCTTCTCGTCTTCGCTCAGCTCTACGCTGCGAGCAGGCATATCGTTGTACAACGCTTCCTTGATGCGCTCAAGCACTTCGATTTCCTGGGCAACCTTCTTGTCGCCGCCCTTTAGGTTTTTGCGGGAACGGTCGATCTTCTTGTCAACGGAATCAATATCCGCCAAAATCAGCTCCAAGTTAATCGTTTGGATATCGCTGATCGGATCTACTTTTCCTGCTACATGCGTAATATTGTCATCTTGGAAGCAGCGAACGACGTGTACAATCGCGTCAACCTCGCGGATATGCGCCAAAAACTTATTGCCAAGACCTTCGCCCTTGCTCGCGCCTGCTACTAAGCCTGCGATATCAACAAATTCGAATGCCGTTGGCACGATGCTCTTCGGAACGACAAGCTCAACCAGCTTGTCCAAACGCTCATCCGGCACCTCAACTACGCCAACATTAGGATCTATTGTACAAAAAGGATAGTTGGCAGATTCTGCCCCTGCTTGTGTAATTGCGTTAAATAATGTCGATTTGCCGACGTTCGGCAGACCCACGATTCCAGCTTTCAATGCCATGCGATAAGACACCCCTATTTTCCCGAAAGTAAACAACTCCAGCTATTATACCCCAGCGTTCCCTACATTGAAAGTGCCAACGGCTTCTGGAAGCCACTTTCACTAAGCTTTATGCCGAATAAAGGACCGTTTCAATACACAAGCTAAGTATCCGCAATTGCAAACACACGCGTACGAAGTACGTTGTGTTGTGATTCAAGAATTTTAAAGGAGGTGAGCTTATGGAAAATCAAACGCACAAGGGCAATTACAAGGGAACGACGAATATGAACGCAAAAAATCAGGATATGGCATTCGTCAACGATACGATCGAGGATACGAAGTCCACGTCCAATTTCACTTCCAAAAAGAAGAAAACGGATTAGCAATTGTTCATTATCACGTACCAAAAAGGCCTGAATACCGCCGCTCATCGCTGGCAGTATCCAAGCCTTTTTATTTTCACATCATATCGCTACATTCGAAGAGGTGCTTCCTGCAGCTCAGCGCGCGATTGCAAATAGCGGAAGAAGGCTGCTGACGCCTCGCCGCGCGTCACCTGCTTCTTAGGCAAAAACTTGCCATCAGACAGGCTCATAATTTTGAGACCAACGACGATCGACGCCTGACCTTTGTTCTCAATCTGCGCAGCATCCTTAAATGTCGCTTTGAAAATATGATCATAATTCGCAAGCGCATTGTAGCCAAGCGCACGCACGATCAGCTCTGCCATCTCGTCGCGCGACACTTTGCCGTTTGGATTGAAGGACCCGTCGCCTACATCGATCAGGTTTTGCTCCAGGGCGGACTCTACGTAAACGAAATAGTTGGAACCGTAGGCAACATCATCAAATGATGCTTTGGCTGATGAACGATCGGCTGAGGTTAACAATCCCGGTGAACGTCCGCCGTTTCTAGCCAGCACCAGCATCTTGATAAGCTCGCCGCGCGTGGCCAGCTCATTCGGGCGCACCTGACCGTTCTTCACATCAAGCGCCTTGTATGCCACCATCAACTCCAGCTGACGCTGCGCAAAATGCCCCTGGGTGTCCTGTGCCTTCGGCTTCTCTAGCTGCGTCGCTTCGCCTGTTTCACGATTGCGCCAGCCACCCGTTTCGGCATCAAGAAATACGGACTCATCTATCAGCCTAGGTACGAGCCTGTAGACAAGCTCTGCTTCGGTAGTCGACTCCACCTCGTTGCCATTTATTTCACCCGCTGCAAGCATTACCTTATATTTCTCAATTGGAATCGGCTGGCCGTTCCATGAAAACTGCTGATTAAGGCGATACGTCAGCTGCGTGCGATAATAGGTCAACCATTGCTCCACGGCCTGCTCACTCTTGATCAAAGCCGGAGCGGCAGTTGGATACTCAAAATCAGAAAGATCGGCACCGTAATTGACGATCTCCCCTGTGCGTGAATCAATGGATACGTTAATACGGTCATATTCGACCGCAGCTCCATGAATTTTGTGCACAAAGTTGAAATCATATTGGCGGTTCTCGCCTGTATCTTTTCCTTCATATTGCTTAGGGTCGGGTTTTACCAAATAAAGCTCATGCGTCAGCCATGGCAAATGCTTTTTAACCGCATCTACCGCAAGTGTCGACGCTTGCTCAAGCGTTACGCCAGGGCTCCCTGACTGACTTTGCTCATTGTACGTATACGTGTAAAAATTACGGACAGCCCCACTTCGCCCGTCAACCGTTGCAGAAGCAGAGCCAAGCTCCTTGCCATCCTTTTTGATCGACCAATTTAAATGCCAATACGCCTCTAGCTTACCGGTGCTCTCGTTGTTGTTTTCACTGTAATTCGAACCGCTCAGCTCCGCGCCAGCGGGCAGCTTGAACGCCGCCTTGACCGCATCAGCCGCTTGCTTCTCTGTAACCGACGCCGCCTTAGGCGCCTCGCCTAACGGCTTCTCCGTCACTGGCGCATCAGAAACGGTACCTGCTCCAAAGTACAAATCCGTCCGCTGTTCCTTTGGCTCCCCGGTAACCGCATCAATAGACACGGCCTGAAGCTCGTAGCTCAGCACAGGCTTTCTTACTCCCTGCATATTACGGGGCAAGATATAAGCAAGCTGAGGAGCTGCCGCTGCCCGAAGCTTGGCATTCGCAACTTCTAACGTTAGCTTCGTATCGATCTTCGGAAAGGTAACCGTATCATCCCACTGCAGAGAATACCTCCGAATATGCCCTTCGCTATCGACATCCAGCTCAATAAAGTTATCGACATATGGAATGCCCTGAACGACGCGGTCATATCGGAGCGAGTGGAGCATCTCACCCGATAATGGCGGCAGCAGCTGTACGCCGTAATCCGGATTGTAACGAATCTGCGCCTTGTAATCAGCAGCTATTTTATCAATGAATTGGAGCGCGATTTGCTGTGCGGCATCACGTTCAACCTTAAGCGGGTATGTCGGCTTGGCAGATGGGTTATTGGTATAAGAGCTGAATTCCAGCAGTTGTCCCTTGTCCGCATGAATACGAACATATATGCTGCCCAAATGCTTGCCGTTTGCTTTCTTCACGAAGTCGAGTCCCCACGAATTGCGCTTTCCGCTTGCCAGCATATCCATAGAAAGACTAGCTCCTTGTAGCAAGTACTCCTTCGGTATGCTCACATACTGCCTAGCCAGTGCCTCCGCCTTCTCCTTCGTTATCGCGACATTCACCGGAGCTTTTATTGCTTCTCCCATCTTATCTCCTTCCGATGCAGGAGCTGTCTGCGCTGCCGCACTCTCACCAACTTGCTTGTTAACGCTTTCAGCAAATGCCGCAGCAGGCATTACGCTCATCAGCATCGCCGTCGACAGCATAACAGCAAGCCTCTTCCGATTATTCCTCTTCACTGCTTCACCCTCCAATGCTTTTCCAATTTATTCATAAACTAGACGCGCCGTACAAGTGGGAAGTTGCACGATCCACGAAAAAAAGACTGTCCTAGGTCTATACCTTCGGACAGTCTTACATTATCAAGGTTATGCTGTTTTCCTTCGCGAGGAATAGGACCCTATCTTCTGCAAAATATATACACCAAGCCAAGATGACAAAATAATAAATAAAGGCATAACGGTAAAGTTATAACGATACTCCGGCACGAATACGAGTCTGATCATCGACATAATGATGATAACAACCGCAAGCATGGCTGCCGGATGCCTCCATCTCCATACAAGCGCAAGCAGCGGAATAATGGTGCTGTATACGATGAATAGGTGCATATAGGCTACCTTCGGATAGGCATGATAAATCGGCGTATGTCCGGACCCAAAGAACATATGCGTATACGTATATTTGAGCTTGCCTACCGTGTACCATTTTACATATTTCCAGGTTTGCTGCGTGAAACCCGCTTTAATGCGCGCCCAAGCATATTCATCCTGCGACATTCCGTTTTGGACAACAATTTTGTCGGTATAATCTTTATTCGGATATGTACCGGCTTTAAATGGATTAGACTGAGATGCGGTCATAACAAATTCATTCAATGTTACAACGTTGCGAATCCACCAAGGAAGCATCGTCGCCGACAGGCACAAGCCTGTAATAATGCCCAGCAATGCGACTTTTTTGAAAATAGCCAGCTTCGAGACTTTCGCATTCAACTGTTCTGATTTAGGCTTGAACCATTGCTGAAGCAAGAAAACGCCGTATAGCGGAACAAATAGTGGCAGAAACTCTGCTCTCACAAGCACGGTAATCCCGAGCAGCACACCTGCGAGCGCAGCATCGCGCTTTCGCTGCGTACGAAAGGCATAAAGCTGGATCGTTAAGTACGCCATCAGAAAAAATAACGCGAGCGTTTCCGTAAGAACAGCACCGTTCGCCCAAATAAAAGGATGATAAATCGCCGAGATAAACAGCGATATAATGGCGACCCACTTATTTCTTGTAGCAAGCATCGCGATAATATAAATCAGAATTAAGGTTGCTAAGCTGATGAGCATCTGCGCCCACCTTATAAGCGGGAACGGCTCCACGCCGATTTGATCAGCTATGATGTACATACCGGTCATAAATAACGGGTATCCTGGAGTTACTCTTGCGTTAGAAACCTCTTCTTTATAGGCATATATGCCTTTATCGAGAAGCCGATGAACCATCTCATCATAATATTTTGTATCATGCGACACGGTATGCTTAACCGAAGTAAGAAAGTCAGCTCTGACCCAAGAGGCAAGCAAAAAAATGAGGACAATCGCTATCGTCCATGCTTTGTTTTTTCTAACCCATTCAACCACGTTCGTTAATCCCCCTCAATGCTAAACCGCCTATTTCCAAGCGAGCACAATGACACCGACCAAAATAATGGCAGCACCAATCCAGCGCTGCAGCGGAACCGATTCATGAAATATAAATACAGCTGCTACTAAAGCTATTACATATGCCAAGCTTTGCAGCGGATACGCTAAGCTAAGCGGCAGTTTCTTAAGAACATACAGCCATAAGACCGTCGCAATGCCGTACAAAACAAGCCCCGACCAAATATGCGGCGACCACAGCAACGATACCCACGTATCGCCCTTGGCCGTATCCATCTTGTTCATTCCTGTTTTCCATAACAATTGACCCGAAACAAGAAGTAAAATATTAAAAACCAATACAATATATGCCATTAGGAATCCGACCTTTTGCGTTCATGTAGTTCGTGATGCAAAATACCGAGCTCTTGCGTAAGGCGAATAACCTTCTCCGATAATTTGGATACGATGACTGTAAGATGAAGAATCAATGCGACGCAGAATAAAATACCAACCAGAAACAACAAAGCCGGCGCGTAATTAATACCAACGGCATGTGCGAGCGAATCAATAATTTGAACGCGTACGGACAAGATCAGCATCACTACGCCAAACAACAGCCACAGCATGGAATACTGCTCGCGCAGCAATCTGCGGTTAATAAGCATAATAAGTACAAACAAAAAAACGACACTTGTGATAATCCACAAGGCTTGCATGGTGTATCCTCCTTAAAGTTTTGCGTAGCAAAACTCACTTCGTAAGCATGGACCTAGTTTGCGAAGCAAACTCACTTCGTAAGCATTTGCTTTCCTCTACGATCTACGATTGAATCTCAACCGGCTTTGTTGCCTTCAAGCTGCGAATGAACAGCGACAGCGTTACCTTAACCATATAGTACACCGAACGCAGCGCATTTATTGACGATGTTCCGCCCGTGCGCGCCTCCATGACTACTGCAACCTCGCTCGTACGCAAGCCGCTGCGATGAATGAGCACGATTGAGTCCACCTCTGGATAATCCGTTGCATAATCGCTTTGAAATACCGAAATCGCCCGCTTATTCGCAGCACGGAATCCTGATGTCACATCAAGGACGCGCTTGTGTGTCATTGCGCTGACGATCGTAGATAAAATTTTGATTCCGACTCTCCGCGTCGCTGAAGACAGGAAGCCCGTTTGTTCAATGAAACGCGAGCCAATCGCCAAATCCGCTTTTCCGCTAAGCACTGGCTCTAAAATAAGATGAAGCTGCTCCGCTTTATGCTGTCCGTCTCCATCAACCTGAACAGCTACATCATAGCCATAGCGGTGAGCGTAACGATATCCAGTCTGCATAGCGCCGCCGATTCCAAGATTAGTCGGAAGTGTGACAACAGCCGCACCGTTCGCTTCAGCTACCTCGCGAGTACGATCCTTTGAACCGTCGTTGATGACTAGTATATGAGCAGACGGGCAATGAGTCTTCACATCTTGAATCACATGGCTTATGCTGTGCTCTTCGTTATAAGCCGGTATAATGATCAATATTTTAGAAGACGCCAACCCTTGCAGCAGGGACTCTCCGGTAACCGTACTGTCCTTTTTTGTAATCACTGCGTTCACTACATCACCACTCCATAAACCATAATTTGGGTGCGCTGGTGCGCACAATACTATCAATTCTACTTGATACCTCTCTTAGAAAGCAACAGAAACTATTGTGAAAATGTGTAAGATATGGTCATTTCGAGTGGAATTTCTATCGTTTTCATGGATAATATAGTATCCGCTTATTAATAGATGGAACAATTTACGAAAAAAATATCGCCCAGCAACCAGCCAATGACTGATAACCAGACGATAAATAGACGTTTATTCGTTTCAAAAAGTTGCTTACAGCTGACCGGAGATTTTTGCTTTCAAAGCATCTTTGCTTTGAACGCCGACCATTTTGTCAACGGGTTGACCGTCTTTGAACAAAATCAATGTCGGGATACTCATAACGCCGAATTGCGAAGCCAATTCAGGCTGCTCGTCAACGTTGATTTTTGCGATTACAGCTTGACCTTCCAATTCAGTGGAAAGCTCCTCAACGATTGGAAGCTGCATTTTGCAAGGTCCGCACCAAGGTGCCCAGAAATCTACAAGGGAAACGCCGTTTTGAATGCTCTCGTTAAAGTTCTCTTTTGTTAATGCTACTGCCATTTCAATCATCCTCTCCAAACAATGTGTATGATAAAGGGAATACCCGTCTCACCGCTTATTGAATCATTATTTGCTAACCGCATGCGTGTATTTGCTTCAAAACATCTTGAATCGTTATCGCGCTAAAATGGCTTTCGAGCTGCTTCTCCGCTGTGCAAAAAATACCGAACATCACTTGATTCATATTCGATCCAACGACACAATCCATCTCTGGATTGCCCGAGCACCAGCTCGGAATAAGCGAGCCTTGTGCCATCACTCGATAGATGTCGGCCAATGTGACCACATTTGGATCAATGGTCAGCCTGTAGCCGCCTCCCGATCCTTCACGCGTATCCACATATCCACTGCGGCGCAAACCACTCATTACCTTGCGAACGCGAGCAGAGTGAGTGCCGACATTGTCGGCGATCATATCGCTGCTAGCCATTTTCTCCGGTAAATAAGCCAAGTAAACGAGACTGTGTACGGCAATCGTAAATTCGCTGTTCACTGTTTAAGGGCCTCCCTGCTTTGTACTGTAATTTTATCAGTTACAGTTAGGTTTGTCAATAGTCAGGTCGCCAAGTTGCTTTCTTAGGATGCGGCATGGCTTGAATGGTTATTCCCCCTCAGATTTTGGATCGTACATGAAAGTATTTTTTGACTCACTGTCATGTTTGAATGCTTTCACTGAATAAATATGAAATGTGCAATCTCTTTCGGTTTGACCATCCAAGCCGGAAAGCACATGCTTCCTAAGTCGGTTTTACTATGTAAAACGTTAAGGAGGTGACGCATAATGGCATTATTTTGGAATCGTTGGATACCCGTTCGTACTGAAGGAGGTTCAAGATCGGAGCTAATCGACCGGTTGCAGGCCCATTTCAAAGCAAATGGATTGAAATCCAAAATTACCATTGAAGGCAATTCCTTGAGACGGATTCATGTGCTTAAAAAGGACGCCGATCTCGCCAAGGTGCTGCTTGACGCTTTCGATGAAGAGCATTGATGCGAGGGTTTTCGAAAAAGATTGCCTGGCAGCGGCTGCTCAGGAAGAGCAGCCGCCGCTTCGGTTATTCGGTTATGACGAGCGACCCACCACAGAAGAGCTTCGCATCCAGCGATAGCCTTTGCGAACACCGTTGAGCACCCATTCAGGGACAGGTCTCGGCTTTTTGGACAAGAAGGGCATATAAATCTTGTTGTACGCTTTTTTGAGATCATCCCACATCGTACATGGCTCTTCCTTCAAAAAATCAGAAATATCGAGGACGATGCCGCGACCATCCTTCACCATCACATTTTTCCCATGCACGTCATGCGGGAACAATCCGCGGGAGCGTGCGTAGTCGAGCGCTTGATCGATGTCTTCAATAACCTTGGTCGGAATGGCTACACCATCGATGATGCATTGATATAAGGTCTTCCCTTTTAATCGCTTTAAAATCAAATAATAATGCCCGTTATACTCCCCTGCGTGGTAACACATCGAATAGGCAGGATGATTGCCAATTAATCGGTAGACCTCGCATTCGCTTTCCCAACCCTCGCGGTTAGGCGCATATACCTTGACCGCTATATCCGGATAATCGCCATGCGTAAATACGCCAGCGTAGTTCCCTGCTCCAAGAAGCTTCCATCCGAGCGGCAGTACAGCCACACGAATCGGATTTTTGGGGTCTATGCTGCTAAGTTCAACTTCAGATAGCAGCGACCGTTCGGTTAACGAGATTAGCATCTCCAACTGCAAGTCATCCATCATGTATCACATCCCGCTTTTCCTTTAGTTTCATCTTATTCCTCTATATTGTAAAACGAGCTGGTTCAAAAATAAAGCGCACCCGTTAAGCTTTTCATTTCCATCTGCTAATCTTACTATTTTCTTAACAAATCGATTAACTCCTTAACGATTTCTAACAATAATTTTCACCTTGCTTATCATTGCATTAAGGTTGCTGCAGAATTATTGAACGGCCCCTGCCTTCGTGTTATTTTCGTGAGGATTCCAATCCAAACACGAAAGGGCGAGCCTATAACCACGACATCGAACTTGCAAAACAGAAACGAACAAATCCCCGAGCTTCAGATCGCAAGAACACTCTCGATCCTCGGTGTGCTGTCTGTTCATGCCAGCGCATCCGCAACAACTTCCATGCTGAATTCAGGCTACTTCTCCCTTTACAATTTCATTTACATTTTCATAAAATTTGGTACACCGACGTTTATTTTGCTCAGCACAAGAGCCACAAAGCATACAAAGGATTAATTGCAGCTGTTAGTATGCTTTTGACAAGCGGATCCTTTGACAATATTGAGATCCCATCCTGCTCCAAAGAAAACGAGGCTGTTCGGCAAGGTCAAATACCTTGCCGAACAGCCTCGTTTAAAAAATGGCCGCTAATGGCCGCCGCTCACAACCTTAAGCCCAATCACACCTGCTATAATCATCGATAAGAACAGCATTTTACGCCAATCCCGCGATTCGCCAAAAATGAACATCCCAAGCAAAACGCTGCCGATCGAGCCGATCCCCGTCCATATCCCATAAGCCGTACTAATCGGTATAGTCTGCAACGCTTTAGATAAGAAGAAAAAGCTGACAAAGCCCGCTCCGATTGCACCAACGGTTCCCTTCCATTTCTTGAAACCGTCTGACAGCTTCATAAAGGTAACGCCTCCGACCTCACCTAAGCCGGATATAATTAAAAAGACCCAAGCCATGTTACGTACCCACCTTTTCACGATCTTTGTTGTTTGTTCTTACCGTTTTCGCTGCTGGCCGCTCCTGAATAGATGAAGCTGTTTCTGCCTGCTCTGCCGCCGCTGCCGGCTTCTCCTTCGACACAAGCTTCAGTCCAACGATGCCTCCAACTAATAAAGCAATAAAGAACAAGCGCCAGAAATCCGCTGGTTCATTCAATATTAAAATGCCTGCTATAACCGTGCCGACCGTTCCGATCCCTGTAAATATCGCGTAAGCAACGCCAATCTCGATCGTTCTCATCGCCCGTGCAAACAGCATAAAGCTCACTACAAGCAGCACGACCGTCACGATACTCGGAACGAGCTGCGTAAAGCCCTCTGAATATTTAAGACCAAACGTCCAGCCAACCTCCAGAAAGCCTGCTAATAGTAAATAGATCCACTGCATGATTTTTCAATCCTCTCTCGCTGTCATCGTCCAAAGCTTCCACAATGATTGCCACACCATTCGCTTCCTTTTTTCGAACAGCTCTTCCTCATATAATTGGTTTTCGACAAGAATGCCATCGACGCACACGTAGAAGGCTGCGATCAGCCGCTCTTCCTCCTCACGGTTAAACAATCCCTCGGATGCTCCTTTATGCAGCACCTCTATAAGACCTTCGGTCAGCTCAATCTCATAGCGCAAGAGATCCTGCCTCAATTGATCCCTTAAATGCCGCGGCGGTACAAGAATCGTCCGCTTCAGGAAAGCCTGCCCGGTCGTCATATGATTAAGATCGGTAAAAAAAGCAAATAATCGATAGACCTGCTGCATGATCGGCTCCTGCTTGATGGCCTGAAGCAGCTCTAAATATTGTTTCCGCTCTTCTGCGATCACTTCTTGAATGAGCTGCAAGAACAGCTGCTCCTTCGATTTATAATGCGCATAAATAGACGGCGTCTTGATGCCGACCGCTTTGGCAATTTCTGATAAGGAAGCTCCTTCGTAACCGGACTCCGTGAACATCGTTAATGCTGCCTGCTTGATTCTCTCTGCCGTAGAAGGCTCCGTGCTCATCCGTAATCCCTCCCGCCGTCTCGTCCGTTCTCATTGCCTAACGAACGTTAGTTAATTTAATAGAATTGTAAGACGGAACTGCCAAAAAGTCAAGGTACGAGCTATTGGAACAAAAAAAACCGTGCATGCTCCTTTTAATGAGAGGAGGACCATGCACGGCTTACTTTTGAATTATTGTTATTTGTTCTGGTTCATTCGATGCCAAAGCATCCAACCCGTATAATGATTATGCCTAAAACGATGCTCAGCACCATTACGACGACATTCAGAATAAGGCAATAAACGAGCAGCAGCCCAAAATCCGCATATTGGTCCGATAGCGGCAGAACTTGACTAAGAATGAAAGCAAGCAGGACGCTAAACGGTATCCAGAACAAGAAGATAAAGGCCGGAAAGTACCAATGCCGATTCCGAAACAGCTTCACAATAGGCAAAACGAATGCGATGACCATCAATATGCAAACGAGGTAGCTCCACTCTACAATTCCGCTGTTAAAGTAGGCTGCATACAGAAAGACATTGCTGACTACAGCATAAATTGCACTTAGCAGCAGTATTGACCTCATTGATCGTCTGAACAACAGCTGCTCCTTCGCTGCCTCTTCCATTACACGCCTATAATTTCTTGAAGCGCC
Source organism: Paenibacillus sp. Y660 (assembly GCF_057221575.1). NCBI lineage: Bacteria > Bacillati > Bacillota > Bacilli > Caryophanales > Paenibacillaceae > Paenibacillus > Paenibacillus sp. Y660. The sequence continues at coordinate 62,674 of NZ_JBXBBJ010000008.1, read as the reverse complement.
TGAATAAAAGCATCCATTTCTTCATCCGTACCGATGCTTACCCGCAAATATTCATTAATGCGAGGCTGATTGAAGTAACGAACAAGCACGCCCTTGTCTCTAAGCTGCTGGAAAATGGATTCAGCCGCTAGGCTAGGATGCGAGATAAAGACGAAATTCGCTTTCGAGTCGGTCACTTTGAAGCCAGCTGCAAGCAGCTGTTCTGTCACCCTCTCACGCGTAGCCATCACCTTTGCTGTCGTTTCACGGAAATAAGCATCGTCCTCGAGCGAAGCGATGGCGCCAGCTAAGGCGAGCCGGTCAATCGTATACGAATTAAATGAATTTTTGATCCGATTCAGTCCTTCGATCAGCTCCTCGCTGCCAAAGGCAAAGCCGACGCGAAGCCCAGCAAGCGAACGTGATTTCGAAAGCGTCTGCACGACGAGCAAATTCGGGTAGTCCTTTATCAGCTCGATGGCCGATTGCCCTCCAAAATCGATATAAGCCTCATCAATAATGACTGCCTGATTCGGATTGCCTTCAAGCAGCGTACGAATGCTCTCGAGCGGAATCAATTCCGCTGTCGGGGCATTTGGATTCGGTATGATGATGCCGCCATTGTCCGAAGCATAGGCCTCTACCTGCACATGAAACTGCTCGTCCAGCGGAACAAGCTCTGTCTGCAAACCGTAGAGCTTCGCATACACCTTATAGAAGCTGTACGTAATATCCGGGAACAGCAGCTTCTTCGCTGGACCGAAGAAAGCAGCAAACGCAAAAGCTAAAATTTCATCCGAGCCATTGCCTACAAACACTTGCTCAGCTGGCAGGCCGTAATAGCTCGCAGCAGCTTGTACAAGTCCCTCGCAGGTAGGATCGGGATACAGGCGAAGATCCGCATTTGCGGCTGCTTTGATGGCATCGATTACTTTCGGGGATGGCGCATAAGGATTCTCATTCGTATTCAGCTTAATATACGTTCTATCCTTCGGCTGTTCGCCTGGCACATACGGTACGAGAGAAGCGGTCAATGGACTCCAATATTTACTCAATGGTTTTTCTTCCTTTCGTTTCCTTATTCCAAGTCATTGCTTTTATTTTAACATTAAAGGATATGCGAGTCACAGAGCCTAGCGGACAACAAGCTTGACCATCAGCAAGCCAAGCATCGCTCCGAAGGTATTCAAGATAATATCATCAATATCGAAGCTGCCTACCCGTGTCAGCATTTGCGCGAGCTCGACGATTGTAATAAGCAAGATGGAGGCTCCCGCAAGCGCGAGCACTCGTCTGTATTTTTTATTTAATAAAGGCAAAAAAAGTCCAATCGGTATAAATAAAACGATATTTCCGAATAAATTTTTGAACCAAATATCAAAATTGAAATGATCATAATGGACGATATATTTTTTTATTGTAAAGAGTGGAACGAGATTATAGCTGTAGCCTTCGCCAAAATAGCGATTTCGGTAAAATAATAACCAGCCCATAATAAGCGCGTAGCCTAAGCCGAGTACGGTTAGAAACAGATTCAGCAGCAAGCTTTTGAAATGAGCATTCGCATACATCCGCATCATTTACAGCCTCCAAGGCGCTGAATAAACCTTAAATTCATCTGCTCCTGTAATCGCTAGACCGTTAAGCTGATGTCCTGTCGCACAGCCGCCGTCAACGCCAATTTTGCCGGGACCGAACCACACATCTGGCTTTTTGTGAATATCTATTGTTTTCGTATGGCCGAAAATAACCGTTTTGCTCACATTGGTAGGCCTGGTCAGAAAAGGCTGTTTAATGTAGAGAAAATCTCGCGGAGGCTGTTCCTTCCAATTCAAGTAATTGGGATTAAGACCGGCATGCACATAAATAAAATGTTCGTCCTCATGGTAATAGGGAAGGTTGTCAAGAAAGGTCATGTGATGCGAATAACGCTCTTGAACAGCCTCCTTCGCACACTCGATGACATGCTCAATCGAGCCTTGCTTGATGCCGGCATAGCTCTCTGCCGTCTGCCTGCCGCCGTGACCGGAAAATTTCATCAACGCATGCTCGCTTCGCTCCAGCATAACATCGACGAGCCTCTCGTCATGATTGCCCTGAATAGCAATCGCGCCGTCCTTCTGAACGAGTCCTATAACCTGCTCAACCACATCCTTGCTCCTTGGACCGCGATCAACAAAATCGCCAAGCAGCATGAGCTGATCCTCGCCTGGGCAATAGTTCATCTTCTCAAGCAGATCATTAAAAGGCGTATAGCAGCCGTGGATGTCACTAATGACTAGCGTTCGCTTCATACGCGTCTCCCCGAGATCACAAGATCTCTCTCTACGCCATCGAGCACTGCAACCTTAGGCAGATGCCCCCATACCTCGAACCCAAACTTGCGAAGAAGCGCCAGACTTGGCTCATTGTGTCCGAATACAAAGCCAAGCAGCGTATTCAGCCCTAACCTCGGGCATTCTTCGATGGCCTTCTGAATCAGCACCGAGCCAAGGCCGCGCGATCGGAATTGCTCCGCTATATAAATGCTGATTTCTGCCGTGGCATTGTAGGCAGGTCTGCCGTAAAAAGATTGAAAGCTAAACCATGCCGCAATTTCTCCTTCCATTCGCAAAACCCATAATGGACGAAAATCGGCAGAATGCTCATCGAACCAAGCTCTTTTGCTATCTACAGTCGCCGGCTCCAAGTCCGCTGTTACCATACGGCTCGCAATCGTTGCATTATAAATGTCGACAATACGCTCTAGATCGCTTAGCTGAGCGTCGATAATTTCATATTGTTGCTGCCTAGACATATTCTCCACCTCTTACCTTCCAATGTGTCGCTTGCGGTGTTTCCTACTGCTTATTATTAATGATTTATGAAGGCCAAAGGCTCTCTTAACTTTGACAAATTATATCACACCGCCGTTTGTTTGAGCATCCAAAAATAATAGCCCGCCAAGCAAAACGCTCGGCAGGCCTAGTGCATCAAAAACCTTTCTTCGCAACTCTTAATCACCAATATATTTGGTGTAATCATCCGGCGTGTTGAGGTTGGTGAAAATAGTTTTGCCGCCGTTCGCAAGCGGATTAACGACGACGGTATTCAGCCCTTCTAGCAGCCGCATGACACGGAAATCCTGCTGATCGAGCGCTGCCGCTATTTGAGGGACCGCCCTTGCATGATAAAGCGCATGAAACGGCTGGCCGGCGGCGTGAATGACGTCCGCCCCGCTCTTCACATGGCCCATGAGCTGCGTGAGCAATTCCTCGGACAGCTGCGGCATATCGCAGGCCATTACGAATACATAGCCTTCAGTGACAGTAGATAAGCCTGCATGAACGCCGGACAACGGACCACAGCCTGGATAGCGATCCAAAGCAAAGCTCACGGACTCTCCCAAATTACCGAGAATACTGCGATAAAGCGCTTCTCGCTCCGATGATCCTACCGATATAATCACATGCTCTGTCAATGCGCGCAGTCGTTCTACCAGAAGGTACAGCAGCGGCTTGCCCTCAATGAGCAGCAGTGCTTTGTCCGTCCCCATTCTAGAGCTAAGTCCGCCAGCCAGAAGCAAGCTATGGATGTTATGCTTAATCATTCGATCCCCCCTATAAAATAGAAAGAAAGAAAGCCTGCCGAGTGTATAGATCTCGGCAGGCTTCTTCTGCGCTTCGCATACGCTTATGCTTTGGACGGATCGAATGAGCTTTTCAGCGAAACGATACGATTGAAGGCCAGCTTCTCTGCCGTCGTATCCTTCGGATCCACATTAAAGTAGCCGTGGCGGAAAAATTGGAACTTGTCGCCGCCTGCCGCATCCTTCATGTTCGGCTCAACGAAGCCAGCCAGCACCTCAAGCGAATTCGGATTGATGCATGCAAGGAATGGCTTGCCTTCCTCTTCTGCCTCGCTCGTAATTAGCGGTTCGAACAAACGGAAATCCGCAGGTACAGCGGAAGATGCGTCTACCCAGTGAATCGTGCCTTTAACCTTGCGTTCGTTAAAGCCTGAGCCGCTCTTCGTCTTCGGATCATAAGTGCAGTGCAGCTCGATTACGTTGCCGTCCGCATCCTTGATCGCTTCTTGGCAGGTGATGAAATACGCATGCTTGAGGCGTACTTCATTGCCAGGGAAGAGACGGAAATATTTGTTCGGAGGATTTTCCATAAAATCATCCTGTTCAATGTAGATCTCGCGGGAAAACGGAATTTGACGGATTCCCATCTCTTCGTTCTCAGCGTTGTTTTCTGCTTCCAGCAGCTCGGTTTCACCTTCTGGATAGTTCGTAATGACGACCTTCAGAGGCCGCAATACAGCCATCGTGCGAAGAGCCTTCAGCTTCAAATCTTCTCTTATAAAATGCTCCAGATTGCGCTCGTCCACAAGGCTGTTGCTCTTCGATACGCCGATCTCGCGGCAAAATGCGCGTATCGCTTCAGGCGTGTAGCCTTTGCGGCGCAAGCCGCTGATCGTCGGCATGCGCGGATCATCCCAGCCGTCTACGACCGCCTCGTCTACCAATTGCTTCAGCTTGCGCTTGCTCATGACGGTATTCGTCACATTCAGACGGGCAAATTCATATTGGCGTGGAGCAGCTTCCATCTCGCATTCCGCGATCGTCCAGTCATATAGCGGACGGTGATCCTCGAACTCTAGCGTACAGATCGAATGCGTAATGCCTTCGATGGCATCGCTCAGCGGATGAGCGTAGTCATACATCGGATAGATGCACCATGCATCGCCCGTGCGGTGATGATGCGTATGTGCGATTCGGTACAGAACGGGGTCGCGCAGCGTGATATTCGGCGAAGCCATATCGATCTTGGCGCGCAGCACCCGCTCGCCGTCCTTGAACTCGCCCGCGCGCATACGCGTGAACAAGTCGAGGTTCTCCTCTACGGAACGGTTCCGATAAGGGCTCTCCTTGCCTGGCTCGGTCAATGTGCCGCGATATTCGCGCATTTGCTCTGCATTCAGATCACATACATATGCTTTGCCCTTCTTAATAAGCAGCACGGCACGGTTATAAAGCTCTTCAAAATAATCCGACGCAAAACGTAGATCATCCCATTCAAAGCCAAGCCAGCGGACATCCTCTTGTATGGATTCCACATACTCCGTATCTTCTTTGAGTGGATTCGTATCGTCAAAACGCAGATTCGTTCTGCCTTTGAACTCATCGGCAAGCTCAAAGTTCAGGCAAATCGACTTGGCATGTCCAATATGCAAATAGCCGTTCGGCTCCGGCGGGAAACGAGTGACAATTTCCTGCACATGGCCGCTCTTCAAATCTTCGGCTACGATGTTTTTTATGAAATTCGAGGATGATGACTTGTTCTCTACTGCATTCTCCATCTGCGACCAACCTTTCCCACGGAAAATATTTATCCTCTTATAATACACAAATTTCCGCGAAATTATAATACTCCCTGCATGTCGGCGTCATTTTCGCAGAAAGCACAAAAGCCCAACCTCTATTCGAGGCGAGCTGTTTAGCTTATCAATTATAGCAACTCTCTAGTTGACTCCAGCTTTAAAACGATATGATTCCTGACGAGTAAAGAAAGACGAGCAGCACAAGAATCGGCGCTACGTAGCGCAGCATGAACATCCACAGCCTCAGCCACCATGTAGACAAGCCTGCTTCCTCCGCCGCACCCTTCCATGCATAGCCGACGAACAAGGTAACCGCTAGCCCGCCGAGCGGAAGGACGATATTGGAGCAAATGAAATCCATCCAATCAAAGAAAGACTTGCCGCCAAACGTCAGCCACGGCGCTTTATCTCCTAATGATAGAGCGGAAGGCAGCCCGACTAAGAAGCAAAGCAGCGTCAGGATCACGACTGAGAATTTACGGCTCCAGCCGAATGCTTCGCGGACGAAGGCAACGGGCACCTCAAGCAGCGAGACCATGGAGGTCAGCGCCGCGAAGGCTAGCAGCACGAAGAAGAGTCCTCCAAAGATGGCTCCCAGCGGCATCGCTGAGAAAGCAGCCGGCAGCGCAACGAATACGAGACCAGGACCTTGCGATGCTTCTAGTCCGTATACGAACGTCGTAGGGAATATGATCAATCCAGCAAGAAAAGCATAGGCTAAATCCCCAATGCCAATGGCTAGCGTAGCGAGTCCAAGCGATTGCCGCTTGTCGACATAAGCGCCGTAAGTCATAATAGCCCCCATGCCGAGCGATAACGAGAAGAAAGCATGTCCAAGCGCAACGAGCGCTGACTCAGCCGAGAGCTTGCTGAAGTCGGGCTTTAGGAAAAAAGCGACGCCCTCCCCTGCTCCCTCTAACGACAATGCGCGCACGCAAAGTACAATGAGCAAAATAACGAGCCCCGGTATAAGAATCTTATTAAACTTCTCGATTCCAGCTGACACACCCTTGATAATGACGAAGCCCGTCAGCAGCATGACGATAAATTGCCAGAGTACAGGCATCCAGCTTGCGTTAAAATTGCTGAAGAGCAGCGTATAATCCTTAGTCTCGAACAGCTTTCCCGTAAAAGACAGCATTGCATAATGCAAGGTCCAGCCAGCCACCACCGCATAGAAGGACAATATGACAAACGCACCTATAATCGTAATAAATCCAAAGCCGCCCCAAATCTTCCGTCCACTGAGTCGAATGAGCGAGGTAGCCGCATTTCCTCTGCCTCCCCGTCCCACCGTCAGCTCGGCGAGCAATACGGGCAAACCAACAAGAAGCAAGCATATTACGAATAACATGAAAAAGGCCGCGCCCCCGTATTGGCCTGTAATATATGGAAACTTCCACATATTTCCGAGACCGACTGCACTTCCGATCGCCGCCAAAATAAATCCCGAGGACGAGAACCTCTCTTCCTTATTTTTCACCTTGCCATGCAAAGGCCCTGACTGAAACTGATCCTTCATTAAATAATTCCTCCCAAATTTCTTTGCAAAATTCTTCTAAGGTGCTGATGGGTAGTATGACCATTTCCGAAAACTATATCTGCATTCGTACTAGCCAACATAGCACAAGATTCAATTCATAAAACAAGCCTATCGATCAATATCCAATGTACATTATATCCGAAGGCCTCGTCTCTGCACAGACATTTGCAGCAATAATCTCACTTTCTTTGCAATAAATAGATATTTTCAAAATGCCGTAAAGTGCTCTGCGCTATAGCCACTAACTAGCAATACATTTTACCAGCATATTTCACACCCTTTCCCCAGCGCCTAACCCGATCTCATTAATCAATTTCATTTTCATCAAAATATAAGTGTATATTTATTATTTTTGTATAATTAAACTCTTTCAAATGGATAGACACATTTCTACCATTATTCAAATAAAATACTATAATTAAAGGAATTCAAGCACACTTAAACTTAAAAACCTCATCATTTTTATTGCACATAAACAACTTAATATCACACTTATTTAAGCGTAATATTGCATACCAATCGGTCTCCAAGGCATAAAAAATAGATAGAAACAGGATATCCGTTTCTATCTATTTTCAACCTGTCACGACAAATAGCAGCACATCCAAAAATCAACCCAAGTTCAACAAATGCAGATGCGTTGGCGCACGATTGGAGTGACCAAACTGCGAAGCAACCTATCACCTAAACTGCTGCTGCAGAGTAACCAAGCCCCAATTTGAGGCGCGTTCTACTTATGTATAAGGAGTAAGCAAGGGGGGCAAAGCCAGCCTTTTGTATCTACAGCATTTTCGCCATTAATGCGGTCCTCTTGCACGAGGCGATGCGCTCAGCATCTAATGCCCCTGTATAGAGGAGTCGCCTCTTTTCCTACGTATGGCACGCGTACCGCAGGTGCTTATCCGTCATTCGCCGCACAAGAGATCGCCAGCTTGCGTCACTTCTCGCTCTAAAACGACTGAAACAGCCAATAACTGGGCTTTTTTTCGCCGGGAAGCCGCATGTATTTCATTTTTTAGTGAGGGAGCACTACAGCAGCTGCTCGATATCGGCCTTCATCTCGAGGGGCTCGTCGGTCGATTCGAACCGTTTGACGACATTTCCTTCACGATCGATCAGAAACTTCGTAAAGTTCCATTTGACCGAATTGCCCTCGAGGTAATGAGGGAGCTTCTCCTGAAGAAAGGCATGAAGCATTTTGCCGCTAGACTCGTTCACATCAAAGCCATTGAAATGCGCTGCTTCCGTCAAATGCTTAAATAACGGATGAGCCGTTTCGTCCCTTACATCGGTCTTAGCGAAGAGAGGGAACGATACCCCATAATTCAACTGGCAAAAGCTTTGCACATCGGAATTCGCACCAGGCTCCTGGTCGCCGAATTGGTTGCTTGGAAAGCCAAGAATTTCGAGCCCCTGATCTTTATACTCTTCATACAACTTTTGCAGATCGGTATATTGCGGCGTAAAACCGCATTTGCTAGCTGTGTTGACGACGATCAACACCTTGCCCTTATATTGCTCCATGCTTATTTGCTCACCTTTAATGTTCTCTAGCTCATACGAATAAATGCTCATGGCCTGAATACCTCCTGTTGATCTGCGTCTATTTGAGTAAATTAAATTGTATACAACTTAATTATTAGTAAAGAATACCATAAAGAGAATCAGCTTGTCAAACAAATCTATGCTGTCCATTTGTGCGGCTTGCCGTCGATTTCTTTCGAGTATATTTTCAAAAACCCCTCCTGAAAAGTAAAAAGACTGCTCCCGAGGCAAAGGGTTTCGCCTTCTGAGAGCTGTCTTATTTGTGTACGGCTATTTATAAATGCGATTGCTTCTTTCTTCCGCTTAACCAATCGGTGAACAAAGCGTAATCATGCTCAGCTTGATCTGCATAGGAAATCGCCCAATTCGCAATCGAAGTACAGAATGCGTCCTCATCATTGCCCATTGCTTTCACGATTTCCACTTCGCTGTGGTAAGCCAAAATGCCTTGAGCAACATCGGCATCGGCACGCGCGTGCATCTTTGCCGTCAATTTCCCCATGCTGTCCGTGACCGATAGCAAATCACCTGCCGTTTCAAGCGATTCAAGCTTAAGCCGCTTCTTATACGGGGATCGCTCACGCACATAGAATTGCCGATCGCCTATAGTCAGCCACCCAAGGTAAGGGTCCGCTTCGTGATGCATCGCCTTCTGCGTCATCGTCACCCGCTGGCCCTGATGCTCGAACATGGTCCAGAATGACTCGTCATAAGGCATGAAGTAAGCAGGAACGGGAACGCGCACCTCTTTCACCTCTAGCACGATATCATCCTCACCCTGTGCTTCTTCGCCCGCTTCAATGAGCACATAGAACCGGTCAAGCCCGATAGAGGCCGTCCCCGAGCCATGCTTCACCGCAATATCCTTCACCTGAAAATGTCGCAGCTCCTCCGTATCATCCGCTGCAACGGTAGTCAAATAATCCGGCCATGCTTCCAGCAGAGCAGCCCGCTCCTCATCGGTTGGCGGTACGATTTCATCGGTCGCCGCAAATTGCCGATGCTCCTGAACGAGCGCGGTTACCTTCTCCAGAAAATGCTGATCCTTGCGCTTCTGCAGCTTTTTGAGCAGCTTCTTCACCGGGCCTTCCGCCTGCTCCATATCTATCGAATACGTGCCAGGGTCATCCTTCCCCTTTGCGAATCGGCGCATTTGCTTGGAATAGGCCTGCAAGTAAGCTTCAATCGAGCTGAACTGGCTTTCATAGGTCTGTCCCTTGAGCCTGCTGACAAGCGCAATGCTCACTGACATCCGCAGCAAGTCATACAAATACGAGCCCAAGTACCCTTCATCAAAATCGTTCACGTCATAAACGAGCGTTCCCCGCTCATTGCGGAAGGCGCCGAAGTTCTCAAAGTGCAAATCGCCCTGAATCCAGGTTGGACGGCTAAGCGGCGTATGATAGGGAAACCATTCCCGTGATACGTCAAAATAAAACAAATAAGCGCTGCCGCGAAAAAACGAAAATGGCGTTTCTGACATTTTCAAATACTTTTCCTCGCGCTTGCTGCGATCAAGCTTCATAATCTTTTGATCAAACTCTTGAAATATCGCGGATAATGTCCGTTTTCTCAGTTTGTTCTGCGTCAGCTTTACACGTTCTGCGAGCTTCGGATCCATATGCCTTCCCCCATTCAATCTATGTCTCTACTTTTTGAAGCCTCATATAATCGCTAATCATAGCAAGCCGCCACGGAATAATCATGCCAAACGCCAGCAAGTAGAAGATAGCGCCGGTTTGCGGAATCGACATATACTGCTCCACAACGCGATGAAGCGCTAGCCTACTGACGAACAGCGTCAGCATAATAAATATGAACGCCTTCGAGCGCCTGACGTAGATTTCGGATTCCACACGCTCCAGGCGGGTTGTGACGATTAGCGGAAACGCAAAGATCAGCAGGCCGGTTAAAAACGAGGACAAGCCCCATACCCATGGAATGTGCGTCGCCGAGAAGGCAAACATCATGAAGCCCGTTGCCATGCCAAGCGGCGGAATAATAATTTTGCGCAAAGAGGTTGGCTGCTTCCCTGCACGAATGCGAAGGATAATAAGTGTAAGCCCAGCCAAAGCCGATACGATGATCGAGCTGACTTGAATAAAATATGTAGAGAGCAATACGGCGTCCTCCCCTATGTAATGGTATGAGTGCCCTATTATTTCTTACATCGTACTGCAAAACAGGGATCACTGCAAACCGCCCTAGCCTCTTATTCCGTCTCGCCCAAGCGGTATGCCTTCGGTGAGATGCCCTCGGCGGTGCTGACTATGGCGCATCCCTTAAAACAAAATTTGCTGCCGGCGACGCTCCTGACATTTTCTCCAACGGCGGCTTTGCAGAAATGGAAATGTGGCTGGACAAGCTGGAGGATCTATCCGACCAAGCATGGGTGAAGGATCTTGTTCCTTTAGCTGCTGAGCCGATGACCAAGGACGGCAAAGTATACGGCATGGCGATGAACCTTGAAGGGTTCGGCTACATTTACAACAAGGATCTTTTTGCTAAAGCAGGCATTACGGAGCTTCCAAAAACGTACTCTCAGCTAGAAGCGGCCGCAAAAACATTAAAAGCAGCCGGCATTACGCCATTCGCTAACGCATACCAAGAGTGGTGGTTGATGGGTAACCAAGGCATTAACCCTGCATTTGCACAACAACCGGACGTGAATGCATTTATCGCAGGACTTAACGATGGCTCCGCAAAAATTCCCGGCAACGAGAAATTTGCGGAATGGGCTAAGCTGATGAAGCTGACGGTTGATTACGGCAACAAAAACCCGCTTACAACCGACTACAACACGCAAGTATCGCTATTTGCAAGCGGCGAAGCGGCAATGATGCAAGAAGGCAACTGGGCACAAGTGCAAATCGACAGCATCAACCCTGATATGAACCTTGGCGTTCTGCCAATGCCGCTTGGCGAGGATGCTGAAGCGAACGACAAGCTGAACGTTGGTATTCCGGCTAACCTTGTGATCAACAAAGAATCCGATGTGAAGGAAGAGGCCAAAACATTCCTGAACTGGCTCGTGACTTCTGATATCGGTAAAGAATACATCGTGAAAAAATTCAAATTCATTCCGGCTCTTTCCACGATTACAGCTACTCCCGAGGAAATGGGCGATATCGGAACCGAGGTTTACAACTACGTACAAGCTGAGAAAGTGCTAGGCTTGCAATCCTCGAAATTCCCCGATGGCGTAACGCAGGAATTTGCCAGCGTCATTCAACAGTACATCGCAGGCAGAATCGATGAGTCCGCATGGGAGACTGGCATGCAAGGCGCATGGGATAAGCTTAAGAAATGATAGAAAAAAGGAAACAGCCGTTTAACCGTCCATCATGGAGGTTAAGCGGCTTTTTTTCTTGACCTATAGCTGCAGCGAATTACCTGCCGTTATTAACGTCTGGCTCTTCGCTTCTATTCTTTCCCCAGCTTGCGCGACAGCAGCTCGGCAGCTTGCTGTACCGCTTGAATCGATAGATGTCTTAGCTTGTCATCAAAGCGGTATTTGGGACCGGCAATAGACAAGCTCGCAACTAGTGTGCCTCTCGAGTCGAAAACAGGTGCGCCAACGGCGAATGCATCGGGATCAATCTCCCCCTGCGTGAGCGCATAGCCCTGCTCGCGAATGCCGTGCAATTGCTGCAGCAGCGACTCCTTAGACAGATCCGGCGCCCACCTGTCTAACACATTCTGAATCGTTTTTTCGCTCTCGTAGGCTAGAATCGCTTTGCACGACGCCCCCAAGAATAGCGGCAGCATTCTTCCATTTTCAGCAGAATACTGGATGAGCGCCTTGCTCCTAACTGTCTGGATGCTGATTGCGCTCGTGCCCGAACGGATGAACAGCAGCGAAGTTTCATTTGTTGTCTGAGTCAATTCCTCCATGACTGGAAGCGCCAGTGGTACAATTTCTCTATGCATCTGTTGACTAAGGCTCCGCGCAAGGTCCAAAATCCGCATGCCAAGGCCGATCTGCCCTTTCCCTCTGCGCTCCACGATTCCGTTTTGCTCCAGCGTCTGCAGGAATCGATAAATCGAGCTCTCCGGTATAGCCACCTTCTGTGCGATGTCGGTAACGGACAATGCCCCGTCCGCTTCGGCAAGCGCGAACAGGATGTCCAGCGCTCTGCCTAACGTTTGCGTGCCATTAATAGACCTTGCCTCGGCGTTTACATTTGAATTTGCTTCTATCGCTTTGGTGGTCATCATCCTATTCCTGAATGCCTTCCAGCGCATAGATCGCGAGCGGTATCCCAAGCGCTTTCTCTACTTCGGGATATACGGTAGGGTCCTTGACGCTTGAGCTTAGCGGGACATGGTTCTTGTTGATAGAAAGCACGGCAAGCTTGCTGCCTGCCTCCACATGTCCAACGCTGACAGGCAATCCCGTATCGGTAGACAGCGTCGTAATGACATCAGGGTACGTCGTTAACCGGTTGCCGCGACTGTCGTCCGCAGCCATATATTCGTTCATGACATGAAGCTTGATGGTGTCACCCTCAATCTCCACATCAATCGTTCCGATATCGAAAGCTCCTGAATAATGAACGTCTCTGCGCGTAACAACGCCTTGCCCCAGAATAGTGCCTTTTGTCTGAGTTACAATCGTATCGATAACCGCTTGAGCGCCTTGCGGCTGCGCTGCAATAATCGCTTTCCCAAGCTCAATTGCGATCGTAATGCCGCCGATTGCAGCATGCTCTTTAATATAGGAAGCCGGAAGCGGATGGCGCGCCGATGCGATGAAGCCTCCTGCTTGATCGGCGGCTGTGCGCAATATGTTTGACGTCTTAGAGGGCGAGCCTTTGACGACGAGCTCAAGATAGGAGCCATTCTCGCGTTTTCCTCCCACGACCACTTGAATCGTTTCGTAGTCCTCCAAAGCGGCGAGGCCCATCGAGCCCATTTTTCCGGTAGGATGCGCGCGGATGTCCCCAGTTGCATCAACCACCGCCAAATCAAGCAGCGCGGCCGGAAGCCAGCCGTTGATCGTGCTTGACATTCCGTTTTGAGGAGTCATGACGCCTACGATTTTGCCGTCGTAGTTCTCTTGCAGCAGCTTCACCGCTTTAATATAATCCGTTCCGAGCATTTGCCAATCTGTACCCGCAGGCGCACCGATTGCCGTTGCTGTAATAACGATGGCATCATCCGGCAGCTCATGGACGGAAACGAGCCGCGGCTTCCCGATCGCTACGGCTGCTCCCCCGATTTGCAGCCCATGGTCCACCCAGCCACCGCCTCCGCATGCAAAGACCGAGCCTCCTCTTACCGCTGCCCATACATCCTCATCCGTCAGAATACGCATACGATTTCCTCCTATTTCAACCTCGATTACGAGTTTTTTTGTAACAATTGATTATCCAGACTTCCCTGCCTCTGCGCTTGGTTTCCGATTCCATGAATAGTTGGAAATAAATACGCCAGCCAAAATAATCACTCCGCCCAGCATCTGAGACCCTTCAATGGCATCTCCCAATATCAAATAGCCGGCAAGGAGCGCGATGAATGGCGGCAGGTTATTGAATATTGAAGCGGTTCCGGCACCCACAACAGCAACGCCGCGGGTCCACCACCAGCCTGCCAGCACGTTCAATAGACTTGCGACAGCAAGCAGCACCCACATCATGCCCGCTCCGCTTGCTTCAAACTTGCCAAACACGCCTTCACCAGCTGCAATCGGGAGCATGAGTGCTCCCCCCAGAAACGTGGAATAGAAATTGACTGTAAATGCCGAAAGCCTTTGCGATAGCCTGGGAATGAACAGCAAACTGATTGAGAAGCCAAGCATCGCAACGATTAAATAAAGATCGCCAATCGATACGCCAAAGTCTGATCGGCCTGAGGCAACGATGGCGAGAACGCCGGAGAAACCAAGAAGCGCCCCGCCCAGCTTCCTGCCCTCCAGCCTCACTCGGAAAAATATAGCCTCCAGCAGAAGGGTCGCAAGCGGGGCAACTGCATAAATCAGTGCGCCTTTGGCAGCAGTCGAATACTGAAGACCAAGAAAGTAAAGGGGCTGCTGAATGAATGTGAAAAAAAAGGAGGACGCGAGCAGCAGCAGCCACTCGGTCCTTGTTGGTTGCTGGAGGGACTGCGTCCTGCTGATCACCAGCAAGATCACCGCTGTCACTAAGATCCGAAGAAAGGATAGGAGCACGGGGGAAAAGCCTCTAAGCAAATAGGCGCTAAGCACGTAGCCGATTCCCCACAAAACCGTAACGGCAAACAGCCCAATAAAAGCCGATTTTCTTGATGGCAGCGCAGCTAGCATTACAACCACTTCCCGAGTTGCTTATTCATCAGGAATGAGACGCGGCATTTTTATACGGGAGCCGGTCCGCTTCCTGCAGCTTCCACTGTACGCCATCGACATAAATGGCATCGACTTCCTCATTATAAAAGCTGAGCCGCCCAGCTATTTCATGCACCTCCGGAAGCGCATCTTCATAGCTCCACACAATATCATCGATCGTCTGCCCATCCTCGCGAGCAGCCGACCAGTAGGAGGCCGTCCCTTTGTACGGGCATTGCGTCGTCGTGGCGGAAGGCTTCAGCAGGTCGAACCGAATATCCTCTTTCGGCAAATAATAGCGGGGCGTCAAGCCGGTTTCGTACAAAATAACCGGACGACGACTGTCCGCTATCAGCTTGCCGCCTATGTATACCTGCACATGGCGGGAGCTTGGAATCGCATCGATTCGGGAATACGGATCTCTGGCATGAACGAAAATTTGCTCTTCTTCCTCATACCAGGCATCCGCCAATTTCCAGACAAAGGAGACATAGCCTTCTATGACCGAGCTCTCGCCTGCTGGCTCTGGATATTGCCAGGCAGCACGCTCAAAGATACGGTCTCCGACTGTAATATCCCCATAGACAGCCTCACCCTTGTTCCCTTGCTTCTCGCGCTGCTCCGACCAAGCGATAAGCTCCGTCTTCACATCCGCCAGAGGAAAATAGTAGACAGGCAGCCTTCCCGTTTCCGTGACGACCAAAACCTGCTTGCTATCCGCTACTGTAATTCCGCCAAAGATGACGCGAATCCATTTGGGGCTGCGCTCCGCTCTGATTTGCCACCCTTCCTGCTGACCATCACGCAATGACCATTGGGGATCGATATGCGACATATTCCATCACTCCTTATCTCATTAGATACGTACGGACGTATGCCGATTGGACGGGCGCTGCAAATTCAGATGCTCGCGAAGCGTACGGCCCGTATATTCTGTGCGGAACAAGCCGCGGCGCTGCAGCTCGGGAATAACCAAATTAACAAAATCGTCCAGACTGCCCGGCAAATGAGGGAAAGCGATATTGAAGCCGTCAGCCGCTCCATTCACGAACCATTCCTCGAGATGGTCGGCGATTTGCTCCGGCGTACCGGCGAAGCCGCGCTTGTTCGTTACCCGCTGATACAATTGACGGAGCGTTAAAGGCTCTTTCTTCAAAATCTCCAGTATTCGCTCCAGACCGCTCTTGCTCTGATTGAAGCTGTTTAGTTCAGGAATGAAAGGCAGCGGCTCGTCAAGCGGATAACCGGAAATATCGTGGCCAAGATAGTGCGACAGCAGATCCAGTCCCAGCTTCTGCGGCGTAAGCTCCTCAATTACAGCGAGACGCTCCTTGGCTTCCGACTCCGTCCGGCCGATAATCGGCATAATGCCCGGCAATATTTTCAGCTCGTCAGGATGTCTGTTGTATTTGACCATTCTATCCTTGATATCCTTGTACAGACGCTGTCCATCCTCGAGCAAACCGCCTGGCGCAAACGTCGAGCCCGGGGCAAATACGACCTCCGATTTGGCGGCAGCCAGCTCCTTGCCAGCCTCGGATGCACCCGCCTGAATGAGCACGGGATACCCCTGTGGCGGACGAGAAACGTTAAGCGGACCTCGTACATTAAAATCGTTGCCTTTGTGATCTAAGTTATGAAGCTTATCCTTATCGGCAAAATAACCGGTTTCCTTGTTGAAGAGCAGGGCATCATCCTCCCAGCTGTCCCACAAGCCTTGCGTCACATCTACGAACTCGCTTGCCCGCTCATATCTCAGCGCATGCTGGAGATGCTTCTCCTTGCCGAAGTTGCGTGCTTCCTCATCCGTTTGAGAGGTTACGATATTCCACGCCGAACGTCCGTTGCTTAAGAAATCAAGCGTAGCCAGCTTTCTGGCGATATGATAAGGCTCGTTATAAGTAGTGGAGATCGTCGCAGCCAACCCTATGCGCTCTGTCACAACCGATAATGCCGATAAAAGGGTGAACGGCTCCGGCCGAATGCTGTTGGAATGGCTTACGCCGGATTCGAACCGATCCCACACGTATAGCTCATCCGCATAAAAGAACATATCGAACTTTCCGCGCTCAGCCGTCTGCACAATTCGTTTGTAATAATCGAAATCAAGCACTCCTTCCGCTTCCGCCTCCGGATGGCGCCAGCTGGAAATATGCTCCCCAGCCGGAAAATACATCATGGCGCCTAGTGCCATCTGTTTTTTTGGTGTGCTCATTTACAATCACTACTCCTTCAAATTTGTTATTTTTCAAGCAATCCGTTAGCTGTCAGCCACTCTTTAGCAACATCCAGTGCTGGTCTTTGCTTTAATTCCACTTCACCATTTAATTTCTGCATTTCTGCATCTGTAATTTTTCCGGAAAGCTTATTCAGCACTTCTTCCAGCTCTGGGTGATCCTTCAGCACTTCGTCACGAACGATCGGTATCGCGTAGTACGGTAGAAAAACATGCTTATCATCTTCAAGCACGACAATTGGCTTCACTGTAATTTGGCTGTCAGTCGTGTATAGAATCATCGAATCAATCAGCTTCTGCTCAATGGCTTGATAAGCGAGCCCATGATTTTGAATCGTTTTGATTTCTTTGAATTTCGGATTGTAGGTTTCAAGTATCGGAGGCCAAGCGTCAGGACGGTTAATGAATTCCTCGCTCGCGCCAAAGGTCAGCTCGCCGGATTTCTCAGCCAATTGGCTGGTCGTCTTAATGCCGTATTTCTCCGCTTGATCCTTATGCAGGCCGAAAGCATATGTGTTGTTGAAGCCAATCGGGTCCAGCACCGTTAGCTGGTTCTTCTCTTTAAGCTCGCTTTTCACCTTATCATAAGCCTTCTGAGGATCAAACTCCGGTTCTGCTTTAAGAAAATTGATGAGTGCTGTTCCAGTGTACTCTGCATATACATCCACCTTGCCCTCCTGTATAGCGCCCCAAAGCAAGGAGTTGTCAAGCGTCTCTACATTTGCCTTCAGCTTCGTGTCATTCTCAATGAGCAGCTTGAACGCATTCGCCAAAATATCCGATTCGGCAAATCCTTTGGTTGCGATGTTTATCGTGCTTGATTTGCCTGAGCCTGAAGACGAGCATCCGCTCATCACGGCAATCAATAGTGCCGCTGCCCCCAAAGCGATCGTCTTGCGCAGCGAATATTTCCC
Organism: Paenibacillus sp. Y660; assembly: GCF_057221575.1. Classification (NCBI taxonomy): domain Bacteria; kingdom Bacillati; phylum Bacillota; class Bacilli; order Caryophanales; family Paenibacillaceae; genus Paenibacillus; species Paenibacillus sp. Y660. Next base: position 44,786 of record NZ_JBXBBJ010000008.1, on the reverse strand, counting down.
CCTGCTGTCGTTGCCTGCTGTCCATTTTCTTATGTACATTCTCTTCTTCCCCTTCCGTAATTTCCCTTTTATGTTTTGTTTTGCTGCCGCAAGCCCTTAGGCGTTAAGCGATGGTTAATCAGCAACAGCAGCAAATTAACAACGATGACAAGCAATGAAACTGGAATGGCCCCCGCTAAAATAACATTCGTATTGATCATCGAGATGCCCCTCGTAATGATATCGCCAAGCCCGCCTGCTGCTATATAAGTAGCTATCGTAGCCAAGCTGATCGTCTGTACCGCCACAACGCGAACGCCTGCCATTATAAAGCTGCGTGCGATTGGAAGCTGAACCATCCTCAAAATTTGCCAGCGCGTCATACCCATTCCTGTGCCGGCTTCAATTAACGCCGGAGTAACGCCGGATATACCCACATACGTATTTTGCAGAATAGGAAGCAGCGCGTAGAGCGTCAAGGCGATTATGGCAGGCTTGGTGCCAATGCCCACCAGAGGAATCATAAAGCCGAACAAAGCGAGGCTTGGTATGGTCTGAATAACAGACACAACCGTTATGATGCCATTGGCTAGCTTCTTGTGCGTCGTCAGATAAATGCCGATCGGAATAGCGACGAGGCAGGCGATAATCACTGAAATGAGCGACAGCTCCATATGCTCGATCGTCTTTTGCAAAATATGCTCCCAGTCCGCTTTGACCGTGTTCCAGAATTGATTCATGCAAGCATCTCCTCCTTGTTAAACTGATTCCCAAACGCCTCGATCAAGCTCGTTTGCTTGATTTCGCCGAGATGAAGCGCATCGACTGCGATGAGGTCATGTGCGGAATCGTCGTTTTCCAGCATGAATCCCGCGCCATAATTTTCACTTGCCTGCTTGAACTCCACGGCAGCTTCGCTCATCCCCATCCATCCCTTCTAAAAAATAAAAGGCCCCACTTTCCCCTAAAGGAAAATGAGACCTCCTAGCGTAAGGTTGACCTCAAACATTATTAACATATGATAACCAATGACAATATCGCAATAATAGTATAGGCATTATCCGTTGTCAATTATTATTTATACTAATCCTATAGGAATTAAGTGTTTAAATGAAAATATAAAAAAAGACCTCCTGTTTACAGGTCAGTCATCCCTAGCTATGCCATGTATTTCGGGCTATCGCTTAATTTCGCTCGCATTAAAAAAGTCTAGCGCAGAGCGGTACCAGCTTGGCTTCTCTTCCTTCACTCCGTCTACAAAAATAGCGTCTACCCGTTCATTGTAAAAGGAATGCAGGTTAGCGATTTTCGGTATTTCCGGAATCGGATTCGGATAGCTCCATAAAATATTTTCATACGACTGGCCGTTGATGTCAGCAGATAAATAGGCAGCCGTCCCTTTGTAAGGGCAGCTCGTCTGCAGGTTTGATTCGGTGAAGTACTCCTGACGAATATCCTCGATAGGCAGGTAGTAGCGCACAGGCACACCCGTTTCAAAAACGATAACCGGCCGCTTGCTCTCCGCTACCGTCACGCCGTTCAGCACGACCTTAATATGACGGGAACTGGCGATAGCGTCCACCCGCTTGTACGGATCGCGAGGATGAACAAAAATTTCTTCCTCTTCCTCCAGCCATTTGTCGACTTTATCCCAGTAAAAAGCGACATATCCGCGCAGCGCTTCACTCTGAGGAATCGGGTTCTGGTAGCCCCACACCGCATTTTCAATCAAGCGGTCGCCTACTTGGATGCTCCAGTACGAGGCGTCTCCCTTCAAAGGGCAATGGGTTTGATGCCCGGAGGGCACCAGCAAATCCTTGCGGACTTCCGATTCCGGAAAATAATAGACCGGCAAATGCCCCCGTTCATGCAGCGTCAATACGGATTTGCTGTCTGCAATGGTCACTCCTCCGACCTGTACGCGAACCCAACGGGGATTCAGCTCCGCTTTTACATTTTTCTTCGACGTATCCGCCACCTGACAGGATTGCTGCTCCGTTTCATGAAGACTCATCCAATTCCCTCCCTAATAATATCAACTATAGATAATTAATTATCACTATTACATAATATCATCGTGTTTTTCATTTCTCAACAGTTATTCAGATAAAACCAATAGGAATTTAAGTATATAGATTCTGAAATTAAAAAAGCGCCTCACGAGCCGCCTTGCGACCGTGAAACGCCATTCCTCTTCGTGCTCTACTGCCTCATACACAACTTGAATAACGAAAATATTTTTTTATGTTTATGCAGCTGCTATATATCGGTATAATACAAAAAAAGAAATCATTGTTGATTATTCGTGGAAAGGTGGGGACTTTATGCTGGCGAGTGTCGTATTAGTTAAACCGGTATTGGGATTAAAAGAAGCTTATTTGTCCTTTTATCAGGAGTGGTTGGATAGCGGAGAAAACATTGTTCCATGGGTGGTCAGCATAGACCCAACTGATTTTCCAGGCATGCTGCAAACTCTGCTTGCTAACGAGAAAGGCGAGAATTTGCCCGTGGGCTGGGTGCCTGACTCTACCTTTTGGCTTGTAGCTGAGGACGAACGGATCGTTGGAGCCGTGAACATTCGACATGCGCTTACCGAGAAGCTGATGAATAGCGGTGGTCATATTGGCTACGGCATTCGCCCATCCGAGAGAGGCAAGGGCTATGCGACAAAGCTATTGGCGCTAGCGTTAGAGGAAGCGCGGCTGCTAGGAATCCACAAGGCTCTTGTCGTATGCGACGAGAGCAATATCGCCTCGGAGAGAACGATTATCCGCAATGGCGGCGTGCAGGACAGCTCGTTCGTGGAGGAAAACGGAAACGTCATTAAGAGATATTGGATCTAATTCAGGTGCAGACTTCATCAACTTGATAGAATCTACGCGGTCGAGCTTGGTAACCCCGCATAATTTAAGCCGAATTTTAAACAGTTTTATACTAGCAAGCTAGTCGAACGGTATTCTCCTAGTCATCTAAGTAACGAAAGAAATCATGAACAAGCTCATATCGGACAATCCGTTCACTATTGCCGCGATAATAGGGCAGCAGCCAGCCCTTGGCACATAGCTTTTGCAGAAGGATAACCGCCGTTTTGTGGTCTATTTCAAAATGCCGCTCCACGTCCTTTGGCCGAATGGGTTCAGCACGCTGAATGGCAAGCCGAATAATTTCTTTCTCCGCAAGCAGGGCGCGCGAGATTGGCGATTGTCCGGATTGATACCTGCTTATCACCATGCGAAGCATCGTCATGCAAAGTTCAGGATTTTTCTCTACGTCATCGTAAGCGAAAGAGATAACATGATAGCCCATCGCGTGCAGGAAAGCTTCCCGGTTTAGTTCGTTGCTGTACTTTTGCCGATCCATGTCGCGTACATGCGAAGCAAAACCCTTGATTTCAAAAATCAATTTCACCCTCCCTGGAAGCCAGGCAAAATCGGCAAAATATGATCTCCCACGCCAGTCCAACACCTCATACTCAGGATGCAGATGCTGAAAGTCCCCGCGAAGTGGCCACCACACATTGCGCAAAAACAACGATTCGGCGTGTCCATGACCTCTCTCCAATCTGCCCCGGCGTTCTCCCGACCTATTGTCGATATGATTCTGAATAAAGGCGCGATGCGCCTCTTCATATCCCATTTGCATACATCCTCTCTCTCTCGAAAATAGAAAACGCCCCGCTATCACTCACCTAGGAGTGTTAACGGGACGTTCTTCGTCTCTTGCCTCTGATTATAGGACAACTTGCTGGACAAGGCCAGTCCTAGTTTAAAATTGTTTTAATACCTTCACACTTTTCGAACTGACTTCATACGTCAACTTTCTCCAAACACTTGTGCTGCACCAAAATGCTCGTAAGTCGCCACTGCCAAACACACTAACCATTTCGTCAACTACTAGGCATTTCCACCTTCTCTGGGATCCAACACCCGCTGCCTCTCAATGCCACATTGAGCTGATTTATCGAATGACATTCGATTGGTCCTGATATTACAACTAATTGATATAGAGCTCGTCGGATTGATTCGAATGCGATTCAACCTGGACCATCACCGACTGCAAACCCACGGCAGCTATACCAAAATGTGCCATAATTTCCTGACTCGAATGATTTAACTGGAATTTCTCCCTCTAAATCATACGATTTTCGAAGGAAATCACACTTAACAGGAATTTCTCCTGTTAATTTTTAGCAGAAGCCTTCGAAACGGCCATTTTCGATAAATTAACGGGAGTTTTTCCTGTTATTGGTCGATATCTAGCCGCAGACACGTAATTAGAGGGAGTTTTTCCTGTTAATTGGTATGGTATCGGGTTACAGGCACGTCGTTCGTGGGTTAGTGGTGCAATAACGGGTCACAAACATGCATCTAGCGAGAGGTCTTCCTGTAACAGTCACGATATCGGGGCACAGACACGGCGTTTGTGGGTCAGTGGTGCAATATCGGGTCACAAACTCGGCCACTTATTGCTGGCGTTGAACCGATGCGGCTTAGGCCTATCGGCGGAAAAGGGCTTTAGTGCTTCGCGAGTCAATTACCGTAGGGAACGAGACTATAGAGGATGGCGAGTCAGGCAAAAGAGGACACTTTATTCAGCACATGTTGCCCATTAGAGTGCCCTTCTTCTTATAAAAGCCGATATGATTGCAAGGAAGCGACAGCATGCCTTCAATCGACAAGAAAGCCAATACATTTTTTAGCAAATGGACCGTCCCATGCTTCTGATGCTCTTCCACTATACGCTGAACACTGCCCAATAAACGCATAAAAGGGGAGGCACAAGTCATGCTTCCCCTAATTGCATTATCCCCTCGGGATAAACTTGCTTATATCAACATCAAGTGCTTGCGAGAGCTTCATGCCAAACGTCCGGTCGGCGCGGAAAAAGTTGCAGATAGCGCGGAGCCTAATATCATCATTCGTTTGCTTCAGCTCACCAACCACGTTGGCAATAAGATTCGCCTGCAGCTCCTCCGGCAAAGAGCGGTAGCGCTCCCCTGCTTGGGTGAAGTCGTCGGTTTTGTCGATCTGTTGGCGTCCAGCCGAGCCTTGAAGAGGAACATAGGAATCTGCGTAAGCTGGCGCCTCCTTCGGGCTTTCTGAGGAGCTGTTAGGCTCGTAATTGACTGAAGACGGGTTAGCCTGCATCGTCATCGCGCCATCCCTCTGATGGTTGCGCACTGGCGCATAAGGACAGTTCACCGGAATATGCAGGTAGTTCGCGCCCAAGCGGTAACGCTGCGTGTCCGGATAGGAGAATAAACGACCCTGCAGCAGCTTGTCCTCAGACGGCTCGATGCCTGGCACTAACGCGCTAGGCGAGAAGGCCGACTGCTCCACCTCTGCAAAATAGTTGACCGGATTGCGATTTAATGTCATTGTTCCTACCTTTTGCAGCGGATACATATCCTCCGGCCACACCTTCGTTGGATCCAGCGGATCGAATGCATACCGCTCTACATGGTCAACCGGCATCAACTGCACGTGAAGCTCCCACTCGGGAAAGTTGCCAAGCTCGATCGCATCATGAAGGTCGCGTGTCGCATGGTTAAAATCTTTGCCCTGCATCTCGCTTGCCTCGGCCGCCGTAAAGTTGCGTACCCCTTGCAGTGACTTCCATTGATATTTGACATAGGTTGGCTTGCCCGCATCGTTTATCCATTTGAAGGCATGTACGCCAAAGCCGTCCATTTCGCGGTAAGTGGCAGGCGTCCCGTCATCCGAAAACAGCCAAGTCAGCATATGAGTGGATTCCGGCGATAGCGTCATGAAATCCCAGTAGCGTGCGGGATCTTGGATATTTGTATTTGGCGCAGGCTTCAAGGAATGAACCATATCAGGAAACTTCATTGCATCGCGGATAAAAAAGACCGGCAAATGGTTGCCTACAATATCGTAATTGCCTTCCTGCGTATAAAATTTAACCGCAAAGCCGCGCGGATCACGCGCCGTCTCCGGTGAGCCCGTTCCGTTGATTACGGTCGAAAACCGTACGAACACCGGTGTTTCCACACCAGCCTCCTGCATAAAATGAGCCTTCGTGTAATTCTTCATGCTAACCTCTGCACGGAACACGCCGTGTGCGCCTGCCCCTCTTGCATGCACGACGCGCTCGGGTATGCGCTCCCGATCAAAATGTGCCAGCTTCTCTAGCAGATGGTAATCCTCTAATAATGCGGGTCCGCGCTGTCCTGCCGTTCGTGAGCTTTGATTATCGCCTACAGGCGTTCCTAGATTGGTCGTTAGGTCGTTTTCCATGATAGCACCTCATCGATAGTTTGTGTATTTAGACTTGATCTAAATCTTTAAACCAATCATATCGAATCCGTGCTGGACTGTCATGAAAACACTATGAATAATCAATGAACGTTTCATGAAGTCAGCCAGCCTCCCCGCCGCATCAAGCAACAATGAGGAGTTCCATGTTCCGAGTGCTTATCGGTCGCGTAGATCCGCAAGCCGGTAGCCTGTGCCGCGCACTGTCACAATATATTTTGGCGTTACGGCGCTGTCCTTTAGTTTTTTGCGCAAGCTCTTAATATGCGCGTCAACCAGGTTGCTGCCGCCATAGAATTGCAAACCCCATACCGTATCTAGCAACGACTCCCGCGTGAGGACAGAGCCGTCCGAGGATATGAAATGGAGCAGCAAATCATATTCCGTCTTCGTGAGCTCGATGCGCTGTCCGTCGCGATCCACTGTCATTTTCTTCAGATCGACCGTTATATCCTTGAACGAGCGAATATCGTCCGTTGCTGCCTTGGCAGCGCCACTCGGCCGATTCAGCAGCATGCGGTTGATTTGCTTGACCGCTTGCTCCGGCTTAGCCGGCCACACTAGCAGCTCCGCTGCTCCAAGGGCGAATGTGCCGCGCGTATCATAGGACTTCTGATCCAATAAAATCAGGACAGGAACGGCATGCATATCGGCAGATTCCAGCAATTCCGCTCCTGCCTGCAGCGTATTGCCGCTTGCCGCATGCACAACCGGAATCGCATCATAAACAAGCAGCTCCGGCTGAAGGCTTTGCAGCATGCTTTTGTTGAAATCATGCAGCGAAAACACGTCAAAGCATTCGGACGACAACGCCACGAGCAAGCTTTTGACCCGTTCGGGCAGCGGGCTAATAATCATGACTCGCTGGGTGAGCGAGCAAAGCATTCCGTTTTGAAGCAGGTCTTCCTCCGAAAGGCTTGCGGCCTCGTTCTGATCAGAGGAAGCTCCCGCTTTCAAGGAGGATTCATCTGCCGCGATGGATGCATTGCTTTGCTCTAAGGAAGCCAGCCTTTCCCTTGAAGCCTCGTCTTTTATGATTGCTTCGTCGCGCATGATTCGCAAACCCCCTCTAATACAACCTGAGCATGTTCAATTGTATACTTCGTCGCAAGCGCTACATTCTGCAGCCATTCGCTTGGCAATTCGACAAGAACCTCATCCACCCGGCCGCACACCGTGCACACAATGTGCTGATGCTCGTCGGTCCGTGCATCATACCGGCTTACCGCCTCGCCCAGCTTGAGCTCACTAATAAGTCCTGCATCGGTCAAATAGCGCAGCGAATTGTACACTGTTCCGTAGGCAAAGTTGAAGCCTTTCGCGCGCAGCCGATCAATGACGTCCGCCGCCGTAGGGTGATCTACAGCATGCTGCACCACTTCCAATATCGCTTTACGCTGTATCGTTAAGTTAATTTTGTTCATAAGAACATCAATCCTTCTAGTAATGATTTTAGACTAAGTATAAATTCATATGCATAATTGGTCAACCTCGATAGCTTCTGCGCGTGCCCTAAACACTCTGAACCGTCAGCTAGTTTTGTTTTGAAAGCGGTGCAATTTTTTTGTCGAATTAAATAATCTGAATATTTACAAAATTCAAATAATGATGTATACTGAGCCTATCTTAACCGAAAGGGGATATGCCATTTAAGTAGATTAGCGAAGCATGTCTTATTAAATCGGGAAGGAGTACCGAAGCAAATATTGGACATGCGGGGACAATAGTGAAAGTGCTGCAAACGACCCTTTGGATGAGAAGTACTTATTGAAGGAAAGGATTTGAAACAAATCGAAAGGATGTTGATCGAGGTCAAGAAGGATAGGATCGAAGTCGATAAGGTTTGTAACAAATTCGAAAGGACAAAGAAGAATCAAGGCAAGCAGCGGATTGGAGCGTTTGAATAAATTGAATAGTAGTTTTCCAAGCACGTGAAGGGCTTCTGGTTATCATAGATAAGCAGAAGCCCTTCTTACGTCTGTCTACAGGATTGGACTGAGCAGTCTGGAGATCGATTCCTTGAAACGATTCATGAGCGGACGCTTGCCATAAATTTCAGGCGTAAGCTTCGTACAGCTTTTCATATCCGTCTCGAAAATCCGTTGCAGCTTAGCCGCCGTCTGCGTATCATAGATAAATGCATTCATCTCAAAATTCAGCTTGAAGCTTCGGATATCGAGATTGGCTGTTCCAACAGATGCGACCTTGCCATCGATGACCAGCGTTTTCGCATGAAGGAACCCTTTCTCGTACAAATAGCATTTGACCCCGCCTGCGAGAAGCTCGCCCAAATAGGAATGAGTCGCCCAATAAACGAAGAAATGATCCGGCTTGCTCGGCAGCATGATGCGCACATCGACTCCGGACATGGACGCAATCTTCAGCGCTGTCATTAAGCTTTCATCCGGTACAAAATAAGGCGTTTGCAGGCAAATCGTCTCTTTCGCGGCATAGATCATTTTGATATACGCATCCTTGATTTGCTGATATTCAGTATCCGGTCCGCTTGCGACCAGCTGCATGCCAATCGTGCCAATATCATCGCTCATGATCGGAAAATACAAATCATTCAAAATGATTTTTCCGGAAGCAGCCAGATTCCAGTCCATTAGAAACTGCGCCTGCATTTGCAGCACCGCATTGCCCTGCACCCTCAAATGCGTATCTCTCCATTCGCCGAAATGCTTGTTCAACCCCAAATATTCGTCACCGATATTAAATCCGCCAATATATCCGACCTGACCATCAATAATAACGAGCTTGCGATGATTGCGATAATTGATTTTCAAATTCAGATATGGAATTCGCGATGGGAAAAAAGCCGCTTCCCGGCCTCCGGCCGCGATCAGCTCTTGAAAATACCGCTTCGGCAAGCTGGAGCTTCCAATATGGTCATACAAAAACTTAACCTCAACGCCTTCTGCCGCCTTCTTAGCTAGCGCTTTCACCAGTCTTCTGCCAAGCTCATCGTCGCGGACAATATAATACACAAGATGGATATGATGCTGAGCAGCTTCGATATCCTTAAGCAGCGCGTCGAACTTTTGATTGCCCTCGGTGTAGATCTCAACCGCATTGTTGCTCGTGAATACCGCATAGCTCGTTTTCAGGTTCATATAGATCATATCCTGATAGCTGTGCATCGCCGGATCATGAAATGAGATTTCACCGTCGCGGAGTTGGCGCATCTGTCTCTCTATCGTATGCTCGATAATGCGCTGGCTGTCGCCGAGGAGCTTATAAAGCTTTCTTTTGCGTACCTTCTGCCCCAATATTAAATACAAGACAAACCCGAAAACGGGGATAAAGAAAAGAACCATTAGCCAAGCCCATGTCGTACTCGCATTGCGTCTTTCGAGAAAAATGACGGTAACCGCCAAAAAAATGTTAAGAATCATAATCATTGCGTATGCGTTTTGCATAATGGCCATTCGTATAATAAGCACCTCAATCTGATATAAAAGCTAATGCGATCATACTCCAAGCAAGGTGTATGTTCAAGCTTCATAATATGCTACAATTCAAGCAGAAAAGCCTAACGCTTCATTAAAGAGAATAAAGATTCACCCTACTTTAAAAATAAGCCATAAACATTAGGCTGAAACAATAGTCTCATTTCTTTTAATAAAACGCATAAATGGTACTGGAGGGACAACGATGGACATACGCAAATTTAGGCTCGACGAGAAAGCGCTCAGTACCTATAGTGAAGAGCGCGACGAATATGAGCGGGATTATGCAAGGCTCATACAATCCCCTGCCTTTCGCCGCCTGCAAGGTAAATCGCAGGTATTTGGCGCAGGTACGGGCGACTATTACCGGACAAGATTAACCCATTCGCTGGAAGTTTCCCAAATCGCGCGCGAGGTTGCACGCAGGCTGGGCAAGCAATACGGCTTCCTATCCCGCAAAGAGCATCCGGGACTCGTATTGGACCCCGCGGTCGTAGAGATTGCTGCGCTTGCCCATGATCTCGGCCATCCGCCGTTTGGACATAAAGGCGAGGAAGTGCTTAATCATCTGCTTATGGGGGAATACGGCATTCCTTACGAGGGCAATGCCCAAAACTTTCGGATCTTGATGTTTCTGGAGAAGCGCGCAGGAAGCGGAAGCGGCCTTGATTTGACCGCAGCCGTCTTGCTCGCCATTAATAAGTATCCGTTCAGTCTTGATGAGCCCGGACGGCTCAAAGGCTTATACCGTTCCGAATGGGGAGAAATCGAGCAAATTCGCCAGTCCTGGAAAATGCCGATCGGCTGCTCGACGCTGGAAGCCCAGCTTATGGATCTATGCGATGACATCGCTTATTCGACACATGACATCGAGGACGGCATCCGTGCCGGCAAAATTCAAATGAACCACGCCTTCTTCGAGGACAGCAGGCTCATTGACCATGTCGTTCAAGAAATTGTAGAGGACAAGGTCAATAACGGCATCGGCTGGGACGAGGTCGACATTTCCGCCATGGTTAAACGTGTGCTCGTCTCTTATTTCCAGCAATGGGAATCGCTATATGTTAGCTGCGAGCGCGAGCCCTCCCGCACGAGACGGGAAATGAAAGCGCGCTGGGTCAGCCTGTTCGCAGGCAAGGTTGGCATTATTGACGATACTTCTCGCGGCTGGAAGAAGGTCACGTTCGTCAACAACGGACAGCAGGATATCGAATTGCTGCGGACGATGGAAATATTGAAGAAGCTGGCATGGGTGACGCTCATCAAGGATTTCCGCGTTCAGCGTCTGCAAATGCGCAGCGAGATTATGGTCCGCAGGCTGTGGGACAGCTTTAAGGTGCCCGACTCCGGCCGTCTCATCATTCCGCCGGACTGGATCGAGAATTATGAGCTCCATAAGAACAAGTGGAGCTGGCCGCGCTTTGTGGCGGATTATATTTCAGGCATGACTGACGCCTACGCCGAGAAGGTCTATGCCGAGCTTTACGCCAGCAAATCCGGCTCGATTTATGAGATGGATTAACATCGCTTCTAGTCCTGTTCTACATTCACACTAACCGCGCCTGCGGACAAATCCGTAATGTAATCAAAGAAACGAACCGGATCTACGTCATAGACGAGGCTAACCGGACGGCCATCCGCACGCTCTACCGTTCGGCCTTGGCTAGGACCATCCTTAATGACGCCGCTATTCACCGTCTTAATCTCTACCAGTTCGGGATTGCCAACGACAGCCGTCGTAAGCACATCCCATAGATAATAGGTCGAATTGGTTTCCATGTAGACAAGTGGAGGACATGCCGCATAGCATTGCCCAACAAAGTCCAGACCCTCGTGCTTCCGAAGCGAAGCCCAGCGATTGCGAACGTCCATCGTAAGAGGAACCTTATTCGTGCTCTCCAGCGCGACAAGCAGAATCGGTATGCTGCTTGCCCATACGCGGTTCACAGCTTCCGGGTCCCAGAAGGCGTTCCATTCCGCTGTACCGTCATGCTCAGGCTCTTGGACGTTGCCCCGTTCATTAAATGTGCCGCCCATCCAGACGAGCTTCTCGATCTTCGCCTCCACGTCCGGCGCTTCATCCAAAGCTCTTGCCAGATCGGTAAGCGGACCGGTAAACAGCAAGGTCACCTTCTCGTCGGAGCCGCGAATCTGCTCGATCATATGTTGATGCGCCGGCAGCGCCGCAACCTTCGTGCGAATCGTGCCCGACTCATTCAAAATAGGGAGCGCGTCTACAAAAAACGTATGCATCCGCCACTCAGCGGGGAATGGATTTACGCCGCGCGAATTCGACCTTGCGACCTCGATCTCCCCCGTCTTCGCCGGGTTGCCGAAGCGATCGATGATTTTTCGGCTAGCCTTCTCGCCAGGCTCCAAATAGCCGTCAGCTGGAATAACCGATACGCCAAGCAGCTCAACATCTTTCATTTGCAGCAAAAGAAATAACGACACCAGATCATCCACACCAGCATCATGATTGAAATAAAGCTTCATTCCCATACGAATCCGTCCTCTCAGCGTATAAAACGATATATCGTTTGTCCATCCTATAAATAAGGAGGTGATTGGTCAATGGCTAAGGATGTGCTTTGCGAAGTGAATTCATGCAAGTTCTGGGCAGCAGGAAATCACTGCGCAGCCTCTTCGATTTATGTTGTCAGCAACCGTGGCAAGCAAGCCAGCAACTCCGAGGAAACAGATTGCAAAACGTTTGAACCAAAGATCTAACGAATGGCTTTATCAATAGAAAGCAGCGCAAGCACACGGAGCTAACTAAGTTTCAGCTACAGATATCGCTTGCGCTGCTGCTATTGCTTCTTATTTTGCAACCGGAACCGCGTCAAAATACTCCTCAAGCGTCTCTCCGCTCTTCACAATCTTGACTGCCAAATCCTTGCCTACATAACGAAGATGCCAGGGCTCGTATTGGTAGCCCGTAATTACTTCCTTACCCTCCGGGTAGCGGATAATAAATCCGTAATCATGAGCATGCTGCTCAAGCCACAGCGCTTCCTTTGTATCCGCAAAACAATCAACCGCCGCGCATTTGCCGTCACTGCCGGACACGTCGATCGCCAGGCCCGTCTCATGCTCGCTCGTTCCAGGAAAAGCGCTGTAGGTTCTCGCCTTCTCCAGACCGTCTCTCTCCACATAGCGCTCAAACAGCGTCTTTTGCGTGCTGTGCGAGCGATAAGCGGAAACGCCTGCCAGCAGGATGCTGTTATCCTCGGCCGCGCCAAACATCTTCTCAAGCGCCTCAGCCGCCTCTTGCCTCATTTTACGCTTGTCCACTTTTTCGGAAAATATAAAACGTACGTCCGGATATACTAAATCTGAAGGGTTATATTCCTCAGGGAGCTTATGCTGCTTATTGACGAGCACCGTCATTTCCTCAGGCTGCGCGATAACAGCCATTCCATCCTCAGTCTGCTCATCTTTTCCAGCTCCAGCGTCATCGCTCGGCTTATCTGTCGGCGAAGTATTGGTAGCCGAATCTGTGTCCGAATCGCCGTTAGCAGCATCGCCATCTGGCTCAGCACCGGCATTGCCAGAAACTTCCCCGCCGCTTTCAACCGTTCCATTTCCAGCAGCCTGCTTCGCCGGCAGCGTTTCCGAATCACCGGTTTTCAGAAAAGAGTAACCAATGACCATGGCGGTGCATACCATAACGAACAAAAGCAGCCTACTTCTTCTTCTTTTTTTCATGTTAAGCCTCCAGCGAATTTTTTACATATATTTCATGTAATTATACTTGTATTCATGCTATCTCTAATAGCAGCTAACTAATAGACTACTAAAACCGAAGTAATGTTTCAATCAAATAGCTTGGTAATCATGTAACCATATAGAAATAGAACAAAAACATGTATGAACTGCTTATTTGATTATTATGAGATTGGGCATGAAGGAGCCTTTTGCCTTTTGACATTCGACTATAATTAGGAGCATAATGGGATAAGAATTTACAGAACGCATATATTTTATTATGAGCTTGCTGGCTGACTCGGAGAGAAGGCCTGTTTTTGCTGTGAAAGGTAGGCGGTTATATGACATTTTTAACACCCAAACGACTGCTAAGCACTCGTCCCATCCTGTTTTTCTCGTTTATCATGCTGCTCAAGAGCTACCTGGCTTGGTTGGTTATTTTCGAGGATGGGTTTTCTTGGACCACGATTTTAAAAGAAATTCCGTTTGTACTGATCGTGTACTGCCTCATTGAGTATTTTGCATCCAAGCGCAAGCTTATTTACTATTTGATAGCGAATCTATTGATGACTCTCATCCTATTCGCCGTCATTATGTATTATAAGTATTATGGCGTCATCGTGACTTATCTCGCGCTAGAGCAGGTCAATCAGGTAACGGCGGTCAAAAACAGCGTATTCTCGCTGATGGACCCTTACTATCTGCTAATCTTTATCGACATCATTATTATGGCGGTTGTATTGTTTCGCCCAAAGAGGGCGATTAATTGGAAGAAAGCCAGCTCCCGCAAGGAGAGCAAACGACTCGTTGTTGCCCTGTTTACCATTTCAATTGCGCTTTGCTTATTCAATATTTTGCCAAATCGTGCCAGCATGAATGAGATCGTTAAAGCGGAGCAAATGGGTATTCTCAATTACGAGGCTTATATGATTTTCAAAAATAAAGATATTGATTTCGTCGATCCAAACCATATTACACAAACCAAAATCGATAGCGTCAAAAAAATTGAGCAGCCGGCAGCACCGCAGCTATGGAAGACGGCAGCCGGTAAAAACGTCATTATCATTCAAATGGAATCGTTCCAAAACTTCCTCGTCAACCTAAAAATCGACGGGAAAGAAATTACGCCGAACATTAACAAGCTCGTGAATGAAAACTATTATTTCAAGCATTTCTATCAGCAGGTCGGCCAGGGCAACACCTCCGACGCTGAGTTCGTCGTCAACACATCCTTCTACATCCCTCCGCGCGGCGCGGCAACGATGATCTACGCCGATAAAGAGCTTCCAAGCCTGCCGAAAATTCTCAAGGCAAATGGCTATGACACAACAACATTCCATACGAATGTCGTTGAGTTCTGGAACCGCGGCGAGCTTTACAAGGCGCTTGGTTTCGACCGCTATTATGATCAGAAGTTTTTTGGCGATGAAGATGCCGTATTTTTCGGAGCCTCTGATGAGCATCTTTATAAGAAAACAGCAGCCGAAATGGACCGCATGAGCCAAAACGGCAAGCCGTTCTACTCGCACGTCATTTCAATGACATCACATCATCCGTATACGATCCCTGCGGATAAATACAAAATAACGCTTCCGGACCGTTATGAGAATACTTTTGTCGGCGACTATATCCGCGCCCAAAACTATGCCGACTACGCGCTTGGCGCGTTCATTGCCGATTTGAAGGAACGCGGCATTTGGGATAACAGTCTGATATTGCTCTACGGCGATCATCTCGGCCTTCCGATTTACTCGCTGGACCGTGATGACAAAGACCTTATGGCTGAAATTTACGGGCATGAATACGGCTATACCGATATGATCAATATCCCGCTTGTTGTCGCATCGACAGGTGTAACAGAAGGAAAAGTATTCGATCAGCTCGGCGGTCAGGTAGATATTTTGCCAACGATTGCGAATATGCTCGGCATTTCCTTGGATGATCATATCCACTTTGGCCAAGATTTGTTCAATCAATCCTATAACGTGCTCCCACAGCGTTATTATCTCCCATCCGGCTCATTCTTAAGCAGCAAAGAGCTGTTTATGTCCGGCAGCGGATACGAGGACGGCAAGCATTACTCGTTAGCCGGCGATGGCATCAAGGAGCAGGAGGCAACCGAGGATGAGTACCAGCGTGCGCTGGAACTGCTCAATCTCTCCGACAGCTACGTAAGCCAGTTGCCAAGCTGGAAGAAACAATAAGCGAACGATAAAAGGCTCACCTTGAAGCGCGATACGCTGCATCAGGGTGAGCCTTCTTTTATGTCGCAATCATTTAGATGCTTTTTACCGCCTCAAGCACTTCCTTGACATGTCCGTCTACGCTCACACTGCGCCATTCCTTTGCAAGCTTGCCCTGCTCATCAATTAAGAAGGTAGAGCGCTCGATTCCCATAAACTCCTCGCCGTTCCAGCTGCGCAGCTTCCATACGCCAAACAGCTCTGAAAGAGAATGCTCTGTATCCGACAGCAGCAGAAACGGCAGCTCATGCATACCCACGAACTCCTCATGCGAAGCCAAATCATCGGGACTAATGCCGATAACCGCTGCGTTGTTTGTCCCGAATTCACCGTTAAAGTCGCGGAAATCGCAGGATTCCGTTGTGCAGCCAGGCGTCATATCGCGCGGGTAAAAATAAATAACGAGCTTCTTGCCTGCATAATCAGCCAGCTCTACATCCTTGCCGTTTGATGCTTGCAGCTTGAAATTTGGAACGAGATCACCTATTTTTAATTGCTCTCCCATTACGCATGCTCCTCTAATTTATATTTTCAATCGTCAAACCGTGTTCATTCTTGCTCAAATACAGCTCTCCTGCCTCGCGTACGGTAACCCGCACTGGGAAGCTCTCTGCCGTTTTGTTCGAGAAATGCCATCTTCTCCCCACCGCTACAACCAATAACAAGCCGTTATGATCACCGATCGAATAAAATCTATCATTAAACGTCGAATATGTCATTAGGCCAAGCCTACCCAAATTTTCCACCACAGCAGGAACGTCCTGAGTCGGAACGCCAATCTCGCTGATGCAAATGATGTCCTGCTTCGGATCGAACGGCCGCTCTACGCTATTGTCCATCGTGTGGCGAGCGATCAGCTCCAAAATATTGCCGGCGGGGTCTTCAAAATAAATACCATGTGAATTCCACGATTCACTGTACGACACGTCCTCGCCTTCCTCCGTACTAAGGGGAATCATCGCCTCAATCCATGCTTTTGCCTCAGGCAGCTTGTTCTCCGAAATGGTAAAAGCAAAATGGTAATAATGCTCCTCATCGCTGCGATGACCTTTCTCTTGAAACGTCAGCTCGCTCCAGCCAGCCTGCACCGTAAAGCTGCCTTTCCCTGCGCGAATAACCGGAAATCCAAGAACATCGCTGTAGAAGGGCTGAAGGCTTGCCGCGTTTGCCGTTATTAGCACTAGCTTTTCAATAATCATTTTACACCTCATTATGTACATAATACAAAGTGGCTTGCGATACAAATGCTTTGACCTCTTCTTCCAGCTGTTAGGCTGGATAGTCAAGCAAGAAGTCAGGGATACTGCGTGTATACGCCCAGCTT
Source organism: Paenibacillus sp. Y660 (assembly GCF_057221575.1). Lineage (NCBI taxonomy): Bacteria > Bacillati > Bacillota > Bacilli > Caryophanales > Paenibacillaceae > Paenibacillus > Paenibacillus sp. Y660. Next base: position 27,805 of record NZ_JBXBBJ010000008.1, on the reverse strand, counting down.
CACGTGAGAGAAGATTTTTTTGTTACAGGTTAACACCTTAAATGCGACATGTTCGCTCACATCCTTCGTTTTTTCATATTATTTTATAAATTGTAAATAATAATAATTATCATTGTCAATGCTGTAAGAGAGGCAACTGATTGTTAAGTATTGCAAATTACATGAGCCTCGCCGGTTAGATCAGCCGGTTAGGCATGAGCTAGTCCTGCGTTGCACTCTATGATAAAGACCGAGGTGACTCAAAAGATGGATCAAGTCAACAAAGACGAGCGCCGTGACTTCGGCAAGCGATATTTTAGCCGCGGCGGTGTCAAATTTGCTCTGTTAAAGCTTCTTGAGCAAGAGCCTATGCATGGCTATCAGATGATAAAAGCAATAGAGGAGCAATCAGGCGGCATGTATAGCCCAAGCGCAGGCTCCATTTATCCCACGCTGCAATTGCTCGTAGAACGCGGCTTTGCAGCTGTTATGGACGAGGACGGCGGGAAAAAGGTGTATATGATTACCGAACAAGGCCGCTCCGCGATACCTTTGCTTCCTCATACAACGAAAGATGATGCTGCTCGGAATGGCCGTTATGCACCTAAGGCCGAGCCGTTTCGAAATGATAAAATCCGTCTCAAGCTCGGACTTTCGAACGAATCTTATCATCTGCTTCAATTGGTGAAACAAGCCGAGCAGGAAGCATCCGCCAGCATGGAGCGCAAGGAGAAGCTGCAGCGTCTGCTGAGCGATCAGCATCAGCAGCTTAACGCGTTTTTGGCTGCGAGCGAGCAAGACTCGCCCGCAGCATCGCACGAGGCCCTGCTTGCTAAAAAATGAACTTGGAAAAGCCGCTGCATGGTTATACGTGCAAGATAACAAAAAGGGATCACCTTTAAAGTCTTTGCTTAGACTTTAGGCGATCCCTCTTTAAATTTAACGATTAATGCGTTGAATCATGCGAGACAAGGTGGCCCTTAAGCTTTTGACCGTCATGAACGTGATTGTCTTGCTCAGCGTCCTGCTTGCGCGGCATGAACGGCCACCAGTTGGCTGGTCCGAACGTGCGCACCATTACTGGAATGAACAATGGAAGCATCAGGAGTGCGTACATGAACAGCCCGCACAGCACGATCGTCGCGATTTGCAAGAGCGACATGACGCCTGAAGGCAGCATTGCGGCGAACGTTCCGCCAAGAATAACAGCTGCTGACATAATGACTGTACCCATATTTTTCATCGCTTCCAGTATGGCTTCCTGCGGCGACAGATGACGGTATTCCTTAAAGCGGTCCATCAAGAAAATACTGTAGTCGATTCCGAGCGCCACCAGCATGACAAAGCCGAAGAACGGCACTGCCCAGCTTATGCCCGACTGTCCAAGCAGCCTTACGAATATAACCTCCGCAATCGCCATCGAGGAATAGAACGTAACGAGCAGCGATGCGATCATATACAGCGGCATTACGATGGAACGGAACAGGATGATCAGAATGATCGATATCCCGATCAGCATCAGAATAACGGTACGCGAGTAATCGGCGTTCGAGATGTTGCTTAAATCATGGTTCATGCTCGTTACGCCGCCGATAGCAACCTGCGCACCTCTGTAATCCGTGCCTTGAATGGCACGGTTCACGGCCGCTTCAAGCCCATCAATCTGAGCCATCGTATCTTGGGAATACGGATTGCCGCTAAATACGACATCGAATTTCGCCGTTTGGCGGTCTTCTGACATATAAACATTAAGCGCAGTTTGGAATTCCTCGTTCGCAATGGCTTCCTCTGGAATATACCAGCCCGTCATTTGCTTATTAGGCGATCCGGCAAGACCGTTCAAGTAACCGCCGGCTGAGGTCAGCCCTTCCGTCACCTGCGATAAGCCGTCAACGCTTTGATCAAGCCCGCTCGTAAGCTCGCCGAGCTGATCATTTAACGATGCGAAGCCCGCCTGCAGCTCCTTCTGGCCATCCGACAGCTCATTAAAGCCCTGCGTTACGCTTGGCAGCTTCGAGACGATTTGACCTTGGCCTGCCGCTGCCTGCGCGATTCCCTTCTGAAGCTCCGCAAGTCCAGCAGCCAGCTTGCCTAGACCTGAAGCTAGCGCGGATTGCCCTTCCGATGCTTGCAATAATCCGGCACTCGCTTGCGTCATGCCTGCGGATAGGCCTGAAAGCTGTTCATTCAGCTGCGACAGCTGCCCGCTAATGCCTGCTGCTCCCGCTTGCAGCTGTCCAAGCGTACTAAGCGCTTGCTTAAATGTCTCATCGTTTTGCAGCTCTGGATAGCTCTCTTGCAGGCCAGATAGGCTCTGCTCTACGCCTGATAGACCGTCAGCCAGCTTCGCCTGCTCCGATGCGATGGCGCTATAAGCACCCGTCAACTGACCAAGACCTCCGCCTAGCTGCTCATAGCTGCTTAGCAATTTGCGGCTTGCGCCAGCCAGCTGCTCTGCGCTAGTTTGTGCCTGCTTTAGACCTTCGCTAAGCTCCCCGGCACCTATTGAACCATCCTTCAGCCCCTGCTGAATTTGCTTCAGCCCAGCGCCTAGCTGTACGATACCCGCTTTCAGCTCTTTCGTACCTTCGACAAGCTGACCAGCTCCATCCACCGCTTCATTCAGCTTCGGGGCATTTTCGCTTAGCGCGCTGCTTGCCTCGGAGAGACCGTCCCCGATTTTGCCTAACCCTTCACCGCTCTGGCCAAGACCGTCCTCTAGCGTAACGACTTGATCGGATACGAGAAATTGCTCCATCACATCGCCTGTCGGACGAGTGGCGCTGCGAACAGCCTTGACGCCAGTCGTATTCGCAAGCTCGCGGCTCACTTGCTCCAAGGCTGCCAGCCCCTCAGGCGTATCCAGCGGCTTGTCGGTTTTGACAATGACCGTTGTCGGCAATGAATCGCCAGGCCCGAAGCTATCCGAAATAATATTAAATGCCTTGACTGAATCATATTTGTCGCCAATCTCATCAAGCGAGTTGAATGAGATCGTACCTTTGTAAGCGGTCAGGAAAGGAATGATGATAACCGCCAAAATAATGAGCGCCCACACGGGCCGTTTCAATGAAAATTTACCGACTGTGCCCCATAGCTTGCTAGGCTTATGCTCCAAAGAACCCTTCGCCGGCCAAAACAGCTTCGTGCCGAGCACCGCCATAAAAAACGGCACGATCGTAAACAACGCGATCAGTAGAACCGCTACCCCGACTGCAACGGCCACCGCCGAGCGGTACAGCATAAACGTCGAGAAGCCAATAGCCGCAAAGCCGACAAGCACCGCTAAACCGGAAAATAATACGGTTTTGCCCGCTGTTCGGTAGGTCTGGATAATCGCTTCCGTCTTGTTGCCGCCGCTATGAGTCAGCTCTTCTTTAAAGCGGCTTATGAGCAGGATGCAGTAGTCCGTTCCAATCCCGAACAATACGGCAACGAGAAATATTTGCGTAAAGTTAGAGAGCGGAAAGTCAAAGTAATCGACTAAGAATGCAATAATGGATTGCGTAGTTAAGTAAGTGAAACCGACCGTAACAAGCGGTACGAGGGGCGCTACCGCCGAACGGAATACGACGAACAGGATAACCAAAATAAAGCCAAGCGTAATGAACTCCGTTTTCTTAAGCCCTTCTTGAGAGCTCTGCACGACATCCTCCGAGATGATCCAATTGCCTGTGTAATAATGCTCCACCTTCACATCGGAGATCGCCTCATATAGACCGTTGCGGAGCTCAACAAGCTCGCTGTCGCCTGCCTCGACATTGACGAGCGCAAGGACAGTGCTTCCATCCTTCGATACCATCTGCTTTTCCAGCTCTTTGGTATCAAAGTGGGTCGTGACAGAAAGAACGCCGATGGCCTCCCCTTCGCTCTTCAACTTATCGATGCCGCTCTTCACATCGGTCAAATCAGCGTCTGATAAGCCGCCCTCCTTGTGAAAAACAAGCACGGTCGCCATGCCGCTGCTAGATCCGGCGCCGTCATTCACTCCGATTTCCGCTTCCAGCTCGCTAGCTATAGTCGATGAATAACCATCAGGAACGAATACCTGCCCCTTCGTGCGAACAAGCTCCTCCATGTTTGGCGCGCTGAGCATCAAGCCTGCCGCAGCAACCAGCCATAATGCGAGTACGACCCATCTTAATTTCAGTACGGTTCTCATCTCTTTAGTCCCTCCAATAAAATAGTACTAAGATTGCATCATTTTCCTCGCAAGCTTCTCGAATGTCGTAATAAAATCAAGCGCTTCTTTCTCGTCAAAATGGGTTATATATTGGGCTAGCAGCACTTGAATCTTTTCCTCCATCCCGTCGCATACCCGGTAGCCTTCCTCGGTAAGCGCCAAATAAATGACGCGGCGATCCTTCTCGTCAGGCAGCCTTTGAATCAAGTTTTTGACGAATAATCGGTTAATAATCGCGGTAATTGAACTCTTGCCTACGCAAAATATATCTGCCAGCTCGGAAGAGGTGCTCTTATCTCGCGTTCGCAAATACCGCATGACAGTAAATTGGTCAACGGTCAGATCTTGCGGCATTAACTCACGGATCATCGCGTTTAGTCTACGATTAACGACAAAGTTGGCGGCCTCATAGCGATCGATGATTTGTTTTAATAACGCTCGATCCACACAGGTGTCCTCCTTCAAGCGCAGTCATGAAATGACCGCTAAATTAATTCTATTATAGAATAGTTTCACAATAGAACTATATCAGACAAATATACCCAAATCAACGCTTCAATTATGAAAAGTTCGTGAACATATTTTGGAAATAAATTCGGTAATAAGCAATCTTGTCGGCAGCTGCATAAGGAAAAAAGGATTATAGCTGATACTGTCGAATATTAGGGAAAATGAGTGGTGCACCGTATCTTTTGAGAAAGAGGATGTCCACGCCTACTAACAATCGTTTTTGTCACACTTCAGGAGGCCGCAGGTGAGCAAACCATTCGATCAGCCACGCAACAAACAAATGACGATTGTTTTCGCATTTGCCATATGCATGCTTCTTGCATTAGCGGCCGAATCGAACCATTTTCATTTTTTGTATGGCATTACCTTTTCATTTACGAGCTTGTTCGTACTTCTTGGCATGCGCCTATTCGGCTTTTGGCCAGGGCTCTTGAACGCTGCAGTTGTCCTCGCCTTCGGCACGCTGCTGCATGAACAGCTTGCCTCCCATTTCATCCTATTCCTTGAAGCAGCAATAGTTGGACTGCTCCTCCGTAAATATAAGAACCAGCTGTTCGGGCTTGATGTTGGGTTCTGGCTCCTAGTCGGAATTCCTTCCATCTATTGTTTTTACATAACCGAATCTACGCTTGGCTCAAATGATTTGCTGCTTATAGCAAGCATTGTCGCTCTGAACAGCATGATCAATGCCTTATTTGCCGAGATGATCTATCAATATATGCCTTTGCCAAAATGGAGCGGCATCTCCTTCGAAATGCGCCGCCCTAATTCATTCAGCAAGGTGCTGTTCCATTTCTCGATCGGAATTGTTTTCGTTTCTTTTTTACTCAATATATTTATGAACAGCTTAAGCTCCTTAAAGGAAGTTAGCCTGTACGCCGAGCGGCTCTCCTCTGCTGAAGCAGGGCGCGTCTTGGAGGCATGGGCTAATTGGTCGCTGCCAAGCACCCGCATGCTCGTGCCGGAGCATATCAGCTTTTTTCAATACTTGCTCGAAAGCACACCCGCGGACATGCGGATTGCAGTGACGAATTCAGCGCATAAAATCGTTGCATCCAACCATTCGAGCGATATCGGTCAAATACTCAACATTTCCAAAGGCAGCAAAATAAAGCCGATAAGCCCCAAATTCGGTATAGCCATACCTAATGGAAAAAAGAAATCAATACACCGTCAAACATGGCATGATGGATATTTCGTATATACAGAGACAATCGTTGCAGATCAATGGTTATTAAACATTCAGATTCCGATCAAAAATTATCAAAACTACTTGTTCTCCAAATATTTTACTCATTTCGTTTATTTGATCGGACTCGCCGCCTTTACCGCAATCGTAGTCTTTTTGATTAATCGCTGGCTCTCGCGCGGCTTAACGCAGCTAGCCGCTGCGACAACGAATCTACCGCTGAAGCTAAAGGAAATGAATACGATAGAATGGCCCGCCAGCAGTATCGTGGAAGTTCACTCGTTAACTACGAATTTCAAGCATATGTCGACCAACCTTGTTCATATGTTCCAAGAATCGCAAAAAAATAACGAGCGGCTTGAAGCGCAGGCCTTCATGCTTCAACAATCGGAGGAGCGGCTGCATCAGCTAGCCTACTTCGACATGCTGACCGGTCTGCCGAATCGGCTGCAGTTCTCGAAGAATATTCAAGATATGTTCGCCAATCACGCCAATATAAATAAATCGATCGCCGTTATGTACACGGATATCAATCGGTTTAAGCAAATTAATGATACGCTCGGCCATGCCGTTGGGGATATATTGCTGCAAAAGGCAGCCGATCGCTTCGAGGGGGCAGTCATCGGCAATTGCTCGGTCTTTCGATTGGGCGGCGATGAATTCGTCATCGCAGGATATTATGAGAATGAGGCTGAGCTTGCTCGTTACGCTCAAGCGGTCGTCGATTCGTTCAACGAGCCCTTTGTCATCGATGAAGCCTTGCTCTACTTGACCGTAAGTGTTGGCATAAGCGTATATCCGAGAGATGGCGACGATATGGATACCATTATCCGCAACGCCGATATCGCGATGTACAATGCCAAGGAGCAAGGGGACGGCTGCTATCGTTTCTTTATGCCAAATCTCGTCTCTGCGATGACAGAGAGGATGCAGCTCGAAAACGGCTTATACAATGCGCTTAAAGAAAAACAATTCTACCTGCACTACCAGCCGAAAATGAATGCTGCTACCGGTGAGCTGTGCGGCATCGAAGCGCTCATACGCTGGAAGCATCCAGAGCTTGGCATGATATCGCCAGATAAGTTTATTCCGCTCGCAGAGCAGTCCGGCTTTATTCTGGATATTGACAGCTGGGTATTCCGCGAGGCCTGCCGTCAAAACAAAACGTGGCAGGATGCAGGCTTGCAGCGCATATGCGTTTCTGTAAACATATCAGCAAGACATTTTTACCAGGGCCAATTGTCAGAGATGATTGTTAGGGCGTTAAAGGATACCGGTCTGGAGCCGCAATACGTCAGTCTGGAAATTACGGAGGGCGTATTCATGCGAAACCTGGATCAAGTCATCGAGACGATTCTGTTTCTGCGAGGGCTTGGCATCCAAATTTCAATAGATGATTTCGGAACGGGCTACTCCTCCTTGAATCAGCTGCAGCGTTTGCCGATTTCAGACGTGAAGCTCGATCGCTCCTTTATTCAAGGCATTGTGGATGACGAGAAAAAATCGTCCATCGTCAAAGCGATTATCGAGCTCGTACATAGCATGAACATGAGGGTAGTAGCGGAAGGCGTTGAGACAGCAGCCGAATCGCAGTTCTGTACCGATCTGAACTGCGATGAGCTGCAGGGCTATTTATTCAGCAAGCCGCTGCCGCCGCAGGAGCTTGCGCTTATGCTTAAAAAGACCAGCTGATGCAGAAATCAAGCAGCATGCAAAAAGGAGCTATTCCCCAAGATCAGAAACCTTGGGGACAGCTCCTTTCCCGCTGTTAAGGAGTGCTTATGCTGTTGCTGCTGACGAATCAGCCGTTTCTGCCGCCGACTGCTCTTTGGAAGCAACTCCATCCGGACATTCGCCGCGCGGGCCTTTGCCGCCAGATCCACCCTTGCCGCCCTCGCCTGGAGCTGGCAGTTCGCCGTTCACATGCTTTGTTGCATGCTCGACTGCTTCAGCCAGCCTTGTGTCGTACTGCTCCTGTGTGATCTCTCCGGCTGCAAGCTTCTCAGCCAGCTTCGTCTTCCGATCACTTGCAAGAGCATCAATAACGACTTGTACTTTAACACCCTTCTCGGCTGCAATAGCGGCAAGCGTCTTGCCAGCCTCTTGCTCAGTCCTCAGCCCTTCCGCCGTTAAGCCAAGCGCCGCGGCCGCGGCATCAAGATTTTTGCCAAACCCTTTATTACCGCCGCCGTCATGCTTCCCCATGCCGAGGCCCTTGGAATCGAGCAGCTTTTCCGCTGCCTTGAACGAATCCGGCTTCTTTAGCTCTGTCCCGGAATCCGGCTGCTTGTCCGTGTTCTCGGCAAGCGCAGCCGCTTCCAGCCACACTACAAGCTTCGCCTTCAGCTCCGCTCTTGTCTTCCCTTGCTCGGCCGCAACCTCCGCCAGTGTCAACGTTTTGAGCTTTGTCCGAAGCGCATCTTCTTCTAACCCTAAGTACGTCAGCAGCTGCTTTTGGATTTGTGCAAAGCCGTGTCCGCCGCGCTTGCCTGCGCGATCCTTCTTAGCTGAAGCATTCTCTGCTTGCGTATCCTGCACCAGATGCTTGTCGCTGCTGCTTGCCATTGCCGCATTTACGTATTGGCTTGCCCACAGGCCTCCGCCTCCAAGTGCCAGCGTTAGTGCGATTGCACCTGCTGTCATTGCTTTTGCTTTCTTCATTGTATCTTCCACCTTTCTCTTTCGATTTGTTGTTGCAAGACCTATCATAGCCAGCATTGCTTAAGCCTCCTTTAATGCCCGCTGAAAGTTGGCTGAATATTGGCTTTATATGGATACTTTCCTTTTTTTAGCTGCTTTAATTGAATACTTTTCTAACCTAGCTGCCAGCCGGTTCAAAGCCTAGCATTATAAAATAAAAACGGCTAAGCAGGATTTAATCCCGCTTAGCCGTTTTATTTATGCCGGTAAAGCTGCGCCAAATTGCAGCTGATACATAGCATAATACTTGCCCTGATGCTCCATAAGCTCATCATGGCTGCCGCGTTCGACGATAACACCGCGGTCAAGCACGAGAATTTGATCGGCATTGCGAATCGTCGACAGACGATGCGCGATAACGAAAGTCGTGCGGCCTTTCTTCAGCACGTCAAGCGCCTCTTGAATAATTGCTTCCGTCTCCGTATCAATGCTTGCTGTCGCTTCATCGAGAATGAGGATCGCCGGATCATAAGCGAGCGCCCTCGCGAACGAGATCAGCTGCCGCTGGCCGGCTGACAGCGTGCTTCCCTTCTCGATAACCGGCGCATCAATGCCGCCAGTCAGCTGGCTGAACATTTCATATGCTCCTACATCGCGAAGCGACTGCTCGATCTTCTCCCTGCTAATCGCCGGATTGTCCAAGCTGATGTTGGAGGCGATCGTTCCGGTGAACAGGAATGGGTCCTGCAGCACGATACCCATATGCTGACGAAGCATCTGCTTCGGCATATGCTGCACATCCGTGCCGTCCACGATGATCTTGCCCTCATTCGAATCATAGAAACGGAACAGCAGGTTAAGAATCGAGCTCTTGCCGGAGCCGGTATGGCCGACTAGCGCTACGGTCTGGCCTTGGCGTGCGTGGAAGGAAATATGCTTCAGCACGTATTCATCCTTTTTGTAAGCGAACGAAACGTCCTCGAACTTAACATCGCCCTTGTAGCGCTCCATTTTGCCCGGCACAACATCGATTCCTTCCTCATCCATCAGCTTGAAGACGCGCTCTGCGGATACGCGGGCCGTCTCCAAATTGGACAGCTGGTTGACGATTCCGACAATCGGCGCAAACATCCGGTTCATATAGTCGACGAATGCGTATAGCACGCCAACCGATACAGCCCCGCGGAGCGAATCGCCCCAGAACATCCAAATAACGATAAGGAACAAAATGTTCCGAATGACGTTAACCAAATTATGCGACGTAATCGAATTGAGGCTGAGCAGCTTGTTTTGATACTTGTAGTAATACTCGTTCATTTCCTCGAATTCCTTGGTCGTCTCCTTCTGGCGGCGGAACGCCTGAATGATCGTCATCCCTTGAATCGACTCATTGATCATGCCGTTAATTTCACTCAGCTTCGACCGTATAATCCGGTTGTAACGCGCTGCAAATTTCCGGTAAACAATAATCCAAACGATCAGTATAGGGATCAGCGGCAGCGCGATAAGCGCTAAACGCACATCCAATAGGAACAACGCTCCATAAATCGCAACCATATAAATAATGCCTGTGAAAAAATTCGCCAGCACCGCGACATAAAGCTCGCGAATCGCTTCCGTATCGTTCGTTACGCGCGAAACAACCTGCCCTGCCGACAAATTGTCGTAATAGTTCACAGGCAGCCGCTGCGTATGCGCGAAAATATCAGTACGCATCTTCCTAACGATACGATTGGCCGACGTTTGCAGCATAAGCCGCTGTCCATAAGTAAATACCGCAACGAGCAGCAAAAATCCAAAATACATAAAGGCCAGCTTCATTAATGAAGGAAACTCCGGCTTATAGAAGGAATAAAGCTCCTGCTTGCTAAGCTTCGTTACCGGGTAAGAAACGGTCTCTCCCGTATCCTTGTTCGTTACATTGAGGGTATTCCCCTCTACGACACGCTTGCCTTCCTCGGACTCAAGCGCCCCGTCCAGCCAATAAAATTGGCGTCCGACCTGAAGCACGCGAACCTCTTTGCCCTTCTGCTCCCCAGCGCCAGCGGCAAAGTGATCCTCGCGCTTATACCATTTATCTTTATAAAGAACCGCAAAGTCTTGCTCCGCCTCGACCTCATGCCACTTTTTCTCGATACCGAGAATGTTTTGGTCAATCATCCGTTTTGCAATCAATGGTCCTGCAAGCTCTGCGCATACTGCAAGCACAAGCAGCAATAGAGCAATCAGAATCGGTTTTTTATAAAGCATGGCGTATTGAAACAATCGTTTTCCTGTATTGCCCATTGTCCTTCACGCCTCCATTTTATTACGTTTCAATAATGGCTTCCAGCTGCTGTCGATCATACTGCTCGCGATACCAGCCGCCTTTCTCCAGCAATTGCTCATGCGTGCCTTCCTGCACGATCCGTCCCTCATCGAGGACGATGATCCAGTCGGCATGCTGCACCGCCGACAAGCGATGCGTTGTAATGAGCGTCGTCTTGCCTGCTCTTTCCGTACGGATGCCCTCAATAATTTCGGCTTCCGTCTTCCCGTCAACCGCCGACAAAGCATCGTCCATCAGCAATATTTCTGGATCGGCAATGAGCGCGCGCGCGATGCTGACCCGCTGCTTCTGACCGCCGGACAAAGCGACGCCTCTCTCGCCAACCATCGTTTCCAGCCCATCAGGCAGAAACTTAATATCCTTCGCAAACGATGCGCGTTCAAGCGCCCGCTGCAAATCCTCGTCCGTGCCTTCTTTGAGTCCAAAAAAGATATTTTCGCGAATCGTCTTCGAGAACAAAATAGGCTGCTGCGGCACATAGCCGATCCAGCCAAGCAGGTTGTCGATCTTCAAGCTGCTTAGCGATGTGCCGGAAATGCTGATGTCGCCTTGGCCAAGCGGATACTCCCGCAGCAGCTGCTTCAGGAGCGTCGTTTTGCCGCTGCCGGTTCTACCGACGATCCCAAGCGTCTGCCCTTGATGAAGCTTAAAGGAAACATCGCCGAGGTTATCCGTCGTAGAAGTAGGATAGCGGAACGTCACATTGCGGAATTGCAGCGACGTTGGCTCCTCCACCCGTGACGGCACGCTTGCATCCGCCACATCCTGCTTGTAGCCAAGCGTCTCGCTGACACGATCCAAGGAAGCATTGCCCCGCTGCATAATGTTAATGAGCTCGCCGATGGCGAACATCGGCCAGATGAGCATCCCAAGAAATACGTTAAAGGATACCAATTCGCCGAGCGTAATTTCGTTGTGGAACACGAGGTAGCCGCCATAGCAAAGGCCGATCAAATAGCTCGTTCCGACGAGTATTTTCATCGTTGGCTCAAATAAGGCGTCGATGCGCGCTACTGCGATATTTTTGCTAAGCACCTCATCTGTTTTGGCGCTAAAGCGCGCCTCGCTTGCTTCTTCCTGCACGAAGGCTCTAATGACCCGAACGCCGGATACCGATTCCAGCACCTGATCGTTCAAATCGCCGAACGCGTCCTGCGCATCCATGAACCGCTCGTGAATCTTTTTGCCATAATGCTTCATCGCCAGTGCCATGAGCGGCAGCGGCAGCAAGGCGGCAAGCGTGAGCTTCACGCTAATGAGCCCCGCCATAACGATTAGAATCGTAATCATAAACAAGGTCGAATCGATCAATGTCAAAATACCAAAGCCCGCCGTTTGCGCTACTGCTCCAAGGTCATTCGTTGAGCGCGCCATCAGATCGCCCGTGCGATTACGCTCATAGAAGGTAGGGGTCATTCGTAGAAAATGGCCCATTAACCGCGATCTAAGCAGCTTCTCCAGTACGAATGCCCCGCCAAACAGCTTGTAATGCCATATGTACGTGATGCCGTAACCAACAACCGTGAGTGCGATCCAGCTGTACAGGATGCGATCAAACTCTGCCTGCCCGAGCAAATCCTGATGGATGCCATCAATCGTATAGCCGATCAGCCATGGAGGAATGACATCGATAAAGCCTGTGAAAATAAGGAGTGAAACGGCGAGCGTATAACGCTTCCAATTCATTTTGAAAAACCAGCTTAATTTTTTGAGTACACTAAACATGCTTCTCTACCACACCTTCCGCTATCCATCCATACATCGTTTACCTTTAATTTATTCCCGAAGCAAGCGCAAACGGTTGTCTCCGGCCTTAGACGGCTGAAGCAAGTTTTGCGTTGAAATAGAGGTGCATACCACCTCTATATGCAAAAAAAGAAGCGTGTCGCCGTAACGACACGCTTCTTTATCTTGCAGAACGCGGCCTGGAAAACGGCTGGGTCCCGCACACATAAAAAAGGCGCATGATTACAGTGACGTAACCATGCGCCTCTAATGATCGGAATATCCTTAATCAAAGAGAAACGACGCGCGGATGGATTACGTTATTCATGTTCAAACGATCGTTCATTGCTGCTGTTGGGTGAAAATCAATGTGAATGTTCATGGAACGCAATCCTCCTCTCGATAAAATATATTAGTCACTTTACCATTGGTTCAAAATACTGTCAATACCCGAAAGCGCTTTTTTTCCAGCTCGAATGTAAGACGAGCCTCCTATCAACCTCATCCAAATGCCACTGCTGTCACAAATTGTTGCGGATTACTGTGATTTGGATCACAAGGCAAGCCGACCCCTGCGTCTATACTTGGCTTATAACCAAGTAGACTTTGGAGGGATTATTCATGTTAAGCCCACAATCGGTTCAAATCATTAAATCAACGGTACCCGTACTGGAAGTTCACGGCGTAACGATTACGAAACGCTTTTATCAACTGCTGTTCACCAATCACCCTGAGCTGCTGAACCTATTCAATCACGCTAACCAGAAGCAGGGCAGACAGCAAACCGCGCTCGCCAATGCCGTTTATGCGGCCGCACTCCATATCGACAACCTGGCAGCTATTATTCCCGTCGTGAAGCAAATCGGGCATAAGCATCGCAGTCTGGGCGTAAAAGCTGAGCATTATCCGGTAGTCGGCAAATATTTGCTGATGGCGATCAAGGATGTACTGGGCGAAGCGGCTACCGAAGACATTTTAAATGCATGGGCAGAGGCTTACGGCATCATTGCGGACGCTTTTATCAGCATCGAGAAAGAGATGTATGTGGAGGCGCACACGCAGGCTGGCGGATGGGAAGGCTTTCGCGCGTTTCGCGTGGATCGGAAGGAGATGGAGAGCGATGTCATTGCTTCTTTATACCTGGTGCCAGAGGATGGCGGCGCACTACCAAGCTTTGAGCCGGGTCAGTACGTGAGCGTCAGGGTCGATCAGGAAGGCGCGGAGCATACGCAGATCCGTCAGTACAGCTTATCTGATGCATCTGGAAAGCTCTATTACCGGATTTCGGTGAAACGCGAGGATGCTGCAGCTGGTCGTCCCGCAGGCCAAGTATCCGCCTATTTGCACAACCATATAGACGTAGGCGCCACGTTGTGGCTGTCGGCTCCTGCGGGTGATTTTACGCTGAATACAGCAGATAAACGTCCGGTGGTGCTGCTTAGCGGAGGGGTCGGCTTGACGCCTATGCTCAGCATGCTGAATACGCTCGTTGACCGCTATCCGGAGCGTCCGGTTACGTTCATTCACGCCGCTCAAAACGGAGCTCTACACGCCATGAGGCAGCAAGTGAGCTTGCTTGCCAGCAAGCATCCTCAGCTTTCTGTCTACTACTGCTACGAGAATCCGATGGAAAGCGACAGGAAGCAGCAGCTCTTCCATAAGGAAGGTTACATCGATCTGCCTTGGCTGCAGACGGTGATTGCGGAGAAGAATGCTTCCTTTTACTTCTGCGGTCCGACACCGTTTATGGCAGCCATTAATCATTCGCTTCGACAGCTTGGTGTTCCAGATTCGGATATCCATTACGAATTTTTTGGCCCTGCAGCTAGTCTGGAGCTTGCCTCCGCAAACGGCTAGAACACTTACTCTACCTTTCCCTTGGACTGCGCGCGCAGCAGCCGATTGACCGTCTCGCGGCGAAGGCCGATAAGCTGTCCAATCTCATCTTGGGTCAGCACATCGGTGATCGCAGCGGGCGAAGTGTAAGCCGCGAACCATTGCTGCAGCTTGCTCAGCTTATCGGCGGGCGCAACCTGCGTCAATTGATCGATTCGCTGCTGCATCATTCTCAGCTTGCTTTGCAGGAGCAGCGCAACCTCGCGGCTTTTCTCTGCGCTTTGCTTGAGCTCCTCGTACCATTGCTGAGGCGGTACGATATCCACCTCGCAGGTTACGAGCGCAACCGCCGTACCATGATAAGGCATCGGGCTGATCAGCGAATGATGCGGAATGATTTCATTTGGCAGGATGATATTGACGAGATATGGATTGCCATCCTCATGCACGCGAACGATTTTCAGCAAGCCGCTCCTCAGGTGAAAGAGCGAGCCGCTTTCCCCTTGATGGAACAACGTTTCTCCTTTATGCAGCAGCATCGAATTCCCCTTTTTCTACGAGCCCATTCGGTTTTCCGGCTGGGCTTTTTTTTGTTTTGGCGCAGCAAGCCGAATATCGGCTAATCCGAAATCCGACACCGCCATGTTACAGAAACGGATTACCCCTTCCACTCCTCCGGCAAAAGCCGCTGGTAATGCGATTGCAAATACCGATCGTCTATGAGCACGAGCGTTCCGCGATCGGTTTCCGAGCGAATGAGGCGCCCTCCCGCCTGCAGCACCTTGTTCATCCCCGGGAAGACGTAAGCATAATCATAGCCGCTCTTGCCCTGCTCGTTAAAATACTCCTTCAGCATATTCCGCTCTACACCCAGCTGCGGCAGTCCAACGCCAACCACGATTACACCGATTAATCGGTCGCCAGCCAAATCAACGCCCTCCGAGAACACGCCGCCCATCACCGCAAAGCCAATCAAAGACTTCCCGCTCCCAGCCTGAAAGGTCTCCAAGAAACGATCGCGCTCTTCCTCCGACATATCCGGTCTTTGCAGCAGCACCTCTGCATCCGAGTCATCGCCGGCAGGAGTCGACCACTCCTTCAGCTCCATATACGTCTCATAAACCGCGTTCATGTAGGCGTAGGAAGGGAAAAACACGAAATAATTTCCCGGCCGCTCGCCCATCAGCTTCAATATCAGCTTCGCGATCGGCAGCTTCGATTCATCCCGGTCATGATATCTGGTAGAAAGAGGATTAATGACGACATCAAGCTGCTCCTTTGCAAAAGGTGACGGCACCGCGAGCGTATAATCATCCTCACCCGCTCCCAGCATGTCCATATAATACGAGACCGGCGAGAGCGTGGCAGAGAAATAAATATGCGAGCGGTAGCCTTTGCCCATCTGCTGCAGCAATTGCGAAGGATCTAGGCAAAACAGCTTCAGCCTTACCTCGTTTTTCGATAGCTCAATATAGACGACATAGCGCTCATCAAACAGCTTTGCCGTTCGGATAAAGTTTTGCGCGTTAAAATAAGCATCCAGAAGCGTTCCGCTTCCGGTAATGCCTGCCGCCAGCGCTTGCTCCGCTGCAGACGCGAAAGCATCCACCAGCCCGACCAGCTCCTCCGGCAGCTGGCGCTCTACCAAATGCGGAGCACCGTCGCTGCTTTTGCGCAGCGCGATAAAATAATCGTTGATTGCCTTTGCCGTCCGGTAGCCCTCGTTATGCACGCCCTTCAGCTCACGCTGCAGCGCAAGGAAAGGAGCCTTCGTCAGCTCCCCGGAGAACATCTCCCGCGCCCGGTCGACAAGGTTATGCGCTTCATCGACAAGCAGCGCCGTCCGCTTCTTCATCTCTGCATATTGACGCTTAAACGAAATACGCGGGTCAAAAATATAATTGTAATCGCACACGACCGCATCTGCTGCGTAAGCCAAATCGAGCGAATATTCGAATGGGCATACGCGATGCTTATGTGCGTAGGCTTCGATCACCGATCGGGTCATGACCGTCTCATTTTCCAATATATCAAACACCGCTCCATTGATGCGATCATAATAGCCATCCGCATACGGACAATGCTCCTTCTCGCAGCGCACTTCCTCTTGAAAGCAAATTTTATCTTTCGCCGTAATCGTTACGGCATGCAGTTGCAAACCCTTATCGCGCATCAACAGCAGAGCATCCTCGGCTGCCGCTCTCGTCGTCGTTCGCGCCGTCAAATAATAAAAGCGCTGCAGCATGCCCGCGCCCATCGCTTTGAGAGTCGGATAGGTCGTCGAAATCGTTTTGCCGATGCCGGTGGGAGCTTTCGCAAATAAACGAACGCCCTCCTCAATCGATTTATAGACTGCCCCTGCAAGCTTCCGCTGCCCGGCGCGATAGGTATCAAACGGAAAGGCCAGCTCGCGAATGCTCTCGTTTCTAACCTGTTCATGCCTGCGGCGCAGCTGCGCATAAGGCGCGTAACGGGAAATAACCTCATGCACATACTGCTCCAGCTCCTCGAAGCTAGCCTCTCTAACGAATCGACGCTCCTCCTCCGTCGCAGTCTGGACATAGGTGAGCTGCACGCGCATCGCCGCCTGCTCATGCTCCTTAGCGTACATATAGGCATAGAACAAAGCCTGCGCCCAGTGAACGGGAAAACCATCCTCGGTTATTCGATCCAAATCACTGCCGGTCGACTTTATCTCATCAACAGTAAGCAACGGTTCTGTCCCAAGCAGCCCGTCACAACGTCCATCCACAACAAACAACAGATCATCCACCGCGATGTCCGCTTTGACGTAGACCTCCTTCTGATCCTGCTCGCCGTAGGTACGCTGCACTCTCTGATGTGCCTTCGTACCTTCATGCATCGTATCGATTGCATTTAGTCTGACGTCGATGCTTCCGCTAAGAAACACATATTCGACTAAGTTTCTTACCGAAATCGTGACCGTATCATGGATTTGCATAACGTATCATTTCCGCTCCCATAAAGAACATTTGTTCTTCATTGTAACACAAGCCGCGCTTGCGCAACCTTATCCCA
The DNA here is from genome assembly GCF_057221575.1 of Paenibacillus sp. Y660. NCBI lineage: Bacteria > Bacillati > Bacillota > Bacilli > Caryophanales > Paenibacillaceae > Paenibacillus > Paenibacillus sp. Y660. The sequence goes on along the minus strand of NZ_JBXBBJ010000008.1, from coordinate 10,375 downwards.
TGCATAAAAAAGGGACGCCGCTGCGTCCCTCCTTACGTTACTTAGTCCTATTAGAGCACTTCCTCATCCGTCTCATCCTCCGGATGATTGCCGACGCCGTTCAACAAGTCAGTGCCATGAAACTCCTCGCTTGGCGATGCAGGGTCAATCGGACTGCCTTTCGCAACGGCATCCGCATCGGGTACAGCTGCCAGCTCCTCCGAAATCTCCTCTGCTGTATCGACCTCATCAGAGCTTAGCTCATCTTCACTCTCTATTGCTGCTGGAATATGCGACTCATGCACATGCGCGTTCTCATGCGGATGCTGCTTTTGCAGCAGCTCCGATGCGTCAGAAACCGCACCGTCTTGCACCTCTTCCGTAAATAAACCAAACGATGGGTCTATATCCTTCTCCGTCACTAAGCTGCTCGATGTATGGTTATCGCGATCATGTCCGTTTGCCATTTCAATTACCTCCTCAGTCGTTTCTACCCTATAGTACCCACAATCTGGGCTGTTCTAACCAAAAAAAATGCTACAGGCTGCAATCACGATGGTCGCATTATCTTGATAGGGCCTTTGCTTCGCGAGGACATGCTCCAAAATAAAGGCTGCGGCATCTTGAGGGGATTGGCGCACCGCCTCCTCCAGCAAAGTCCCCGATAAATCATCATAAAGGCCATCGCTGCAGAGTATAACCCAATCACCTGGCGCCAGTTGCAGCGGCATTTGGTTAGCATCGATCTCGATTATGCGGGGAATGCCGAGATAGCTCGTCAATAAATGACGCTCTGGATGCGAATCGGCTTCCTCTTGGGTAAGCTTGCCTACCTGAACAAGCTCATTCAACCGATTCGCAAATAAATGGTCCCGCGTCAAAGGTATAAGCACGCCGTCTCGATACAAATAAATGCGGCTGTCCCCAGCCGATATCCAGTGCAGCTGTCCCTCCTGAATAACGACGGCAATAAGCGTCGTTCCAACGCTCCATTCCAGCTCATGGTACAGCGCCAGCTCATAGACCGCTTTATTCGCCAAATGCAGCGATTGCTCCAATACCCGCGGAATGGAATCCTCCCCTTCCGTTATGCTTGTAAACTCGCTTAGCATCGTCTGCACCGCCAGCTCACCTGCCTCCTTGCCCATCTCATAACCGCCCATCCCATCAGCCAGCACGGCAAACACGCCATTGCTCTTCATTTCATCCGAATTAGCCAAGACCGCTAACCCAAATGAATCCTGCTGCTCCTCGCGCTCGCCGATATGCTGCGCATAGCCGGTTATAATTTTGATTGCGGCTGCGGCTGCGGCTGTGGCGGCTCCGTTATCGGAGCTTTGTTCGGCAACGGCTGTGCCTCCATCTTCAGAGCTTCGTTCAGCAGTAGTTCCGACTCCTTCTTCGGATATATGTACATCAGTGACTTCGACTCCATCTTCGGTTCTTTGTTCATCAGTGACTTCGTCTCCATCTTCGGATCTTTGCTCATCAATGGCTGCTTCTCCATCATCGAATCCTTGTTCATTAGCTGCTGCGTCTCCAGTATCTGATCTTGGATCTTCAGCGGTATGTGCAGCCGACGCTAGCGGTTCCATGGATAGCTTATCAATGGGTGGTTGTATTAGACCATCTTTTGGAATAATTGTTGAGGGAACTTTGGGAGGGTCTGTTGGAGGGTCTGTTAATGTAACTTTGGGAGGAATTATTAAAGGTACTGCTGCTGTATGCGTATTAGTAGTCGCTATGGCAAGATCCACTTTGGGCCTAGGTTTAGGATGAGCAGCTTGCACAGAGGCATCTCTTTCATTGCTTGTGCGTCTCCGACTTGAAGGCAGATCGAATACAAATACAGCCAGCAATGCCCCAAAGCCAATCATGGTGCCCACGAGACCCCTTTCGAAAAACTCGAGTTGCTGCTTGCTCCACAGCTGATCAAGCTGCTCATCCGGTATAGCCTTTATTCCGATAAACGCCATTACGAGCAGCAATAGAACAACTGCCAAACCCCTATTTATCCATTTTCTGACCATACGATCCCCCGCCTCGCCTCAGCTTGTCACTCATCTACATTTTTATTTCTCGGCGCTTCGATTTATACCGAAACCATCGTCATTGGCCGAATAAGAATGACAACATAATGATACAAGTCAAGCTGTGCGTCAAAATGGGCATGATGTTTAGGACATATTGTATGAGAATTGCTGCTTAAGTACCGAGGCGACCCATCTACGATCAAGCGTGATATTGGAACAGAAAGAAGCCAAGCTCGGCATGAACGGCTGCTGCCATTCTTGCGAAGCTTGGCTTCTCTCTGCGATTAAGAGCCACCTATGCGATCGGTGTGCCCTTCTTGAGCGTCTTCATATCACTATTGGAGTTATTGAGCGCGGGCAGCATTTTCTCGCCGCTGACCATCGGTTCATGGCAGATCAAGCAAGTTGGAACGTGATCAAAAGCAAAGTTATCCCGCATCCAACTGTTGCACCCTTCCGTCTCACATGTCCATACCTTCGTGTTTTCTTCCGGAATCTCTTCAAGCGGTTTTTTACGATTGTACATGGTCAGCCCCCTTCGCGCTAAAAAAGGAAAAACTGCCTCGAACTTATGAGTAAGGGGCAGTTATCATTTATAAACAGCAGTGTATTGTGAATATTTGCTTCAAACTTGCAATTGATCTCATTGTACCATATTTCGTCCAATAAAGGCAAATCTCAGCCTATGGTTTTGCGCCTTTTTTTTTGGAAAATCGCTGTAATAAGCAAATATCTGCTCTACGGGCTTGAAATACAGATGTCCGTCCTCCCATGGCTGAAAATGCAAGTCCATTCTGGCGATCGGCCAATGGACTGGCGTCCCGGATGTGCTTAATTTGCCGGGCAGCACAGGCTCCTCCACGATTGCCGGGAATTCCTGATAGCCAAACAGCAAATTTTCGTGCAAGCTGATGCACCTCTGTTCCCTGCTTCGCCGCTTCAATCGCTTCCTCTTCAAAGCCTTCCTTTATGTACGCCCGCGCCATTGTATTATTCATTTGTTGTCCCTGTGACACATATCGCTATCATAAGGGAGGACAAGCGCTGCTTTCAATCGCTATTTTACCAATATACGGGCTGAGCGCCGGATTTTTTTGTTGATTGGATATTCTAATTAATGAAGTTGTGAAGCATTGCTCAAAATAGAGGAGGATGAGTGTATTGGAAAGCACAAGCGAGTTTGTCGCAAAGTTAAAAGCTACTCAGCACAAGGCTGAGCTTAACAAAAGACGCAACGGTAACGGCAACCCGGCTGAGCGGCTGAGCACTAAGCAGCACAGCACCAATAAATAGCAGCGAAAGCAAAAGCAGACCCCTAGCGAACTACAGCTAAGGGTCTGTCTCATATGGTCTTCAACCCTCGAAAATTACGCTAATGAGCTAAATTAGTGAGAGGCTCCAGCTCGCCAAGACGAATTAGGTCAAATATCTCCCTGCTCCAACTCGTTCCTTCCGCTTCATTAATCGTCTCCAATAGAACAAACCCATTCGTGCTCGGAAGCGCGGCTAGCTCCCTTCCATTCACCTTGATGGATGTTAACTACATTGGTTTAAGCTCCTTTTCATACGCTCAATGGCTTTATCCTTACAGCCACTCGGTCAGCTACCCACTCCAGCAGCCTCATATCTTGATTTCGGCCCGCGATAAAGGAAATGCCAATTGGACAGCCCTGCTCGCCAGCAATCGGAACTGTCACCTGAGGCAGCCCCGCAAGTCCAGCCACGCAGCTCATTTCGAGCGTTTGCACCCTGCGTCGCTCGACCTCTGAGCCCTTCATATTTAGCGGCGGCGCAATAGCAGGCACAGTCGGCGCAACAAGCACGGTATCCTCACCTAGCCATTCATCCATCCTCATGCGTATCTCTTCTCGAAGGATATAAGCTGCTCCGCTTTCCTCCAGCTTAAGCCCGCTTGCCCAAGCAAATCGCTCGGCGATGCCCGGCCCGAAGGAAGGCTTCACGCGTGTAATCCACTCCTGATGCTCCCGCCAAATTTCCAGCCCTTGAATTGTGCGAAAAGCATTCATCCATTCCCGCAATCCGTTCGGTGCTACAACGATATCCTCCAGCTGATCGGCTAATTCGCGCAAAGCCGGAAAATAACGCGACGCAGCAGCGTATGAATGCTCATCCGTTAATGACCATAAATCATCTGCAAATGCCATTCGTGGAAAAGCCGCTTCTCCGCTCCCTTGCGTATCCAGCAGCACACGACCCACATCTAGCAGCGTATTCGCATCGCGGGCCATCCAGCCTACCGTATCGAAGCTTGGCGCAAGCGGGATAAGCCCGCTCACATCAATAACTCCATGAGTAGGCCGGATGCCGTAAATGCCGCAGTAAGCGGATGGAACACGAACCGAGCCTCCCGTGTCGGTGCCAATGGCAAAGTCAGCCAAGCCAGCTGATACCGCAACCGCCGAGCCGCTTGAGGAGCCTCCCGGAATGCGCCCTATCGCTTTCGGATTCACAGGCGTGCCATAATGCGCGTTCTCGCCATTAATGCTGTACATGATCTCATCGGTAATCGTCGTTCCTATTAGCTTCGCGCCGCTGCCAAGCAGCTTATCTACAACCACTGCATTTCGAACTGACGGTCCATGTGTTCGAAGCCAATCCGGATTGCCTGCTCCCGGCGTGTGGCCTGCAATATCGAACACATCCTTAACTGCAAACGTCTTGCCGCTCAAGCTGCCTTCACTTAGAGGCAGAGCAACCACTTGTTCATTCGCATACGCATTCCAGTTACGCTTCATCTATATCTCTGCCTCCACGTCACTCATCTTCGATCTACCAACCTATTGCCGCGCCATCGCTCCGCGGGTCCGAGCCGCCTTGCAGGAAGCCCTGCTCGTCGCGCAAAATCGCATGAGCATGCCCCATAACGCCGTCAAAATCATTCACCTTCCGCACGATATGGCCGGCTTGTGCCAGAGACTCCAATACTTCGGCGGAAACGCGTCCCTCTATTTTCAACTCCTGCGTAGCCTCTCCCCATGTTCGGCCCCATACCCACCTAGGCTCGTTAATCGCTTGCTGCGGGTCCATGCCGTAATCAATCATCCTCGTAAACATCGCAGTCTGCGTTTGCGGCTGTCCTTCCCCGCCTTGCGTGCCGTATAGAACAGCAGGCTTGCCATCTCGGCAAGCCATAGCCGGCATAAGCGTGTGGAACGTCCTTTTGGCCGGCTTCAAACTGTTCACATGCCCTGGGTCAAGCGAGAAAAACGAGCCGCGATTTTGCAATAAAACTCCCGTATTGCCTGCCACGACGCCAGATCCAAACTCGAAATACAAGCTTTGGATAAAGGAGACCGAATTGCCCTCCTCGTCCATGACGGCTGCATAGGCGGTATCGCTGCCAAGCACCTCTGATTTTTCCGTTGAAGCACGGTTTAATTCAATAGAAGCTGCTAAGCTTGCTGCATAGCTTTTGTGCAGAAGCCGCTCAAGCGGCACGTTCGTAAATGCGGGATCGGATAAATATTTATTCCGGTCGCGGAAGCTCAGCTTAAGCGCCTCAATGCAAAGCTGATAATAATCATGCGAGCCATGGGCGATATCGCCCAGCTTGAACTGCTCCAATATATGAAGCGCCATAATGCCGGAGAATCCCTGCGAGTTCGGAGGCATCTGATGAAGCGTGTAGCCTCTGTATGACCCCTCGACCGGCGTTACCCAATCGCCATGGTGATCGGCAAAATCATCCGCTGTCAGAAGTCCATCATGATTCCTAAGGAAACTCGTAATCTCCTTTGCGGTCTCGCCTTTATAAAATTCATCGCGTCCAAATTCGGCTAAGCGGCGCAGCGTCTTCGCAAGGGCTGGCTGGCTGAAGCGCTCCCCTGCCTTAACCGCATGGCCGCCAGGCAAGTAAATATCCGCGGTCTCAAGCGTCCTGGCAAGCACAGCTTCGTTTTGAACCGTATTGTTATATTGATCCTTCGTCATCGGAAAGCCGTTCTCAGCATATTCAATAGCGGGAGCCAGCACCTCCGCCCATTCCAAGCGCCCATACTCGCGATGAACCGCATCCCAGCCGTCTACCATTCCAGGAACCGTTACAATGCTGCCTATGCCTCGGTTCGGAATCGCCGCCATCCCTGCATATGCGCTGATGTTTGCGTTATAGCCCGATCTGCCGCTAGCGTTATAACCGCGAACCTTGCCCTCGGACTGCTCATAGCTAAGCCAAAAAGAATCTCCTCCGAGACTCGTCATATGCGGGTAAACGACTGCAAGGCAGGCGCTGACAGCGACAGCGGCGTCAAACGCATTGCCGCCCTGCGCTAAAATACGAGCGCCAGCAGCAGTAGCTAAATAATGAGGGCTTACGACCATTGCTTTTGTACCGATTACGGACTGATTCACGGCTACCACTCCCAAAAATAGTGTCATATTGAATGAGTCATGCAAGGCGATTTGCAACATGGTAGATAACATAACATCTTATATGAATTTAAAATACCATCTAAATAGGAGATAGGCAACTAAAATGTAATCACTTTTAACATAATGTATTGAAAACGAATGAGTTTGTGTATATATTTATACATATGGTAATTAAATGATGATATTACAAGACATCTTGAATTGACACCAAATGAAATTGGAGCTGATATAAATATGCAAACGAAACCTGTCGTTGAAACCTCCACGATGGAAATTGATGATATTGATCGTAAAATCATAGCTGAACTCAATATCAATGGGAGAATATCTTACACAGACCTTGCGAAAGAGATCGGTTTGTCGCGAGTAGCCGTTCAATCCCGCATTAATGCGCTCATGGATGGCGGTGTAATCGAACGCTTTACGGCCGTTATTAACCCAGAGCGAATCGGCATTCACGTTTCAGCCTTTTTTAACGTTGAGGTTGAGCCCAAGCATCTTCACGCTGTTGCCGATCAGCTTTCAACTGAGCCATTCGTAACGAGTCTTTACCATATGACCGGTCCGAGCAAATTACATATGCACGGTCTATTCCGCAACAATCAGGAGATGGAGCATTTTCTGAAGGAGAAGCTGTACACGCTGCCCGGCATCATGAGCGTTGACTGCCAGGTTCTTATTAATCGTTATAAGAGCCGTATGGGAATGAGGTTGTAACGCATGGCGAGCAAAATAATGAGTAACCGCTACATGCAGCTGTCGTGGGCCATGATGAAAACAGGCATTATCGGTTACGGCGGCGGACCGTCCGTTATTCCGCTTATTCGCTACGAGGCGGTTACGAATTACAAATGGATTGAGGATGAGGAATTTGGCGAAATTCTCGCTCTTGCCAATGCTTTGCCCGGACCCATCGCAACGAAGATTGCAGCTTATCTTGGCTACCGGGAAAAAGGGACTCTAGGCGCCATCGTCTCCGTGCTTGCTCATATTGTCCCGTCAGGCATTGCGATGATCTTGCTGCTATCGACCGTTCAATTTCTAAGCAGCGCCGCCTTCATTCAGGGAATGATCGGCGCTGTCACACCCGTTATTGCCGTCATGCTTGGCATGATGGCCTATGAATTCGGTGAACGGGCCGTCAAAGGGCTAGGCAAATATGTCGGGTTCGGTTTCTTTGCTTTGGCATTCGGATTGCTGCAGGGCATTCATATTCATCCCGCTATCGTTATCGTTTTATTTCTTGGATATGGCGCCTTTCATCTCAGAACGGTCGCTGCCCTTCAGCGAAGAAAACAAAAGAAGCAGCAGCGCAGCGCACAGCAGAAGGAGGGTGTAACGCGTGGAATGGATTAATTTGGTCATCGGCTTCTTTATAGCCAACGTTCTCGGCTACGGCGGCGGCCCCGCTTCGATCCCGCTCATGTACCGGGAAATCGTGACCAACCATGAGTGGTCGACGCCGGTCGAATTCTCGAACATACTCGCCCTAGGGAACGCACTCCCAGGCCCGATCGCAACAAAAATCGCCGCCTTTATCGGCTACGATGTTGGCGGCTGGATCGGCTCTATTGTCGCCTTGGCGGCAACCATCGTACCCTCAGCCGTTGCGCTCATTCTACTGCTCAAGGTGCTCCAGAAGCATCGCCAATCACCCGTCGTAAAAGGGATGACCCTGCTCGTACAGCCCGTCATCGCCATTATGATGTTGCTGCTCACTTGGCAAATGGCCCAGAGCTCCGTCGAATCTATCGGCATTATTCAATCGTTGATCATTGCCGCCGTCGCCTTCTGGGCGATGCAATTCCGCAAGATCCACCCAGCCATTGTCATTGTGATCGCATTCGTATATGGCGGACTTGTAATTCCTCATTTGAACGTGCTGTGATAGCATTTGTAAACAAACAGGACTGCCCACCCGCTACGCTTTCTTTTTGGGGAGGACAGTCCTGTTTTAACATCTTGCGATCGCTTTGGGAAAATTTCGACTTTTCATTGCTCTTGACACAATCCGAGATATTCAAACGAAGCGGAGCACCGTCATGGATGCTTTGCTTTATGTACGTCATCGGATTGATCTCTGAATGCTCATCGGTTGTACAAATGAGCGCACTGGCTGGCAACGATGCTCTACTTTAACTCATGTTTAAACCCTACAAACTCGCACAATACACGCTCAGCCGGTTTTTCACATTCCCCCATTCATGGCTGACCTTTGGGAATAAACGTGTTGCAAGACTTTATGAAGAACTAGAAACTGCGCTTCAAGAAGGCGATGTTATTAATCTCGACGATACGCATAACGTTCATCCCTATGCAAAGAAGCTACCGTTTCTGAGCTGGCTCATGGACTCTTCATCGAAAACATACAACTGGTGTATGAACCTCGTTTTCCTGAAGGCGGTGCTCGGAAATGGACTTGAATATCCGTTGTTCTAACGCGCTTGGCACAAAGTGTCTGGCGATGAGGCTGGCATAACCAAGTTTGATTTAGTCAGACAAATGCTGCTCATGCTGCGTGAGTCGGTCACTTGCCGCCTCTGGGTAGCGATGGACCGATGGTATTTATGTAAAGACTTTTTCGTTTTCTTGGCCCAAGAATCTCTCCATGAACATGTAGCCGATTTATCCAAGCATAGATTCTCACAATTACCGATTAATCTCATGAACTACATGAATCTCTGCATGAATAAACCGGCCACCAAGGTTTCAGAAGAGTCTTTGGCCCGTACGAAGAAATAATGCTTACAAAGCGGAAGAAGCTTGTAAGCGCGCCACGTATGCAGCTTTTTTCAATGCTCAATGATCGATCTTTTTGCATGATAGCAGTCATTTGGAAAGATTAAATTCGCAACTCATAAGCAAAAAGTATGATTATTTTTCATGGTTATCCACAGTTCTGCCCACAGCGCTCTAAACGATCACACCGATAATGTACTGATCGATAAATAGGAAGGTAAGAATCATAAGGGAAAGGAGTACCAAACCACCTGAAATAAAAGTCGGTGCTAACTTCTTCTGAAGGTTGAAGCAAATAAATAAGAAAAAGCCTATACGTGTTAATAACAATAAAACAAGCGCAAATAAGATGTGCATACATAAACTCCTCTTTATAACAAAGGCCGCTCTATTTAGCCCCTATTTAGACTTGGACAGTACACCCCTTACTTAGATACAATGAAATCAGTGGAGGGGAACACAATATGACGAAGAAACAGTACGACTTAAACTTTAAGAAAATGGTTGTTGCTAAGGGCAAAGAGATTGGCAATATGACAGCGGTAGCGCGTCAACATGAGCTTGATCCTAAGATGGTTCTCAGATGGGCCAGAGAGTTGAACCGTAAGGATCTGGATCAGTTGGACGGGAACAGCATCAAGCAAGCAAAGTTTGTTCCTACTGCAGAAGATTATGCACAGCTTGAAAGAGAAAATGAAAAACTAAAGAAGCTCTATGCAGAGCAAGCCCTAGAGAGGGATATTCTCAAAGACCTACTAAAAAAAACGAACCCGCACTTGCGGATAAAATAGAGATTGCTCAGAAGTATATCGTACAAGGGTATAGCATCAGCTTCGTGCTGCGTGTACTGGAAGTAGAGCGATCCACGTACTATTCACATGTTAATAGAAGGCGGCAAGTTCAAGAGACTATACACAGGGTTGGTCGCCCCGCACCTGGTTTTTCTTATACACAAGACGGCAAGCCCGTTAGCGATGAGCAAATCTGTGAATGGGTCATGGAATTCTTAGCAGGAGAAGGCGCTGCGTACGGCTATCGCAAGCTTACTGTGCTTCTTAGAAGACGCCATAAACTGAAGATCAACAAGAAGAAAGTGTACCGTCTGTGCAAGCTAATGGATGTGCTTCGTCCACAGCGAAAAATAAAGTTAAAGCATCCTAAGCGTTTAGCGAACAATCGCGTGATAACGGATTCTAATCAGTTGTGGGAGGTTGATATTAAGTACGGATGGA
>NZ_JBXBBJ010000007.1:0-222316 GCF_057221575.1 Paenibacillus sp. Y660 | reverse complement strand
GGGATGGTGAACCCCCAAGAGTGTAGTGGAGAATGCGTGCAGAATATGGATAATTAAGGGAATATTGAGGATTCCTTTGTTTGCGCATGCCCTTACACCCCTTTGGGGCGAGTTCCCCTGTAGCTCCAACTTCATCACCAACTCTAAGTGATTTGAAATCCTGCGAATGAGTGAGCATACGTGAGAAAAACCCATAATACCAGAGGGACGGATCTCCTGTCCGCTAAATTCACTTATTTAGACACAAAAAGCAGAGCAAAATAACCCGTTTCGAAGACCTATGCTTCCCATTCCAATTCATCCTATTTTACTCGCCTCATAAAGTGTTAGAATAGAGTAATCAAGAGTAATCAAGGGTAATCAGTTAGTTTAAATCACATAATGAATTAGGAGCATATCAATTGCGGAAACATCCAATCTACTTATTGCGTATTACAGGTCTTTTTGATGGTATTTCATTATTAGTACTGCTTGGCATAGCCATGCCCTTGAAATATATTTGGGGGATAGAAAAGGCAGTAACGATTGTAGGAAGCATACACGGCGGGATTTTCAGTTTATATGCACTAGCAATCCTTTATGCTGCCATTCGAGTACAGTGGAATCTTCTCTGGTCGGCAGCAGCACTAACCGCGGCTTTTATACCGTTTGGCAACTTTTTGCTGGATTGGAAGCTGAAGAAGGCACAAACCAACTATCGTGTTAAGCCATTCAACTATGCCCTGCTCGTGTACAGCATCGTGTTCTTTTCTTTTTTTGATTTATTCTCACAGCTGCCGGTCATGAGTACTTTTGCGACGTCCGTTGGCGCCAGCTCGTTTATCGTAGGCTTTGTCATTGGGCTGTATTCGCTATCCAATACGATTGGCAATATTATATCTGGCATTATGACTGATAAGGTCGGGCCTTTCAAAATACTTATGGTCGGATTGCTGCTATCAAGCAGTGCTCTGCTGCTTTATCATTTCGTCGAGCAGCCCTTATTTTTGATAATCGTTCGAATCATTCATGGATTTGTCGCAGGTTTAATTGTCCCAGCTGCTTTTACCTTCTCTGCGAATACGACGATAAATGATCAGCAAGGAAAAAAAGTCGCCTTCACCGGCACATTTGTGGGACTAGCCGCTATTATCGGCCCAGCTTTCAGCGGTATCATGGCTAGCAAAACCTCCGTGCCATTCGTTTTTACATGCGTAGCTATAATGGGGTTTTTACTAGCCATCCTGTCTGCCATTTTTCTAAGCAAGTACAAAATATCGAAGAAAGAGAAGGACGCTGCTGTCGTTCAATCATCAAGGTCGATCTTCAATGCGGGTGTGTTAAAAGCTTACGGCGGCGCTTTTTTCTTAATGTTCTCACAAGGCGTCATCGCTTATTTGTTACCCTTGCACGTTCAAACGCTTGGATATGATTCGAGATTAAGCGGCACCTTAATGAGCACCTTCGGGATCATTGCCGTTCTCATATTTGTACTGCCTACTAATCGGATATTCGATCGTGTCGACTCAACAAGAACGATGGCGATTGGAATTGGTTTAATGGGATCAAGCCAGTTGCTGATTAGCCAATCAACGACGACATTAGCGCTTTACTTCGTTTTAGGACTATATGGGGTGGGATTTGCCTTCTTGTTCCCTTCCATTAATACGATGCTCATAAAAGCTACTCCAGCAGAGCTGCGCGGTAAAGCTTATGGCTACTTCTACGCCTTCTTCTCACTAGGTGTTGTTGCCGGATCTTCCGTGTTAGGCTGGCTGCCCTTCAACATAAACGAAGGATTTATATTCACAGGAATCATCCTGCTGCTGTTTGCTGCTTTCGTAGCTCTCAACAAGCAAAGAGAGCAAGCTTTGAATCCGTAGTGGTGCGAACAAGCTGCTCTGGGAATTAATCTAGGAATGCTTTCCTGTCGTTTAAACAAAACAGCCACGTCCTATGGACGTGGCTGTTTTATGTCGCTTTTTAAGGTGGCGTGCAATTTATTCCATACCATGTTCATTTCGAATGTCGTACAAGCCTTGAATCAGCAGCTCCCCAGGATCCCGGTTCAACTGCAAATAAGTTAACAATAAATGCAAAGGAATCGCGCATACGTTATTCCCATCAGTAATCGTTGGAAATCCGGCTTCAAAGACCGGACCGTGTTGTTCATTCCAAGCTAGACCCGCATGGACCTGCTCCGGAGCAAACTCTTCATTTACTGCTTTTATACATTGCGGTACGAGTATTTTGTCTATAATCGCTTTAGCCTCGTCTTCGCTTGAAGCCGGTTTTGGGAGAGCTTTCCCACCCTGAATCTCCATAAGATCAACGAAGAAAGAAGACATCCACAGTGCAGGATCATTGCCCGATTGGAATCTGGCGATCAACTCGCGCAGAAAAAAACCGCAGGAATATACACTATCCATTTCATCCTTCACATGAAATACAAAAACAGGGCCGTACCCTTCGAAATTCAACACTTGTCCTTCAACATCGTTAAAATGCATTTTTAAAGCTACGAGACCGTTATGGTGAACAGCTTTTATAAGCTCAGCCCATTGCTCCTCAGACATAGCGGCTTCTCTGCTGTTTGTTTCCTCATTTGTTGTCTCATTGTTCATTTTCATAGTCCCCCTGTCTCTTAACATACCACCATTTAGTTAAGCAGGCTATTTTACGTGCTTATCGCACCGCAAGCTTTCTGCAAATCTATTGTGGATTACTAGAATAGTTTACATCTATTATAGGCATGTGTCTGTCAGAGTAGCAATCACCATACTGTAGCAAATCGTTTTCGATTTCTCAGTACCCTACAATGACCTAGCAAGACGAAAGCCGAGATCATCAATTCGAAACGTTGGGTGACTGCGGCGACGGCACGTCGCTCCGCAGCCCCTAGCCTCTTCCGCCCAGCTTCCACCGCGAAAAACTCTATAGGAGCCGTATACGTTAACATCGTATAGATCCCAGCACCATTCCCAAACATTTCCCAACATATCATAAAGCCCCCATGCATTCGGCAGCTTTTTTCCAACCTCATGGATTAAGCCCTCTGCGTTTTCATTATACCAAGCTATTTCATCAAGCTCGCCATACCGATAGCCAGCCGTTCCAGCTTTACATGCGTACTGCCACTCCGCTTCTGTAGGAAGACGATAGCCATCCGCTCCCCAATTACAGATGACATTCTCGCCATCCTTCTCTATCGAGTAGCATTCCTTAAGTCCCGACTGCTGAGATAGCAAATTACAAAATGTGATCGCATCAATCCATGAGACATCCACAACCGGGGTCTGAGATTCGTCATGAGGTCCAACTGTCTTTTGCAATATCGAGTCGTATAATTCTTTCGTGACAGGAACCGGAGCAAGCAAAAAAGAGTTCAACTCTACCGTCCATGCAGTCTTTATTCGATCGTCCCTTAATTCAATTTGTCCTGCAGCCATTTTCACCATTGGATACTCAGCATGACTATGCTGTACATTTGACACCTATCTCCCTCCCGTTCCAGCTTCTACTTCAACATGCTTAGCTTTTTAATGGCTTGTTGTTCGGACGGCAAAAAAAAGAAATCGTTCCCGCTATTACATTCATAGATGAAATCTTGAAAGCTTTGGCTTGGATATGCAGAAAAATCCCCAACAAAAGCAACCTTCACACGGTAATTAATGAACTTCTGAAGGATTTCGCCTGCAAGCCGTGTTTTCAAATCAAAAAAGCTTTCGCTTAGCAGGGATTTGTTTATCACAATACGATCACAGCCTGCTTCATAATGTACGGTTGCCATAAGATCCAAGGCTGACTGCACATCCTCAATCAATATCTCGCTGCCGCTCACCACAGCAATATTTCCCCCACTCACTTCCACCTTCGTTATATTCATAATCATCCTCCGTATACTCATACTCTATCGGTAAACCTTTCCACATAATCCTCACCAATGTATCGGTTATCCTCGCCATTTATTGGCGGGATGTTCGCTACTCGAAAGAAGCTCCTGCGTCTTCCTCGCAATCTTGCTTAATTCCAAACCATTCATCATAGGCATTTTTACATCCGTAATGAGAATATCTATCGATTTCCTATTTAGAATGCCTTCGGTCATTAGACCGTTCTCTGCTTCCAGTACTTTGAAAGGAAATTTGTATTGTGCGATTAAATTTTTTATGCCTTCCCGTTCGATCTGTTCATCGTCAACAATAAGAACATTAAACATGTTTGCATCTCCTCTGTTGAAATGATTTCTAAAGTGCAGTTCATTATAGCACAACTTTAGAAAGGGCTTTCAATAGTAAAAAAGCGACATGCAACTAGCTAAACTTCTCACATTTCTGCAAATGACATTAATAAAAAAAAACCCTTGATTATCCAGGGTTTTGGCAGCTAGCTTCGGGGGATCGGAACACTGACCTCACTTCATCTTAAATCCTTTGGTGATCAGCCATATTGGAAAAACAATTTCAAATATCGCCCCTGGAATAAACAGAATGAATCCGAAGTCCAACCCAATAATCGATATACAACTGCTTGCGAACAACGCTATATAACCGATAATGCCCAAAAAAGACAATGCTCGCGGAACCAGCTTCGTTCGATACATCAAATAACAGAACATCACACTTCCCAAGCTAAGCACTAGCATCGCCAGCTCAAAAGCCATTTCTTGTCCTCTCACAGCTAAATTTCCTATAGTAAGAAAATAAGAGTCACCTACGGCGCCTTCAGCGATATATTGTTCACTACATGCAAGGAGTATTAGCGGGCAGATGAGACTAACGATGAGCAGCGTGGACTCTATGATCCTCGAGCCAAAGTATCCAAGAGCAATAGATTCGTTATGCTGCTTCAAAATTGGAAACATTAGTATGGCTATGCCAACCACTGCAGCGGAGTTGATTAACTCTAGAAACAATCCAATAATCACTTTTAATCTGTCTGGATAGAGTTCAGAGAGGAATGTCGGTTGGTTTAAAACAGTGCCTATAAGCATGCTTCCAACCATGAACGCAGCTGTTGCTAATAGAAATAATACGCCTACTACCCTTGCAGTACCTTTGTTAGATTTCATGTCCTTCCCCTTTTCGAATGCATAATTTACATGCAGTATATCCACAACGGAGAAAGACGTATAGACACTTAAGTGTTCTCGTGCGTATACACACTTCGATTGCAACTTGATCAACGCCACAATTCCGCAACAACTTGCCTATTGTGCATCTTTGCCCATTGGGCAATAATATTAATATGGATTTATTTTAGAAGAAAGCTTCCAGTCTATCTGAAATGAGGTGAACGTTTAGGCGTTATATGATGAACAAACAAAGCCTGCGCCATATCAAAAGGGAAGCAACCGCGAATGCGCTTGCCGATGCAGCGTTCGCTCTTGCTCTGGAAAGGGGAATGGACGGCTTCGTCGTCGAAGATGTCGTGCAGCGCGCCGGTTACTCAAGAAGAACGTTCGCGAACCACTACTCCTGCAAGGAAGAAGCGGTTGCGGCTGCAGCTATTATTTTTAAAGGCGCCGATGAAGTTGAGAATTGGATCGCAAGCATAAACGAGGACATTTCTCCGACCGACATCCTGTATCAATTGATGAAGATGCAGCTGACAGCAGAACATATCTATAAATTGCGACAGCTTGTATCGCTCTCGAAGCAGTTTCCGTCACTTGAGCCACACCTCCTTAGCGGAATGCATCGTTTGCAAATATCCGCCCAGGAGACATTGAGCGAGTTATCCCATGGACTTTATCCCGAGGGGTATACTCACCTTCTCACCGGCGCTGTTTATGGAGCCGTGCTGCCAGTATTGGACGGCAGCTTGAACGTACTGCTTCCAGGTCAATCAGCAAACGAAAGCCCAGATGCCATAACGTTCGATCATTATTTAGACACCATGTTCGGTTACTTGCGAAACGGATTCTAGTTCCTTGCCTCACGTTATTTCTATTTGCAAAGGAGAAACATTAACGTATGTCAACATTTCTGTACAAATTGGGCAAATCGGCCTATACCAGACCATGGTATTTCATTATCAGTTGGATCGCGATTCTCGGAGTCGTGCTCGCCATACTTGGGGTCAATGGAATACATGTCACTTCCGATATGAAAATTGAGGGCACGGAATCGCAGAAGGTGTTAGACCAGTTGTCTGAAGAACTGCCGGAGGCTTCGGGCGGACAAGCCAGCATCGTATTTACGGTACCAAAGGGCGAACGTCTGGATACACCTGAGCGTTTGAGCTCCATAAGCGATGCCGTTAATGATGTATACAGTCTTGACTATGTCATTAACCCCGCCGAATTGGCTGCGAAAGCCGGCGCTTCGATGTCTGGCAACACTCAAGGGAATGAAGCTGCACAAGGTAGTGCATCTGAACAAGGGAACGGATCACCCCAAGCATCCACAGGCGAAATACCCCCATACGGTCCTCTGATGGTGAACGGTGTTCCCGTACCTGGCGTAATGCTTGCATCTGACGGCAGCGTCGCCCTGTTCCAATTCCAATTCACCGTTCAGCAAATGTCGCTGCCCGAATCGGTCCCCGATTCTGTAATCGATGCTGTCATGGCCGTGGAGCAGACGGGTATTACCGCATTACCTAGCGACTCGCTATCGACCAAGCCTTCAATTGGTTCGACTGAAGCAATCGGTATTGCCGTCGCAGCCGTAGTTCTTTTCATGACGCTCGGTTCGGTAGTTGCTGCAGGCTTGCCGCTTCTGACCGCTCTAATGGGAGTTGGCATAAGCGTAGGAGGGGCTTTTGCCTTCTCGAAAGTGTTCCATATGACCGATCTCACGCCTGTTCTGGCGCTTATGGTCGGGCTGGCCGTCGGTATCGACTACTCCCTGTTCATCGTGAACCGTCAGCGCCGTATGATTCTCGATCAGGGACTAACCGCTAAGGAAGCCGCGAGCAGAGCGGTCGGCACCGCCGGGAGCGCCGTATTTTTCGCAGGCTTGACCGTTATCATTGCTTTGTGCGGCATGCTTGTAATTGGGATTGGCTTTTTGTCCGCGATGGCGCTTGTTGCTGCTTTGGCCGTCCTCGTCAACGTTCTGGTTGCCCTAACCCTGCTGCCGGCTCTGCTCGGTCTGCTAGGTGAACGCATCTGCTCGGCAAAAGCGCGCACGAAGAGCAGTCTCCAAACGAATAAAAATTCTCAAGGATTCGCACACCGCTGGGTAACTGGCGTATCGAAGGGCCGTTGGCTTATTATTGTTGGCGTTATTGTTATACTTGGCGCAGCGGCGCTCCCGGTCGCAAAGATGGAAATGGGCATTCCTTCGGGTGCCACGGCGAACTTGGACACCGCATCAAGACAGAGCTACGACGCCATTTCAAACGGTTTCGGCGAGGGCTTCAATGGTCCGCTGCTTCTGGTCGCCAAAGCTAAAGGCGCTTCAGACAAAATGACACCTGAAACGCTAAATCAACTTATTCAGGATCTCGGACAGCATAAGAACGTTTCACTCGTGACACCTATGGGCGTAAACAAAACCGGGGATATGGCGATTATTAGCCTCATCCCGAAAACAGGGCCGACGGACACCGAAACCAAAAACCTGGTGCATGAAATTCGCGCCTATGATTCGGGCATGGCGACGACGTCTGATGTCACAATTGGCGTTACTGGTTTCACCGCGATCAACATCGATATGTCGTCGAAGCTGGCAGAGGTATTCCCGCTCTACGTCGGCATTATTGTCATCCTCTCGCTAATTATTTTACTGCTCGTATTTAGATCAATCATCGTTCCGCTCAAAGCTACGGTCGGCTTTCTTCTCAGCGTGCTCGCTACGTTCGGGATTACTACGGCCGTGTTCCAATGGGGATGGCTTCACTCCCTCTTCGGCTTTGACACCGGCGGTCCGTTGCTCAGCTTTATGCCGATTATGGTTACCGGCATTCTTTACGGGCTGGCGATGGATTATCAGGTCTTCCTTGTCAGCTCCATGCGCGAGGCTTACGTCCATGGTCATCGTGGAAAGGAGAGCGTCGTTCACGGATACAATCAAGCCAGCCGCGTTGTTGTAGCTGCAGCCGTGATTATGGTTTCCGTCTTCGCCGGCTTTATTTTCGCTCATGATATTATGATCAAACAGATCGGTTTTGCGCTGGCGATCGGCATCCTAATTGACGCCTTCATCGTCCGCATGGCGCTCGTCCCAGCAGTTATGGCGGTCTTCGGGGATAAAGCTTGGTGGCTGCCGAAATGGTTGGACCGCATGCTGCCGAACCTGGATGTCGAAGGCGATAAGCTCCTTGCAGAGCTGAAGGAGAAGGAAGGCTCTGCCGACATCATCGTTAAACCTCGTAAGGCATACTAATTTCATTTCACGCAAACTTGTTTAGTCGTAGAAAAAGAAGGCCAACCAGATCATGTGGTTGGCCTTCTTTTCATATATGATCCCGAAATGGGCAACAGGTCACCTAATGGCTTTACGAATGTCATAATCGGTTAGATCGATATCTAATTCCATTCCTAGTGCTAACTTGGCCATCTGGACTCCAATATAAGGTCCCATCGTCAACCCGGAGGCACCAAGTCCGTTTACCGCAAGAAGTCCTTCCCAATCTGGAATGGCGCCTATGACTGGAAGAAAATCGGCTGTATAAGGGCGAAAGCCCACCCTTACTTCCTGGAACGTGCTATCTGCCAGACCAGGTGCAAATGTATGACATTTGCTTAAAATTTCGTGCATTCCACCAGGTGTGATCCTCGTATCGTAGCCTTCGATATTATTTTCATGAGTCGCCCCTATCACGATTTTCTGCTGTTCAAAGGCGATCAGATATTGATCGGAAGGCGGCATAACGACCGGCCAGCTGCCCGTATTTTGTTTGGCGTCTGCAACCTGCAAGTGCATAATTTGCGCTTTCTGATAGCTTACTTGAAAATCAATGCCTAAAGGCTGCAGCAACGGCCCAGCCCAAGCTCCTGCACAAACGATAACGATGTCAGCCGAGTAACGATTTGCCCCAACCGCAACACCCGTTACACGGTTGGATTGAAATTCAAGCTTGGCATCTCCATATATAAGCTCAGCCCCGTTTCTTTGTGCAGATCGAAGCAAAGCATCACGCAGCGCCCGGCCATCGACACGGGCTGCCCCGCTAATATGAATGGAAGAATATCCTTCCACGATCAGAGGGAAGAGCTCACGGGTTCTATGTTCATCAAGCCGGGTAATCTCACCGATTTCACTCGTGTCTTCTTTACGCTTGTAAGCTCGCTCTTCCATTTTGCCGATCTTCTCCGGATCCGTATGTATGCTGAGAGCCCCGACCTTGGCATAGCCGGTTTCGCTTTCCCCTTCGCTCTCAAGCTCTTCTATTAGCATAGGGTAATAACGCGCTC
Source organism: Paenibacillus sp. Y660 (assembly GCF_057221575.1). Lineage (NCBI taxonomy): Bacteria > Bacillati > Bacillota > Bacilli > Caryophanales > Paenibacillaceae > Paenibacillus > Paenibacillus sp. Y660. The sequence goes on along the minus strand of NZ_JBXBBJ010000007.1, from coordinate 212,973 downwards.
CGGCTTTCGCAAGCCGATACCAAGCCTTATTGCGCCGCTGCGACAGCCAGGGACAAATAATACCGGCAGCTGCATATGTAGCCTGGCCTTCATCTTTCCGATCGATGATGAGGACATCTGCTCCCTGCTTAGCCAATTGGTACGCCGTTGATGCTCCAGCAATTCCCGCTCCAATGACAATTGCCTTCATGATGATTTCACTCCTTTCTATAATCGCTCTTCTCATTATAACGAGATCCCTAAACATAATGGATAAAGGCGAAATTGCACCTCAACTCTAATAAATTTAAAAAATAGTCGGAACCATTCCCCCATCCATACGGATCGGAGAACCTCTAAATGCGGTTGCATAAGGACTACATACAAATGTAGTGAGTCTACCTATTTCAATAGGCTTGATAAATCGCTGTAATTCAGATTGAGGCAGGTTTGTAGTCATAAATTTTTTCTCTTTTTCTGAAAAAGTCATATTTTCATTAGGGTACATACCCTCAATGATTTGATGCACATTTTCAGAGAGTGTTGGCCCTGGCAGGATCGTATTGACTGTAACTTCTGTTCCTATTGTTAATTTAGATAAGCTTTTTGACAATGATAACAGCATTGATTTAGTCATACCATACTGAGGCATTTGTCCTGAAGGCATAATGGCTTCCTCACTTGCAATAAAAATAATGCGGCCAAAATCATTTTTCAACATTTTAGGCAAATAATATTTACATAATCCATTTGCTGCAAGAACATTAGTCCGGAAGTATTTTTCCCATATCTCATCGTCAACGTCCTCATATCGCATAATTTCATATATCCCCATATTGTTAACTAAAATATCAATTTGGGGGAATTTCTCAAATAAAGCTTCTCTTTGCCCAATATCCACAATATCGGCTGTAGCATTTTGAGGAGAGGTAGCCGGGAAATTTAACTTTATTTCATTTACAGTTCGTTCTACTTCTTCATCATTTCGTCCATTAATTAATACATGAACACCTTCTTTGGCAAGTTCTATGGCAATTGCTTTTCCAATACCTTTCGTTGATCCTGTAACTAAAGCGGTTTTATTATTTAATCCCATATCCACGTTACATTTCTCCTTTTAATCTAGCTGTTCTCCGGATAGCGATTATATTACCTTGTCAGGATCGTTCAGTAACTAGCATATTGCGCCAAAGTTCTTGTAGAACACGCCAAATGATAGAACTCAGTAAATACGAGCTCTCTGTAGAATTGGTTAGGCTCACTATTAATGAATAGTCGGCATTCCTTGCCGTCCTTCAGATATCGCGCTTGCACCTAAATGTTCAGAACGCCAATTTGAAGGCGTATCACCTTCCCAAAGGCGGAAGGCACGGTAGAACGAGTTCTGGTCTTCATATCCAATCAAGAAAGCCACTTCTTTAATTTCTAGCGAAGGGTCTGCCAAGTACTCTATTGCCTGCTCGTGTTTAGCTTGCGTCAACAGCTGCTTGAAGCTTGTGTTTTCGTCAGTAAGCCGGCGCTGCAAGGTTCGATCGCTCATACGAAGCTCCTTTGCGACAGCCTGAATGTCGGGGCGCCCTCCTGTGAGGCTCCGTTTCATGATCCATTTGACCTTCTCGGAGATTGAGCGGCTATGCTTCTGTTCATCCAACGATCGGTCTAGAGCAGGAGTCAGGATCTCCAGCAATTCCTCGTTATACGATTCGAATGGGCGGTCCAGATCTCTTCGATGCAGCGTCAACCGGTTGCATTTTGCACCAATCTTGATACGGCAGCCGAAGTAAGCTTCAAGAGCCTGTACATCGCCCATTGCGTGCGCAAATTCGACGTACTGCGCCTTCATAGGTTGACCCGTGCCCCGGCGTCCAAGCTCCAGAAGAAATGCAAGCGTGATACCTACCAGCAGCGGCGGACCGGGTTGCTCCGTATGCAGCCATTCCAGCTCGATTGTACAGTGCTCGCCCTCCTCGGTGATACGTAAGCTTTCGGGGGGACACAGTTGTTTGTAACGAGCCATTCGGTTTAAAGCATCACGGTAGTCACGAGCATGGTAAGTCGCTAACACGGTCGGTGGGTACTTCGCTGTTTCAAAGGCGGTCGCAAGCTTGATGATTGCTTTGGCAGTGTCACCAATGAGATCGGAATAAGCCTGCCAGATCGCAAAATATTGGGCGGTGGTGACTACCGGTTCAGTAATAATGGTGAGCGGCAGTTGTGCTTTGCGAGCTACGTCGCGGGCGGCAATCCCTAATTCATGTAATCCTGCCCAAAATCCTGGCGGGATTTTAATATGGTCAGAGTTATGAGACTTCATATATATGGGCCTCCTTTAGCAGCTTGCCTATTCATTAGCTTTGGTTGTAATTGGGTTTTCTGCCTTGTTGATGGGAGAGCTATTATAGTACCTTCCCAATATCGCTCTGTAACTAGCAGAAAGTGACATTGGTGAGTTACGGCGAATTTTAAGTACACATAAGAATACTCTTAAGTCCGTTAAAGTGTCTATATTAACTAAAAAAAACAGCCACAATAGCCAGCTGCCTTTATGTCAATAATATAGATGAGAGTAGCCAAACACAAACTCTCGACCTAAATCACTGAAAGGAATTTACATTTGCATTAAAAAATTAAATTTGATAATATAACTGACGAACGTTCGTTAATACTGAGGTGATTATATTGAAAAGTAAAGAAATTAAAGACATAGCTGTTAAATTTTTCACTATACATGGGTATGAGGGAGCATCTTTGTCTCAAATTGCCGAGAATGTCGGTATGAAAAAACAATCACTCTATGCTCATTTCAAAGGAAAAGATGATCTATTTCTACAAGTTTTACAAGATGCCAAAGAGACAGAAATCTCATCGAAACTCAAATATTTGAGTAAAGTGGTTACCCAAAATCCTAAAGCAGATTTATTTGGATATCTTCAATTGGTCATTGATTTGTTTCAACAGAGCGAGCAGCTAAAGTTTTGGTTGCGTATATCTTTTTATCCACCTCAACATCTGGCAACAGCGATTAATGAGGAAGTAATGGATACGGAATTGAAGATTCAAACCGTACTAGAAAGCAAATTTCAAGCTTGGGTCGATGCCAAAGTCATCATGTCAGATGCAGCATCTATCCCTACTCTTGCTTTCTTAGGTGTAGTTGATTCAATCATGTTAGAGCTTGCATATGGGAATAATGAAAAACGTTTAAATGATAAATTAAATGCCTCTTGGACTGTATTTTGGAGAGGTATTTCACAGTTATGATTTTGCAGAGAGAGGTATCGCTTCATGAAGAAACCATTGAAAGAACAAAAAACAGTCTTGCTCATTCTATTAAGTAATATATTCATTGTTTTTCTAGGAGTCGGACTAATCGTCCCTGTTATGCCATCCTTTATGAATATTATGCATTTATCAGGCCAAACGATGGGCTATCTAATGGCGGCCTTTGCATTCGCACAATTACTCACCTCTCCCTTCACTGGACGATGGATTGACACTTATGGCAGAAAAAAAATGATCGTTATCGGCTTATTCCTCTTCAGTGTATCAGAGTTGATCTTTGGTTTAGGTACACATGTATCCGTTCTTTATGTATCCAGAATTTTAGGAGGCATTAGCGGTGCATTTATTATGCCAGCCGTAACAGCCTTTGTTGCTGATATTACCTCAGTAGAGGAAAGGCCCAAAGCAATGGGCTATGTTTCTGCCGCAATTAGCATCGGATTTATCATTGGCCCAGGTATCGGAGGTTTTATTGCTGAGATGGGTGTGCGTGCCCCTTTCTATTTTGCTGCTGGCTTCGCATTAATAACTTGTATTTCATCCCTATTTATTTTAAAAGAGCCGCTAACCAAACAGGAGCTTCTGGAAATCACTCAGCTAAAAAAAGATACGAGCTTTGCAAGTGACCTCAAACGATCACTTCATCCATTATACTTTATAGCCTTTATTATTGTGTTTGTACTGGCCTTTGGTTTATCAGCATATGAAACAGTATTTAGTCTGTATTCTGATCATAAATTTGGTTTCACTCCACGAGATATTGCTGCCATTATTACCATAAGTTCCATTTTCGGGGTTGTCGTTCAGATCTTTATGTTTGGTAAAATGGTAGATAAGCTAGGAGAAAAGAAGCTCATCCAGATATGCTTAATCGCTGGCGTCGTATTGGCGGTAGCATCCACGATGATCTCAAGCTTTTTAGCCATTTTACTAATAACTAGCTTCATCTTTCTCGCATTTGACTTGCTGCGACCAGCATTAACGACCTATTTATCAAAAACTGCCGAAAAAGAACAAGGATTTGTCGCAGGAATGAACTCGACCTATACAAGCTTGGGGAATATCGTCGGGCCCGCGTTAGGCGGTATATTATTTGATGTAAACATTAACTATCCGTATCTCTTTGCTGCGGTCATTATGTTTATTGGTCTTATCATTACAATGATGTGGAAAGAAAAACAATCAGTTGGCAGCTTGGCAAAATAATACGAAGAACATTCTCGATTCTGGCGGACAGAGAATCCGTTATTTAGACAAAATCAGACGAATAGCGGAAACTCAGTCCTAAAGCGCCGTACTTTCGCCACAAAATAGTGTGTTTAACGGTACATTCCATCCTATTTACACATCAAAAGAGGCATCCCATTAACAGAATGCCTCCGAAATATTTACTTAGAACCTATTAAAATTCCGATCATACCGTCCTCAATCTCAACCGTGTACTTCCTTACTCTTACCTTCTCATTGAACAATGCTTTACCTGTCTTCAAATCGAATTCCCAACCATGCCACGGGCATCGAATGATTTGACCAGCCCTCCCATACACATAACTGTACACGTCGGAGGGAAGCGTCGTCCCAGTTACTAACCCAGCACACATCGGCGCCCATTGTCACGAAATATTTTGCGCCTGGCCTCTGGAGAGAGCTTCCGTAAAATATGATCTGGGGAATCAAAATCCCAATGTGGATAGTCACTTGAATATAGAAGCATATTCTCAGCATCAATCATATTGAATAGATCAATGAGATGCTGAGGATTATCGGGCTCCTCAATCGGCTGAGTTGTCAAATAACAATGATCTCGAATGTACTGACTAGGCAGTTTCGTTAACCAAGGAACAGTAGAGCGCAACGCCTTGTAGTTTTTATCTAGTCTCCACATCAAGCCCGGAAGCCATGCAACGCCTCCCTCTACCATAACGACCTTCAAATTAGGAAACTTAACGAATACTCCCTCGCATACAAGGCTAACTAAATGTGCCATAAACGTCTGGGACAAGCATGTATGCCATTCAATATAGCGTGATGGGTAGCCTGCAGAGGTAGGGGCAGTAGAGCCCCCTCCACCCTCTGCACCCGGATGAATGGCTATTGGAAGACCGTTTCGCTCTGCCGCTTCATAGATCGGATGATAATAGCGCTGTCCTAGAGGAGCCCTGGCTGCGCTGGAGATCATGACCTCTACAATGTCAGGATTTCCACCAACTCTATCTATTTCACGTGCGGCAAGCAATGGGTCCTGCGTAGCAACCACCATTGCACCCTTGAACGCCTTATGCTTGCCAAGCCATTCCGTGATTAAGAAATCATTATAGGCAGAACAGATGGCTGCAGCGTAATCAGGATCATGTGTTGTAGAAATGTTATAGACGACCCCTGTCAGAATCGCATAATCAAGATTGTACCCATCGATTAGCTGCTTAATCATAAAATCAGGATTAGAGCCAGCCCTTCCCCCGCCTGGGGGAATAGCGTCCTTCTTCATGACACCGTCGGCTTCATTACCGTACCTAGATCAGTCATACTGATATAATGCCAAGAATGATCGAAACTAGATCGATCCAACAGCAGCCCCGTCTCTTTAGATATCGTAAACTGTGAGCTCAGTCCAACCTTAGCAATACGATCTCGCAGTACCTCTTGATCCTCATTCGACAGACCCGTATGTGCGATTAACCTTCCAGATTCATCTACAATAGCCGTACCTTTAACCCAATCCTCCGAAATATAAATTTGCTCCTTAAGCTTATCAGCCTTAATGTCGACGAGAAGATAGACCTCTGGAGTCAGCGTATTAAAGGGATAGCTCATTGTAGCCGTAAGAGAGGCGGGATTCTCTATAAAATCCATCATTTTTTTGCCAGTCAGGATCGTATCAATATCTTTGCTCCAGCTGGGACCTAGCGCATTCATAGAACTAAAGTAATACGATTTATTCGTGTACGTATCGGCATCTATAATCAAATCCTCATACACAAAATAAAAATAGGCTTTTCCCACAAGCTTATTGGATTCTAGCTGCTGCAACTGCTCTCTAAGGGAATGAAGCAACTCCATTCGTTGCATGTGATCAGAAGACAAATCAACAGGTATTCGAAGTACACTTAGTATATTGGAAGCACTTAGCATATTGATCATATTGTTCTTTAAGGATTGGAGTTCTGTGTCTGTTCGCTCAGCGAAATGACTCATAATCACATTATTGAAGCGCTCAGCGTCTTCTTCAATAATCCGAACGACAAGCACGTAGGCAAGCACACTAGCCACAATAACCGGAATAAGAATAAGCAGGAAATAGTTAGCGAACAACTGCCAAAAGAGAGTGTGCCTAATGGGTGGCGACGATTGGGTTGCTTCTCGCTTAGGAGCAAGCGCTTGGATAAGAGTTGATCGTTTCATGACATCCCCCTGCTGTTTTCCTATTTGTGCCTCTCCTTAAAAATAGTCATTACGTAATTTTACAATATCGAACTACAGACGTTTGTAGTTTTATGTCATACAAAATTATTTTTTTGAAATAAACATTTATTGAGAATTGTAAATAATTAGATGTAGTTTGGATGAAAATGGTATCTAATTAGTGGGTAGCATCGACAAACCTCATCGCTGCCGTCATAAAGTTCCGTTCCCCATAAGCCCGTACAGGAAGCAACCTTTTGAGTAAATATGGATTTGATAAAAATAATTGACATAAGATTTGTCTCAATGATATATTGTGTATGCACAACATACACAATTTAAAAGGAGGTTGGCTATATGCTTGCGTTAGAAATTAAAAATTTAAATAAAAAATATGAGCATTTTCATTTGAAAAACATATCATTTCAGCTGGAAAAGGGTTATATTATGGGATTTATCGGAGCCAACGGCGCTGGAAAAACAACCACTATAAAATCAATTTTAAATTTGATTCGTATGGATAGCGGCGAGATCCGTATTTTGGGCAAAGAGATGATCGAACACGAAGTCGAATTGAAGCAAGAAATTGGCTTTGCATTTGGAGGAATCGATTTCTATACTCGAAGCAAAATTAAGACGCTAACTAACGTTATCAAAAAGTTCTATCATCATTGGGATGATGAAGCCTACTTCAATTATCTGAAAAGATTTAATTTGAATGAAAACAAAAAAATAGCTGAATTATCAACCGGAATGAGAGTAAAATACAGCTTGGCCCTTGCTTTGTCACACGGCGCAAAGCTACTTATCCTTGATGAACCAACAAGCGGACTTGATCCGGTTGCAAGAGACAATCTGCTAGATATTTTTCAGGAACTGGTTGAAGATGGAGAAATCAGCATCCTGTTTTCGACTCATATCACAACCGACTTGGAAAAATGCGCAGATTATATTACTTTTATCGATAACGGACAAATTATCAACAGCGCTGAGAAAGAACAATTTATTGATACGTATCGCTTAGTGAATGGGAAAGAAGAACAATTGTATTTAATAAAAGACCAGTTAATTGCCTACAAAATGAATTCATTTGGCTTTACAGGCTTGATCCATGCTAGAGACTTTGATCCATCTTTGGATATAAAGTCAACCGTGCCTAATCTTGAAGAGATCATGATCTATTTCTCGAAAAAGGAGAATATGTATGTTTAACTTACTGGTGAAAGAATTAAAGCTCGGCGTAAATCCTTTCTTTTATATCCTGCCCTTCTTGACAGGCGCCTTAATGCTAATCCCCGCATGGTTATATTTCCTTGTCATCCTTTACTTTTGTTTTCTCACGTTACCGAATATGTTTGCAGGGTATAAAACGCAGAATGATTTGATATTTACAAGCATGCTGCCAGTAACAAAAAAAGACATTGTAAAAGCAAAGATATCCGTTATTGTTATCCTGGAATTACTGCACATTGTTGTTGCAATGATATATGGCATGATTAGTATTCGCTTATACCCAAATCTGACCTACTACTTCTTCGAACCAACATTAGGTTTTTGGGGATTATGTTTCGTCATGGTTGCGATCTTCAATATGATCTTTATATCCATGTATTATAAGACAGCCTATAAATACGGCGCAGCAGCGATTGTTTCCATTACAGCAGCAATTCTGTTTGCTGTAGGCGCAGAATGGCTCGGAATACAAAATTCGTTCGTGTTTAAGCTTTTCAAAGGAACGGGTGCTGAACATTTGGCAACGCAATTATCCATCCTGGTCATGGGCATCGTGATATTTGCGATTTTTACGATTATCGCTTATCATATTGCCATCAAAAGGTTTGAGAAAGTGGAAATATAATGAACATTGCGATTTCGAATACCTCTGATAAACCCATTTATCAGCAGCTTTTTGAACAAATCAGCGCACAAATCCTCAAGGGCGAACTAGAAAATGGGTATAGTTTGCCACCCATACGACAAGCGGCCACGGAGCTTCGAGTTAGTATTATTACTGTAAAAAAAGCGTGGGAAGAACTCGAACGACTTGGTTTGATATACACCGTAACCGGCAAAGGATGTTTTATCGCCGAACTCTCGTCCGACGAGATGCTTCAAAAACGCAATGAAATGATCTTGAAGCAGATGGTTATTGACACTTCCTATTACAAATCGTTTGGCCTCACAATAGAAGAGGTTTTTGAGCTTTTGAAGGAAGCTTATTGAAAATGTAGATATGAACAGACAACCACGTCCAGAGGACGTGGTTGATTTGTTTTATTGGTGGAGCTTGGGGGGCACGTACTAACTTGCTTATCCCACATCCTTCTCTCTATTACTTTTTTAGTCTTCTCTCATATTCAGCTTCTACTGTATCAATATTAAATTCTCCCTCGGATGGCGAAATATTCTCAAAATATTCATCTACATCAAAAGTTATATCTACATTAAGGTGTTGAATCCGGACGTGTCTCATTACATAATGATTTGATTTTAATTCATTCAGTAATCCATAGAGCATATTAGCCTCATTTGCAATGTCTTTCTCCTCCACCTTACTTTGTGTAGTGACTATAATTGAATAAGATAACTTTGCCTGATTGTTGGAGCGCAGCTCGTTGTAACTCAGATACTGGTCTCTCATTGAAACATTACCTACGTGTACTGTCGGGATCGTACCAGCGTTTTGCCCATAAAATTGCTGTATAATGGGCAAAAGGTTCTTCTCAGCATCTTCATTTAAAATACTTAAGTAATATGAAGTGAAATATTGAAGTCCATCTAGATCTTTATCTGTCGATATTGAAAATATTGCTTCTTTATTTCTGTTTAAATATCCCTCAACTACAATGGGTCCTCCATATATTTTCACATAGTACATATCTGTCACCGTTATTTCATCATGTAGAACACTTTCCATCACTTCTTCTGCCTTTTTCATAAATACCTTTTCTTCTTCACTATAATTACTAGTAAATAACCGGGTTATCCCCACTATGATTACCACAATAATGACCGCCGCAAGAATAAAATAAGAACTTATTTTAAATGTTCTTTTCATACATTCAACCTCTCGAGTTTATTCATTACTCATTTATTTTTCTGGAAAACCGACAATTTTAAATTAGCTACTTTTCAATTGAATATGTGATGATGACAAAGATTCACATAATCTTCGTCTTCATTAAACGCTGGATTACCGAACACCTGTACAAGCTAGAAGAACCCCACTGGATCCGTAAAAATAAGGGATTTCCTACTTCTGTTGTATAGATCATGCTGCTTAAATAACCATACGTTATGTCTTTTACGCTCATTGAACATCCTTCTCTCTATTACTTTTTTAGTCTCCTCTCATATTCGGCTTCTACTGTATCAATATTAAATTCTCCCTCGGATGGCGAAATATTCTCAAAATATTCATCTACATCAAAAGTTATATCTACATTAAGGTGTTGAATCCGGACGTTTCTCATTACATAATGATTTGATTTTAATTCATTCAGTAATCCATAGAACTTATTAGCCTCATTTGCAATGTCTTTCTCCTCCACATTACTTTGTGTAGTGATTCTAATTGAATAAGATAACTCTGCCTGATTGCTAGAGAGCAGATCGTTGTAACTCAGATACTGGTCTTTCATTGAAACATTACCTACATTTACTGTCGGATTAGAACCAGCGTTTTGCCCATAAAATTGCTGTATAATAGGCGAAAGGTTCATCTCAGCATCTTCATTTAAAATGGCATAGTAAATTGTTGAGATATTTTGAAAACCAGTTAGATCCTTATCAGTTGAAATTGAAAAAATAATTTCTTTAAATCTGTTGATATATCCCTCAATTACAATAGGTCCTCCATATATTTTCACATAGTATATATCAGTTACCGTTATTTCTTCATGCAGAACATTTTCCATCACTTCTTCTGCTTTTTTCATAAATAACTTTTCTTCTTCACTATAATTACTAGTAAATAACCGGGTTATCCCCACTATGATTACCACAATAATGACCGCCGCAAGAATAAAATAAGAACTTATTTTAAATGTTCTTTTCATACATTCAACCTCTCGAGTTTATTCATTACTCATTTATTTTTCTGGAAGATGACAAAGATTCACATAATCTTCGTCATCAATAAACTTTGATTACACCTTAGAGACAGACACCATTACGGAAAATATATCATTAGTTAAAATAGACTATCTTACAATCTTACTACAAATTATTTCATTTTCCCTTATTTTTTCCTACTCACGTCAGTAACGTGGGCAAGGGAAGAAGCGGATTCGACTTATGTTGCCGATCCTTATAAATTTTGTCCCCATTTTCGTCCGCAAGACCAAATTTACGTGATATATTTTGATTAAAGTTTTTGTATAAAACAACAAAAAACCCTTGCTACGCAAGGGTTTAATCATTTTAAGTTTGGTGAAGAAGCCTATGGAGGTTCGACTCCCTGACCTCATCGTTGCCAGCGATTCGATCTCCCACCGTTAGGTATTTTCTACCATTGCTATGAACTTACCCAAAAAGATGGGGCAGTTCGTCTGCATATAATAATACTACAGCAATAGCTATTACGAGATTCAATAAGGCCGGTATCACTTTTCCGATCGGATGTTTGACTCTGACATGCGTAAGGCACGCCAATAGCATCATAATGACTATTAATATGCCAGCCCATGCGGCAACCCCCGGATACCAGTAACCGATAATGAGTCTTACGCATCCAACAATTTGAACGTAGCCCGTAATGACGCGGAACCATTGAGGAAGTTTAATCGAATCAAATAGTTCAACTTGATGCTTGGCTCCTGCAATCTTGCTTCCGCCAAAAAAGGCCATGGAAAAAAGCAGCCAACTTTGAAGTACGATGGTTAGTATATGCATTTGAACCCACTCCTTAATAGTTTATTATTATCCGACACCGATCAGTGTCCTAATTCATAATATAACACCATTAGGTGTCCTGTAAAGCATTTATTTTCTAAAAAACAGAAAACCACGTCCTATGGACGTGGTTGATATGTTTATTTTGGTGGAGCTTTCGGGTTTCGAACTCCCGACCTTATCGAGTGTGTAACCGACCAACTCGTGCTCCCGCCCCACTTCGTTCTCTGTGCAAAATCTAGACCCTGAGCGAGCCACGGAACCCCCTGGCGGCATAGTAAGATTCCGCACCGTTATGGTACACGAAGACATTGCCGTAGCGGAAATCAGCAAAGATGGCACCACCAAGTTTTCTAATCTCAGAAGGTGTTATCACCCAGCTCGATGTTTTCGTATCGAATTTCCCAAGCTTCTGCAGCCCCCGATATTGATCTTCTGTTAAAAGCTCAATGCCCATGGCAGCTGCCATATCAATAGCGCTATTTCCCGGTTTATGTTCTTTCCTTGACTCCAGCGCTTCACGATCGTAACAAACACTTCTGCGGCCTTTAGGACTTTCTGCTGAACAATCATAAAAAATGTATTCGTCCGTCTTGTTATCATGACCAACAACATCCGGCTCTCCGCCAGTTATTTCCATTTCATTGAGTGACCACAGTTTTTCAGAATTAGCTTCCAGCTTCGCTTGTACTTTAGACCATTCAAGACCTTCATGGCGGTTCATGTTTTTCTCAAAACGGGCTTTTAATACACTAAGTAGTTCTTCACGTTGTTCTGGCGACAAAGGAACACCCCTCTTAAATTTTCGATTAGCTGACAGTCATAGAGTCATTCTAACTTTATTCACTAGTCTTTTCAATCGCTGGATGCGATGATCAGACAATCATATCCTTGAAAGCGGATCTTTGATCGACTGGCTGACGATGAATACTCGGGTGAGGACTTCTAGCGGTAGATTCAGACGCCTTACTTCCTCCGCATTCGCTCCGTCCGAGCGGACTGAATCCCTGACCTCTTCGCTGCCAGAGAAGCGCTCCTCCAACATTTTCTATTATTCAATACTTTTTAATGATTCAATCATATTTATTTTGGATACTTTCCTCCTAAGCAGTAAGTTAGACAACATCGTTAGCAAGAATGAAAGAACAACAGATATCAGTATGATAGTAACACTTAATTTATTCGGTATTTGTTGATGGGTACTAGACAGCGCCTTGATAATAAATGTAAAAACATAGTCGCTTATAGGTAAAGCCACAATTACGGCAAACGTGGTTAATATGAAGTTTTCAAAAAATATAAGTTTATTTATTTTATTTTTTTGGTAGCCTAATACCTTAAGTGTTGCAAGCTCACGATTCCTTTCATAAATGTTTATTGAAGATATCGTATAAATGGCGCCGAAGGAGAGTATACCGGCACAAATGATAAACATGATAAATACAAAACTGTTTTGTTCCAAAATATATTGAGCTGATTTCTTTAGATCATCCTTATCTGCAATTGTATCTACGTGAGGATCTTGTTCAAATAAGCTGCGAGCGCTTATAAGATCCGCAGAGCTATTTGCTTCAACTAAAAGCGAGGTTGGATTGTAGTCGATGTCAAGGCTCTGTAAATAGTCCGGTGTGGAATAAAACGACGGATACGAATACTGTGTAGATATTTTTAAAACCTTCATATCTACAGATTTATTTTTAAGCTCCGGTGCTGTGAACTTTATTTTGATTACATCCCCTTCTGAAATACGGTATTTGTCGGCGTAAGACTTGGGTACTAGCACACCGTTATTTTCTAATGATATTCTATTGTCATTTTCGTCAAAGAAATGAATGAGACTGTTTTCTTTTTCAGTAACAACTAGAGTAGCATTTTCTTTTTCATCATCTTGTATGAATTCAACAGGGAAGGTGGATAACAAAAAGCTGTTTTTAATACCCGCGGGTAGTTTTATCGTATCTGAAGCTGTTCCCATCGAATAATCTACTCTTAGATCATAGGAGTAAACATCTTCTATTTGGTCAGCTACTTTTAGCAAGGACGCTCCAGTGCCAAAAGCAGTTATCAATAAAACAGTGCTTACAACAACACCAGTTGAGGTAGCTAAAGCTTTTTGTTTATTTAATAATATATTTCTCAAAATGAGTTTGTAGCTGTAGGGAATATGACTCCATAGACCCGGAACTCTTTCTATTAATAGCTTTTTCATCTTCTTTGGCGGTTTAGGACGCATAGCTTGAGCCGCATGTTCTTTTAAAATGGTTCTACCGCTTAAGTAGCATGACAGAAGTCCAAAAGCACTGGAGAATATGACGGGAGGAATGATCGAATAAAAAGAAAGCGTGAATCTAATGTCAGGCAGAGAGTAAGCCCTTGCATTTGATGCAGTTATTAATGGTACAAATACAAGAGCGGCAATGATACACCCTAAGATGGAACCTATTATACCTACCAGCACAGGGAATCCCATGTAATGAAGCATGATGCTTCTGTCTTTTACACCCAAAGCCTTCATAATACCTACTTGATTTCTTTGAGAATCAATAATCCTCGACATGGCAAGAAATAGGATAATCGCTTCAATCACAAAGAAAACGAAAGGTATAACCTTGCTCATCAAGTTATTATTTTGAATCGTTGCATTTATTTGGGAATAATTGAAAGTACGTTCTTTGCTTACTTGGTTTAAATAAGCAAGCTGTTTTTGTTTGGATTGCGCTTCAATTGATTTACCTATTTGGTCAATATCGTAACCTTCTTTAGCATCAATCATGATTTCATTATAGTAAAAGTCGCCTGCGATCTCAGGTATTGTCTCTTCGGCCATATAAGCTATACCGTAGGCTTTATGGTCTTGGATATCGTTCTTTTTTGTATGTTCTACATTCTCTCCCAAGCCGCTAATTTTAAGCTGAATCATTCTTTCATTTGCGCCTATACGGATTTGATCACCGACACGGTATTGATGCTCTTTCGCATAATGGAATCTAATACGATCTCACCCTTTTTTGAAGGGATACTCCCCTCAATCATAGTAAGCGTGTTTATTTCATTTTTTACAGGGATCGAATGAATTTTTAATGATGCTTTATAATCATCAAAGGCTTGCGCGACATCAAGGGTATAACGTCCTTCAATTTTATTTACACCTTCAATTTCGTTTAAACCCGCCACATCTTTTTTGGAAATTTGACAGTAATACACATTTAAGTCGAATAAATTATGTTCATTAAAGTAAACCTTCGAATATGCGCTAAGATTATCACTATAAGTTACCAGACCCGCATAGAAAAAAGCTCCTACTGCGATAACCAAAACAAGGGCTATAAATTGCCCTATAGATTTTTTTATATCCCTTATTGATTTCAAAAATAATTTCATTATCACCACTCAATCCCTTCAACACTTTGTTTAACATCATTAATCGTAACGCTTTCTATCTTTCCGCTTTTAACCTTAATAATTTTGTCAGCCATAGGAGCAATAGCGGAATTATGCGTGACCAAAACGACGCACTTTTTCGTTTCCTTGTTCAAATCTTGAAGAAGCTTTAAGACGGACTTACCTGTAACATAATCCAAAGCTCCGGTTGGTTCATCACAAAGTAAAAGGGAAGGATTTTTTGCAACAGCTCTAGCTATAGCAACTCTTTGTTGTTCTCCTCCAGAGAGCTGGGAAGGGAAGTTTTTGATACGATTCTTTAATCCGACTTTGGATAAAATATCTTTAGCATCCAGATGGTTTTTACATACTTCAGCGGCAAATTCAACATTTTCAAGAGCGTTTAAATTCGGAATCAGGTTATAGAATTGAAATACAAAGCCAACTTTCTCACCGCGATATTGTGTTAATTTTTTTTCGTTTAATCTTGTTATTTCTTGATCACCAACAAATACTTGACCTGAGGAAGCCGTATCCATGCCGCCAAGTATATTCAAAATCGTACTTTTACCGGCACCGCTTGCGCCTAAAATAACGACGAATTCCCCCTCTGATATGGAAAAATCAACTCCATCCAGCGCCTTGATTGGCACTTCTCCGATTTTGTATTCTTTCGATACTTCTTTGAATTCGATTAACTTTTTCACTATTTACATCTCCTAAATATCGTATTTTTTGATATGTAAGACCGAAGAACAACATGAACCCCGTCAGTATGGCCAAACTGACAAACGGAATCCCACCCGCTTAGCTGCGGATACATCATCGCCTCCCTTCCTTCTTCTTCTATTTCTGGATCAATGTTACTAGTTTGGTGTTAAGCTGATTATACGTAATGCTAAAGAATGAAAAAACCTTCCCGAGACTCTCCTACAGCTGGACCAAAGTCGGGATTCTTCCCTAGGGGGTACGACTTGCATTAGCTCGTCTTTCCATCATGGGATGTCCGAATCTTTGATCGAATAGCTGACGAAGCGAATTCAAAGAGGACTTTTAGCGGTAGCTTCAGACGCCGTGCTCCTATATTAGATGTATTCCTTCGAAGTCTACTCACTTCACTACGTCAGCGCGGACTGAACCCCGGGGTCCGCCTCTTCTTGGGCTCAACCAAACACAAAAAAACACGCCTGATTCGGCGTGTTTAAAATTTGTGTTTGGTGGAGGAGCCTAGGGGGATACAGCTCGTACTAACTCGCTTACCCATCACGGGATGTCCGAATCTTCGATCAAATGGCTGACGAAGCGAATCCAAAGAGGACTTTTAGCGGTAGATTCAGACGCCGTGCTCCTCCGCATTCGCTCCGTCCGCGCGGACTGAACCCCGGGGTTCGCCCCCTGGCTCTCCACCAATAAAACAGAAAACCACGTCAGAGGACGTGGTTGATTTGTTTTATTGGTGAATTTTTCATCAACAATTCCATTTCTATGAGCATATAAATGCCTAATTTGAAGTATTTTTTCTATTTCATTCTGTGTTATTTTATCAATAACACCCAAATCACTAATTTGTTTATTTTCCTTAATAAACCCTTTAATTCATCCCTTTGTAGTTTAGCAAGCTTTCTGCGACCATAGCTTCCTTCTTGAGTTGATATAACCGATTCACAAATCTAATTAGGATCAACGTTGATGCCACGGATCAGCGACTCTACGACCAGCTCTCTATTGGATAATTCGTTGTACAACTGAATCTAACTTCAATTCTAAGTCACTTTCCAATATATAGAACCGTTCGTCTAATGTTTCAAATAAGTCTTCATGTTCTCCATCCCATGAGTCAATTATCTCATTTCTTTCATCAACATCATTGGACGGTTTTCCATTAGGAAATAAAACATTCACCTGTTTTAGAAGGTTAACTACCTCAGACGCATTAAGTTTTTGTAGGTCTTCCATAGTATCATCTAATGTATCCGCACCATGATTATAGTAAAAACTGATAATTCCACCGTTACCAATACTATCAATTACTCCTCTTACGTTGTACCATGTTTTTTCATCAGGGGTAAGTCTTTCATAACCTTCCGCATCAAGTTTTTCAAAAAGTTTTTGCCAATGTTTTTGCCAATCTTCATACTTTAATACGCCCATGAAAGCACCTCATTTAAAAGAATTATATATATTTCTACGTATTTTCTCAATTCCCTTCTTAACATTAGTATCTGACTTAATATACGTATGGTTCAGAAAAGCGAACCGTAGCTGTGCCAAGCCACAATTCGCCTGAGTGTCTTGCTGAGACTGTTTGAGGCTGGTTAGAGTAGGCTTGCTTTATCTAATCTTCTTAAACCATTCATAATCTGTATTATTATATATATCTTTTACTGTATCTATCAAAGTCTGAATCATAAAAGCTGAGTAATCTCGTTTTGTTATTTAGAAAATTTTCATCAATACTTTTCAAGATATCATTAAGCGGCATTTCTTCAAACCTCCAGATTTAAATTAAGCCCTCATTATGTCTTTATGGTGGGTGCTGTTTGATACTTACCTAAATAATATACGTTATCGGAGTCAATATTAACAAATAAAGCCCGTACATCGATGTACGGGCTACTAGGAAACTAATTTTATTGAGCATTCACTTCTTGGAAACGCAGACCTGTCAATTCATGTTTATTATACAAATCGACAAAATTTTCAGTACAGAATATTAATTCCGAGAAATTTTCCACAAGAAAAAGATCACTTCCATCCCAGGACACTTTTCACAATAACAGAATGATCACCTTTGGGATCTTTTTCGAGTTCATTAGTAGATATCTCAGCATCTAACTCGACAAATTCAACCTCTATATCATTAATGATACTTTCAATCTCAGTTTCGTCCAATTCAATAGTAATAGCGTTACGCTTCGATATTTTTTTTGTTTTCTTGCCATTCTTCTTCCCAGACCAGGCTTTACTATCTACTCCATCCTTTAGTCCTACGATATCTTTGTTTGATAGAATCGCCAATCATTCCTTTATCTATGAGCAATGCTAATAAAAACCATGAGGACTAGGATTCTTGAGGCTCAATCTGTTGGAAACAGTCATAAAATTAATACTCATGTTGAGCCAGAAAATTAATCCTAAGATACTTGATAATTCGATGTTCGAACCACTCTGGAATACGTATAGCCATGTTTTACCTAGTGTCCACCAAGAGACCGCCAAACAATTTGGCGAAATGCTCTTTGATGAATAAGTAAAAACAATCGCTCTGTCAGCAATTTGTGACAGAGCGATTGTTTAAAACCTCGATAACGCTAATATTAAGAATCCTCGAACAACCAAAAAACATCAAATAAACCTCAATAAAATAGCAACTGTGACCAGAAGTGTGACCACATACCGTATTCGGAGTTAATTTTTTCTTCATAAAAAACAAAAAACGCTTGGAAACCCAAGCGTTACGCGGTTGTTTTATGGTGGAGCCTAGGGGGATACAACTCGTATTAACTCGCTTATCCATCATGGGATGTCTAAATCTTTGATCAAATGGCTGACGAAGCTTAATCAACGAGGACTCTTAGCGGTAGATTCAGACGCCGTGCTCCTACATTAGAAGTAATTCCTTCGAAGCCTACTCACTTCACTACGTCCGCGCGGACTGAACCCCGGGGTTCGCCCCCTGGCTCTCCACCAATAAAACAGAAAACCACGTCAGAGGACGTGGTTGATTTGTTTTATTGGTGGAGCCTAGGGGGATCGAACCCCTGACCTCATCGCTGCCAGCGATGCGCTCTCCCAGCTGAGCTAAGGCCCCAAATGACGACAAGATTGATCTTAGCATAGGGGCGCCAAAATTGTCAATCTTTATCTATCATACCGTTCAGCGGGTGTTTGGACAGCAGGTTGTTGAGCTCCTTCATGAACATATCGATGTCCTTGAACTGACGATAAACAGATGCGAAGCGGACATAGGCTACCTCGTCGACGGGATAGAGCTCGTTCATGACGATGCCGCCGATATCGCTGCTGTCTACTTCTGCGTGTGCCGTTGTGCGAAGCTCCTTCTCAACCTCGGATACGATGACTTCGAGGCGTTCTACCGGTACGGGACGCTTCTCGCAGGCGCGGATAAGACCGCGTAATATTTTGTCGCGGCTGAATTCCTCACGGCTTCCATCTTTTTTGATGACGATTAGAGGCGTTTCTTCAATCATTTCGAAGGTCGTGAATCTGCGGCTGCACTTTTCACACTCACGGCGGCGACGAATAGATTTGTTTTCGTTAGCCGGCCTCGAGTCCAATACTTTTGTTCCGGCATAGTCGCAATATGGACATTTCATGCTGCAATTTGCCTCCTTTCTTAGTTAGCAAGAGCCTTTGAAAGGGGCTCTTCTCAAATTAATTTAATTTCCAACTAATTCCTGTAATGAAGTTTTGATTTTTGCACATAATACTTTTACCAACCGCAAGGAGGTGAACATACATGAGCGCATCCCGCAGCAGTAACCAACTAGTAGTCCCACAAGCGACAGCTGCACTTGACCAAATGAAATTTGAAGTTGCTCAAGAGCTAGGCATCGCAATTCCGCAAGACGGATACTACGGCAACATGGCTACAAAAGACGCTGGCTCCATCGGGGGTTACATTACCCGTCGCCTAGTGCAAATTGCCGAGCAATCCCTTGCTGGTCAATACAAATAATTGATTCATTAAATGTTGTATGAATAAAGGATGCTTTGGCTGGGCTCGTCCAGAAGCGACGGGCCTCCAAGGCTTCGTTGTATTTGCATATTCATTATAGATTTTATCAGAAGCTCGGGTATAAATCCTTATACTTATTATAATAGTATATGACCCGCTGTACATAGTGCCTAGTCTCGCCAAAAGGTATTTCCTTCACCGAGTCTATTGTGCCGTCCCACAAACCAGAGTCAAGCCACTTCCTTACATTGCCTGGTCCTGCGTTGTATGCGGCTATGGCAGCGATCTTATTATGATCAAATTGTTGATCCAGCGATTTCAAATACCACGCGCCAACCTCAATGCTGACATCTGCTCGATGCCTAAGCATATCCTCCGTTACTTCTGTAAAACCCGCCTTTTGAATAACCCAATCAGCCGTATCAGGCATAATTTGCATCAATCCCAAAGCGCCCTTTCTCGATTCCTGGCCTGTCCGATAGTTTGTTTCACTGCGAATGATCGCAGCTACCAAATGCGGCTCCACACCATAATTAGCAGCACTCGCACGAATATCATCCTTGAAATGAACCGGATACATCATAGTTGCCAGCCAATCCGATTTGAGAAACAAAATCGTTATGAGACCCAGCAGCAATACAAGCAGAATTCTTTTCTTAAGGAGCACTCTCATGGCAAACACTTGCTTTTCCAAAATTGTTCAACCTGACGCTCCGTCTCTGCAAGCGTTCCGCTATTGTCGATGACCCAATCCGCTTTTTCGCGCTTCTGCTCGATATCCATCTGAAGTGCAACCCGGCGGCGGGCTTCTTCCTCGGTCAAATGATTTCTTTCCATTAAACGCGCTTGCTGCACCTCAGCCGGTACGTAGACAACCATGATCCCATCGTACAAATGCTCCTGCTTGGTTTCATACAAAAGCGGTATATCCGCTATGACTAATTGCTCCGGAAACTGCTCCATATACGTATGTATGCGCTGCTGCATTCTCTGGCGTATAGCCGGGTGGGTGATCGCTTCTAGCTTTGCCAGCGAGGCTTTATCTTGAAATACGATCTCGCCGAGCGCTTTGCGGTCAAGAGATCCGTCTGCCGCAAGGACAGCTTGTCCGAACGTAGAGGCGATTGCCTCTAATGCTGACTCTCCGGGAAGGACAACCTCCCTTGCAACTTGATCGGCATCGACCAGCAGCGCACCGCGCTCCACGAGCATTTTAGCGATTGTGCTTTTGCCGCTGGCAATACCGCCGGTTAATCCGATTTTCATCCATATCACCTCAAATTATAACAACTTCATGATTCCCATCATGATTAATAATATGCCTGGCAGCAAAGATAATGTTTGCATGCCTCTCCAAGCGGAGAAACGAAAGCCAAAGCGGATGCCGCCCACCAGAAAGATCGCGCTCGCTGCGGCAATGGTCAGAGCGGTAATCAAGGAAGGAAGACCGATCAATGCAGCTCCAAGACCTGCTCCGAATGCATCAAGCGAAAGCGCAACGCCGAGCATGACCGCTTCCGATGCTGAGATCGTTCCCGACTTATCAACGTCTGCCGCTTGCGGTGTCCGCAGGATTTGGATCACTAGTCCTAATCGCTTCAGCTCCACTATCACAACAAGCGCTGTACTTGCCATTTCTCTTGCATGCGGTTTCGACTGGCCTTCGGCCTTTTCCACGCTTCCTTGACTTGCCACCTCTGCTTCTTCGCTCGCTTCATCGTTTTGTCTTCCACGCTTTAGCTGCAGCAGCGCCCAGCCACCAATTAAGATAAGGACGCATGCGCCTATGAGACGCGCAACAAACTCGGATAGAAACCCGGTAAGCCAGCCTCCGACCTGCATCGACAAATAAATAATGAGACCGGAGCAGCAAGCAATAATAAACACCGACAATAACGGAATGCGAATTCTTCGCAAGCCATACGTCACACCAACGCCAAATCCGTCTAAACTAACGGCAAAAGCAAGAACCAACAGTGAAGCAACATGCGCGAACAATACTTTAGTCCCTCCCCGCACAGCGGCTGCCCGGCTCACACTTCATTGCTGTGAGTAGTCATCCGCCCATTGTTCGTAACACAACTATCATATGCGGGGAGTATTTGTCTGTGCTTGTCGATAAGGAATTGGCGCTAAGCCTTTAATTTGCTCGGCACGGCTAACGGCTGGCATTTGCTGCAAATATGCGTCCCTCTGCCGCCAACTGTAAATTTCTCGATAGGTCTTGCGCAAGCTGGACATGGCTCGTCTTTCTTACCATAAACGAGGAGCTGATGCTGGAACATGCCCATCTCTCCTTGACCGTTTACATAGGATTTGATCGACGATCCGCCTGCTTCAACGGCATGCGCGAGCGTTGCGCGGATCGCCTCATATAAACGCTTCCACTCAGCCGGCTTTAGCGTATTCGGCGTTCGTTCCGGATGAATTCGTGCTTGAAACAACGCTTCATCCACATAAATGTTGCCTAGTCCAACGATATGCTCTTGATTAAGCAGCAGCGGTTTGATCTTCGTCGAACGCTTCTCCAGCTTGCTGCGCAGCGCTTCAAGCGTAAAGGATGGCTCTAGCGGCTCAATGCCCAGCTTGTTTAGCGGAGGAAGCTCTAGCTCAGAACCCGCTTGGAATAGATGCATTGTGCCGAATTGGCGCACATCCTTATAACGCAGATCCGTACCATCGTCAAAATGAAAAATAACATGCGTATGCAGCTCTAGCGGCTCCTCGGAAGGAAACACGCCATAACGCCCTTCCATGCGCAGATGCGACACGAGAACAAGGCCGTCTAAAATAATTCGCAAAAACTTGCCTCGTCGCTCAACCGTTTCGATCGTATGTCCAACAAGCGCATCGGCGAACTGCTCGGGCTCTGCGGGCCTTTGTATAATACGCGGGAGTCTAACGGTTACAGACTGTATTCGTTTTCCCGCTACAAGTTCAATTAATGTTCGTCTTACCGTTTCTACCTCTGGCAATTCAGGCATTTCTCCTCACCTCAACAACCATTATACCCGAAACTGCCCGCCAGTGGGCTACTTTGCTTCATACCAATTGTCACCGAAGCTCATGTCCGCCTTGAGCGGAACATCAAGCTTGAGTGCCCCAGCCATAATCTCCGGCACTAGCGTCTTCATGAGCTCAAGCTCATCCTGAGGCACCTCGAATACGAGCTCATCATGCACTTGAAGCAGCATTCGGCTCTTCAGCTTTC
The DNA here is from genome assembly GCF_057221575.1 of Paenibacillus sp. Y660. Taxonomy (NCBI): domain Bacteria; kingdom Bacillati; phylum Bacillota; class Bacilli; order Caryophanales; family Paenibacillaceae; genus Paenibacillus; species Paenibacillus sp. Y660. Next base: position 190,126 of record NZ_JBXBBJ010000007.1, on the reverse strand, counting down.
GCTCGCGCAGCGCAGCATCCATATGCACCATCGCCAGCTTAATAATATCTGCCGCAGTGCCCTGAATCGGCGTGTTCATCGCAGTCCGCTCAGCAAAGGAGCGGATATTGAAGTTGGACGCTTTAATATCGTTCAGATATCGTCTCCGCTCAAGAAGCGTTGTCACATAGCCGTCGCGACGGGCATCCTTGACGACATCGTCCATAAACTTCCGCACGCCTTTAAACACCTCAAAGTATTGCTCGATAAAATGGGCAGCCTCTTTGCGCGTTATGCCAAGGTTTTGTGATAGTCCAAAGTCGCTGATGCCGTAAACGATTCCGAAGTTAACCGCCTTCGCGGAACGCCGCATGTTGGAGTCGACCTGATCGGCAGCTACGCCGAATACGTCCATCGCGGTTTTCGTATGGATGTCCATATCGTTAATGAACGCTTCCTTCAAATTCTCATCACCCGAAATATGTGCGAGTACGCGCAGCTCGATCTGTGAATAATCGGCTGCTAGAATAAACCAGCCTGGCTCTGAAGGAACAAAGGCTTTCCGAATTTGACGGCCTTCCTCCAGCCTGATCGGAATGTTCTGCAGGTTAGGGAATTGACTGCTAAGGCGTCCGGTCGCGGCAATCGTCTGACGATAGTAAGTGTGTACCTTGCCCGTTTCCTTGCGAACCTCCTTCAGCAACCCCTCTACATAAGTGGACTGCAGCTTCGAGAGCGAGCGATAATGCAAAATAAGCGGAATAATCTCATGGTAAGGAGCCAGCTCCTCCAGCACCTCTGCATCGGTCGAATAACCAGTCTTCGTCTTTTTCTTGGCGGGCAGTCCGAGCTTTTCGAACAAAACCTCACCCAGCTGCTTCGGCGAGCCAATATTGAATTCCATCCCAGCAAGCTTGTAAACGCTGCTGATAATTGTCGTGAGCTGGCGTTCCAGATTGCGTCCAAGCGCCTCAAGCTCTTCCTTCTCAACCTTAATGCCGAGATGCTCCATGCCTGCAAGAATGCGGGACAACGGCTGTTCGATGTCAAAATACAGCTTGCTCATGCTGGTGCGGTTCAGCTCTTCGGTCAATAGCGGCACTAGCTGGCGAATAGCTTCTGCCTTCAGCGCCAAGTGCCGGTAAAGCGTCTCTTTACCTGGCACCTTGAACTTCGCGCCTTTGCCATAAACGGATTCATCAGATGGCAAGGTAGACAGCCCTTGCTTCTCATTAATTCCGCTAAGCGTTTGAGTTGCTTCGGTAGGATCAAGCAAATAAGCGGCCAGCTGCACGTCGAATGCTGCCCCTTCGAAGCTGATCCCGCTCCATTTTAGCGCGAGCTCTATTTTATGCAGATCAAAACCGTACTTCGGCTTGTCCGCTTGCTCCAGCCAAGCGCGCAGCTTAGCTGTGAAAGGAGACTTTAAAGCGGAGAACGGCAGGGAAAACACCGCTTCCTCCGTAGCAATCGCCAGACCAATCAGCTCCGCTTGATGGGGGTTCTCGCCTATTGCTTCAACATACAAGCCATTTTTGTCTGTTTGCTCAAGCAGTTGAACTAGCTTATCTAGCGCATCCGCATCATTTTCCGACTCGATCACGTGAATATTGAGATCAGCAGCCGCAGCCTGAGCTTCCTCTTCCATGTCGCCCGCTTCCGCTCCCAATTGCAAGCGCTCGATCAGCGACTTGAACTCGAGCTTGCGGAACGCCTCAGCCAGCTTCAAGCCGTCATAGCCGTCGTAACGAATCTCGTCAATGTCTCGCTCGATCGGCACCTCGCGGAATATCGTTGCCAGCCTTTTGCTCAAAGTGGCGTCATCCTTGTGGTTCTCGATGTTTTCCTTCAGCTTGCCCTTCAGCTTGTCCAAATTGTCCAGCACGCCCTCGACCGATCCATGCTCGTGCAGCAGCTTAAGCGCAGTCTTCTCGCCAACGCCCGGCACACCAGGGATATTATCCGACGTATCGCCCATAAGCCCTTTTAAATCGATAATTTGCATCGGCACTAAGCCGTATTTTTCTTGTATGGCTTCAGGCGTATAAAGATCGACATCACTGACCCCTTTGCGCGTGACCGCTATGGTCACCTTGCCCGATGCAAGCTGGAGCATATCTTTATCCCCGGTGACGACGACCGTTTCGACACCCTTCTCGTCAGCCGCCTTCGTCAGCGTACCAATAATATCATCAGCCTCATAGCCGGACAGCTCGAACTGTGCGATGCTGAACGCATGCAGCAGCTCCTTAAGCACTGGGAATTGCTCCGAAAGCTCAGACGGCGTCTTCTGTCTTCCGCCTTTATATTCGGTATATCCTTCATGACGGAACGTAATTTTGCCTGCGTCAAACGCGACTAGAACATGAGTCGGATTTTCTTGCTCTAGCAGCTTCAACAGCATCGTTGTAAAACCAAATATTGCATTCGTATGCTGGCCTGCCGAATTCGTGAGCGGGGGCATGGCGAAGAACGCGCGGTAAGCTATACTATTGCCGTCAATTAGCATCCATTTTTCCATATGGAATCAACACCTTCTTTATGTAGCATTCATTCCCACAAGTATACCACAAAAAGGGCATTTCCCAAGCATCGCTGCCAAAGGAATGCCCTATCTGTTACTGAAAGTTGGACTTGAAAGCGGCTGGTCTTCCAAGCAAATACCCTTGGGCGTACGCTATGCCCATCTCGCGCACCTTGGCGAGCTCCTCTTCAAGCTCGATGCCTTCGGCGATGATCGATATGTTCATTTTGTCAGCCAGTTGAACTAATGTATTCAAAATATGCTCCTTCACCTCATCGAGATGGATATTCTGAATAATGGACCGATCAACCTTCAAATAATCAGGACGCAGCTCCACAATCGATTGCAGCGACGAATAGCCTGCTCCAACGTCATCGATTGCAATTTGATAGCCTTGGCTTCGGTAGTGCTCCAATGCCTTCTTAACGGAGCCAAAATCAGTAATCGAGCTACGCTCCGTTATTTCGAATACAACATGATGTGGAGACAGCCCATGCAGCTCCAGCAGGCTTAATGTTTTACCTGGCGAGAAGCATGGATCCTCCATAATTTGCGCTATGACGTTTATGAACAGCTTCTGCTTCTGCTTTAGCGGCCTGCAGCCCTCAATTGCCTTCTCTCTAGCCAGACGATCGAGCGGATAGTTTAGTCCCTCTTCGTCTGCAAAAAGAAACAGCTCCGTCGGCCCTGGAAACCAAGTCCGGTCTAGCGTACGCGAAAGCGCCTCGTACCCGAACACTTCCCCCTTTTGCTGCAGCGAAACGATAGGCTGATATACCGTGTAAAGATGCCTCTCTCTTATTAAACGCTCGATGGCTCGCCGCTTCAAGCTGTGCTCCATAGCACAGGCTGATTTACCGTGCAATATCGCATTTTTCATCGCATCATACCAAAGCATGCCATCCATACGCGAATCAGCTGCAACAACAGCTATCCCCGCATGCAGCTTTCCTCCTAATCTCCTCCAGCTTTGGTTGCCGAGCTCTTCCGTAAATTGACGCTCCCATTCCGTCTTATGCCTATGCGCTGCCTCAAGCAGCCAACCCTCAATAACAGACTGTCGTCCGGCAGGGAGTCGCAATTGAATGAACAAATCATCCCTCATCCAGTGCATGCCCTCATAAATCAGAGAATTTTTTAAAATAATATTCGTCTCACGTTCGGCGAATACACGCCAATGCTCCTGCAAAGAGGGGATGCTGCCGCTCTGCTTGTCAGACCCAAACTGCCAAGATAAATATATGATTCCGAGATGGTCTAAGCTCTCGTTTTCCACGTCCTTTATCTGCTCTAACTCCAGAAGTTGTCTCAATATCAATGTCGTTCCTCTCCACGAAGCATACCTTTTATATGATCCTTTATATAGACGCTGCCCTTCACTGCCTTTGCTTGCTTCTTCAGCTTTGCTGCCATTACTGGAATATCCTCGCTCGTTAACGGCACCTTGCCGTCCCAGATCATGAGCGACAGCGAGAGGGTAACGCCTTCCTGCTCGATGAGCTCGCCATGTCGATCTTCCACCGTTTTCACTTCGATGCCGCCATAGAATGGCTTTATTCCAGCATCAAATCTTTTGATCAATGCTTGACAAAGCTGCTCTCCAGCATTGGCATTCATCACCACTATGAAATCGTCCCCGCCTATATGTCCGATAAAATCGCTATCGCTGCCAATCAGGCTTTGCTTCTCGCATAATATTTCAGCTAAATAGCGGATAAGATCATCTCCTAAACCAAAACCGAAAAAATCGTTATACCATTTAAAATAGTCGAGGTCCGCATAGATGACTGCAAAGGGGGCTCCTTGTCCGATACGGCGCCGCAGCTCAAGCTGAATCTCCTCGTTTCCCGGCAAGCCAGTAAGCGGATTGGCCCCTCGAGCAGCCTTCGTTCGAAGTGTCGTTATACATTCCAAAATCGACCTGATCGAAGCCGCCCCGGCCATCTGGCCGTCCTTCGTTATGAGCACCACATCATAAAGCTGCGAAAAATCCCTAGCCATAGCAAGCTGGGATACTTGTTCAACAGGCAGCTGTTCGTCTACGATAAGCGGTTGATTGTTCATAATGCGCTCCACCGGTCTATTCCAATAAAGCGGAAGTCCAAATTGTCCGGCCAGCATTTGATGCAGCTTCTCTTTCATCAAGATGCCGATCGGCCGGCCTTGTTCGACGATTACCGCCCCTTGTGCTTTGGCATTTGAATCGAATAAATAAGCAACCTCAGATACTCTAGTCTGTCCTGAGATAATCGGAAACGGAAAGGCCAAATCTCCGATTCGCACAGTCTTTCTCTGTAGACTAGGTGAGTGAAGCAGACTTCCAGTATCGCTCGCTTCCGCTAGCTGAGGCGTTACTGCGCTATCTAGTAAGCCCGTCACTTTTGCGTGACTATGCTCAGTACTGTGTGAATCATTTAACACTCCCTGCTTCATCGCATCCAGCAGCATCCGGTAAATAACCGCTTCGGAGGATCTGCCTGTTGCTGGCGGAAACGCAGTTGAGATGCCGATGGCGGCCTCAAGCTCATTGTCAACGTTATGCTCGATCTCACTTTTGACCCATGCCTTTCGCAGCTCCTCAGATAACCGCTTCACCGCTTTTTCGGTAATCGTGTCGATCGGCTCATCCCGCTTCTTGCGATAAAACAAATAAAAATAATCCCACTCCAGCCGATGACGCCAAAAAATTCTCCGCTCCCCGCTTTCCCATAGCTGCAATGCCGATTCAGAAGCCGCATTCCCTACTCGGAAGCGGACATAAATAACGCTGATGCCGCCATCATGCCAGCGCTCTTTAATGCTGCGGATCATATCTCGATTGAATAAACCAACCCCAACCTCATCCATCCGAATCCCCTCGATCAACCATTGTCTATTTCAGTTGCAATAAGAATGACTTTAACAGTCATTTGTGATTGGAGATGCATAAAAGAGTAAACTTTAGGTAAAATTCAACAATTCATCAGCGCTTTTGACCTATATACGCAAAAAAACCGTCAAAGCATCACCGCTTCGACGGTCTTTATGTATCATTCGTTAAACTTATACATTCAAATCCGGTCTGTTGCCTGTAACGAGGTAAACGACGCTCTCACCGATGTTCGTTGCATGATCGCCGAATCTTTCCAGGTAACGCCCAACGAAGCTAAGCAGTGACGCTTGCGTAATGTTGCGAGGATTTTCCAACATTAGCGAATATAGCTCACGAGTAATCTGTCCGAAAAGAGCATCGACTTGATCATCGTCCTTCGCCATTTTGTAAGCCAAGTCCACATTCTCTTGAATAAACGATTGAATCGCTTCGTAGGTCATCAGTTGAACGATTTCTGCCATCCGCGGCAAATCGATCAATGGTTTAATGAGCTCCTGACCCTCTAAACGCAAGACGACCTTCGCAATATCGACCGAATTATCTCCCATCCGCTCCAAATCGCTTGCGATTTTGAATGCGGACAAAATACGGCGCAAATCTTTGGCAACCGGCTGCTGTGTCGCGATAAGCTTCGATCCGATTTCCGTAATTTTTTCTTCCATTTGGTTCAACGTTGGATCATTCGCAATAACTTGCTTCGCACGGTTAGTATCAACCGCCTTTAATGCTTCTATCGATTCAGAGAGCGCCTTTTCAACAAAGGTACCCATATCGATAAGCAGGTTATGAAGATGCTCAAGTCCTTGATCAAACTCTTTACGCGTGGTCATCACAACAACATTCCTCCTATAGGTTCATGAGACAAGCCCAGGCCTGTAAAAACAGGCTCCTTCAATTAGCTCGCGAGGCTTAGCCGAAGCGTCCGCTAATATAATCTTCCGTGCGCTGATCCGTTGGATTGGAGAAGAGCTTCTCCGTATCCGAATACTCAATGACCTCGCCATTTAAGAAAAACACGGTTTGGTTGGATACACGGGCTGCCTGATGCATGTTGTGAGTAACCATTACAATTGTGTACTTATCCTTCAGCTCTTGAGCAAGCTCTTCAATTTTCAGCGTAGAAATCGGGTCTAGTGCTGATGTTGCTTCATCCATTAGCAAAATATTCGGATTCACAGCAAGCGCACGCGCGATACATAGACGCTGCTGTTGACCACCGGATAAACCAAATGCAGAACGCTTCAAATGATCTTTTACCTCATCCCACAATACGGCAGATTTCAAGCTCGTTTCTACAATTTCATCAAGTTCTCGCTTGCTGGTAATACCATGCAGACGCGGTCCGTATGCTACATTGTCATAAATGGATTTAGGGAATGGGTTAGGCTGTTGGAACACCATACCTACTTTTTTGCGGAGCGTCTCGACATCTACTTCATTCGAATAAATTTCTGTACCGCCGATTGCAATGCCGCCCTCGATCCGAGTACCTGGAATCATATCATTCATGCGGTTCAGCGTACGCAGCAGCGTCGACTTTCCGCAGCCTGATGGTCCGATGAATGCCGTGATCGCTTTCTCCGGTATCGTTAGTGATACATCCTTTAAAGCGTGGAAAGCGCCGTAAAACAAATTCAGTTTGTTAATATTAATAAGTGCTTCCATATCGTTCTCCTCCTAATTGTGTTCACTGCTTACTAATCTCTTTAAACGTTTTTTTGGTACTTGTTGCGAAGCAGAATAGCTGAGAAGTTCATTAGCAATAGCAGTGCGAGTAAAACGATAATACCGCTGGCAGCAAGCTCCTTGAACTCAAGCTGAGGCTTAGACAACCAGTTGTACACTTGAATCGGAATAACGGTAAACGAATCCTTGAGACCATTTGGCAAAAATGCGACGTAGGTCAATGCACCGATCATAACGAGCGGCGCTGTCTCTCCAATTGCCCGCGACATCGCTAGAATGACGCCGGTTAATACGCCGGGAAGCGCAGATGGCATAACCGAACGGGCTACGGTTTGCCATTTGGTCGCGCCAAGCGCGAACGAGGCATCGCGGCGAGATTTGGGAACCGCGCGGATAGCCTCCTGTGCAGAGACGATAATAATCGGAAGCACAAGCAGCGTCATCGTCAACGCACCGGCAATGAGACTGCGGTCGAGCGCTAGTAATCGGACGAACAAGGTTAATCCCAAAATACCGTATACGATAGACGGAACACCCGCCAGCGTACTGATATTAAGCTGAATTATCCGAGTAATGCGGCCCTTCTTCGCATATTCCTCCAAATAAATTGCTGCTCCGACACCAAAGATAAAGGAAATCGGCGCCATGAGAAGCAGCATATAAATCGTGCCGACGAGCGCTGACTTCATACCGGAACCTTCCGCTTTGCGCGACGGGAAGTTCGTGAATAAGTCAGGCTGCAGCCGGGAAATGCCATCAATTAAAATATCTACGATTAACGCGCATAGCGCGAGAACGCCGATTGAGGTAGCTGCGACGAACAGAATATGCAGCATCCAATCCGTCTTCCGTCGATTAGCGATTTGTTTTCGGTTCGCGTCTTGAAATATGTTCATCTTAGTACTCCTCTCTGAATTTTCTTGCGATGTACTGGGCAAGAATATTGAGCAGGAACGTAATGACGAACAGCGTCATGCCGACCGCGAAGATCGATCCATACTCAATCGTTCCGTGCGGCGTATCTCCAAGGCTGACCTGAACGATATAAGCGGTCATCGTCTGGATACTATCGAGCGGGTTAACAGTCATATTAGGCGTGGAGCCTGCAGCAACCGTAACGATCATCGTCTCGCCGATTGCGCGGGAGAATGCGAGCACGGCCGAAGCCACAATACCGGAGAAGGCAGCGGGCACGACGATTTTCAAAGCAACCTCGAATCTTGTTGCGCCAAGCGCGTAAGCACCGTCGCGTAAGGTGCGAGGCACCGACGACATGGCATCCTCGCTTAGCGAGCAAACCATCGGAATAATCATAATGCCGACTACGATACCAGCACTTAGTGCATTGAACACGCCAGCGCTGTGGAAAATGCTTTGGATAAACGGAGTAACAAGGCTAAGCGCGAAGTATCCGTAAACGATGGTTGGAACTCCTGCAAGTACCTCAAGAATAGGTTTAATGATTTTGCGAACCCGCTTTGGCGCATATTCGGATAAGTATATGGCACTTGCCAAGCCTAATGGAATAGCAACTAGGCAGGCAATAAACGTAATCATAAGCGTACCTGACAAGAGAGGTAGAACGCCGTAGCTCTTTGGAGGGATTAACGGTGACCATTTTGTCCCAAACAGGAAATCAAAAATCGGTATTTTCTGAAAAAACTGATACGTTTCTGAGATGAGTGTTATGACAATCCCTATTGTTGTAAGAACGGAAACAGATGCACATAGAAACAATAGGACTGGCATCAATTTATTCATGATGCTAACTCGTTTATTTTTAAAGTTATATAATTCCTTGCTTGCTGTTTGAGCCTTGCTGGCCGATTGCAGCCCTTGCGTTGGCATTGCGGCGTCCTCCTTCTTACCTTTACAATTCATTTACATATGATTCGTGAAAAATGTGATGTCCCGCAAGACACCACATTTTATCATCCAGCAGTTAGGCTGCTTATTGAATTTTTGCAGCTTCCGTAGCGTATTGCTCATCAGGAAGAGATACATATCCAACTTCACCAGCTAATGCTCCAATGTTGTTGATATAATATTTCGCGAATTCTTTCACTTCTGGACGCTCAAGCTCTTTGTTGCTTACATAGATGAAGAGCGGACGGGACAATGGCGCGTAGCTGCCGTCTTTGATTGTGTCATAAGTTGGAGTGATTGCGCCTTTGCCGCCATCAACTGGAACAACTTTCAATTTGTCTTGGTTCTCTTCGAAATAAGCAAAACCGAAGTAACCAATACCGTATTTGCTGCCTGCTACGCCTTGAACTAGCGCATTGTCATCTTCGGAGAAGCTGATCATTGATTCATCATTGCGGATACCTGCTTTATCAAGAATAGCTTCGTTAAAATAGTCATAAGTTCCGGAATCTGCACCTGGCGAGAATATGATGATCGGTTCTGCAGGGAATGTATCGCGAACATCTTTCCACGTTTTAACTGTGCTGCCTGTTACGAAAATTTTGTTAAGCTCTTCAACAGTCAAGTGATCGATGAAGTCATTCTCTTTGCTTACGACTACAGACAAACCGTCAAATGCTACTGTAAGCTCTGTGTATTCAATGCCAGCTGTTTTACAAGCTGCAGCTTCTTCTTCTTTGATTGGACGGGAAGCATCTGCGATTGCGATCTCGCCTGCGCAAAATTGCTTGAAGCCGCCGCCAGTACCAGATACGCCTACTGGAACACGTACGTCAGTGTGCTCTTTGTTAAACTCCTCAGCAGCTGCTTCTGTAAGCGGGAACACTGTGCTTGAACCATCAATTTTAATTTCGCCTGACAATTTTGCAGTTTCCTCAGTTGGAGCGTTTGTAGCTGCGTTATTTGTAGTACCTGTATTTGCCGTTCCATTATTTCCGCCATTTGCATTGTTACCGCAAGCAGCTGCGAATACGAGTCCCGCCACCATCGACAACATCAAGATCCCCTTAAAGCTTTTTTTCTTTAACAAATCTATCACTCCTCTTTTCATATCTGCTCAGGTTGGCCCTGTGTCTCTTATACTAATGCTCGTTTGTAAACCTCGTATTCTGTTTTTGTAAACTCCATGTTAAAAGTATGATTGCTGCAATTTTTTCATTTCGTCGGCAACATGAATGGATTGTAAATGCGCCTGTTCGGACAAAGATCCTATCTGCTTCGCGCTGTTTCGGTTGTTCGCTGCCGCTTGGAACAAACGATTAAACGCCTCGACAGCCTCATTGACATGGGCTTCGCTAGCTGTGGTCTCAGAGCGGCCAGCATGCGCAAGCGCAGTCGTTTGCGAGATGGAATGAACGATCGTCTTCGTTAAAGTCGTAATTTCGTTCGCGAATTGTTTCGTTTGACCAGCCAGCTTCATCACTTCGCCTGCTACTACGGCAAAGCCGCGACCATGCTCTCCTGCACGCGCTGCTTCAATAGAAGCATTTAGAGCAAGCAGATTGCTTTGCTCCGCCAGCTCCTTGATTAATTGAGATACTTTGCTGATGGAGCCGGCCTCCGCTTGCAGCTCGTTCATCCGATTCTCCTGCATCTGCGAATTCCCCGCGATCGCTTCAAAGGCCATCATTACTTTATCAAGCTCGTTCTTCCCAGTCAGCGTCAAATCTACCATCTCTACCGACATGGTTTCTCCCTGCAAGGACGACTCCAGAACACTATTAACAGCTTGTTCAATTTCATTTACACGCAGCTCTGCCGAGCGTATCGTTCTCATCTGAACATCAATGGCTTCCTGCTGCAGCAATCTGGAAAGCTTGAGCATATCGGATACAGTCAAAATGCCTGCGAGCCGGCCATTAAACGTTACAATGACACAATCGTAAAGCACGCTTTCATGACGGCTTAATGCGCTGTCAATAAGCTGCTGCGGCGCAAAATGCAAATCGACCAGCAAAGGGTTTGCATCCATAAGCTTCGAGATCGGCTTGTCGTCAAACAAATCTGCGCTAAAGCGATGCCCCAGCTTCAAGAAAAAACGATTCCGCATCATCAGACCGATAGGAGCCCCTTGCTCCCCAATCACGACAACGCATTCGCATTCTGGATGCTTTTTGAAGACAGAAATGGTTTCCCGGCATGTTTGGTCCGCTGTAACCGTCGGTGTCTGACGCAAAAAATGTTGAAGACTCGCCTTCTGAACGGCATTTGATGCCGCGTGCTCTAGAGCTGGCGCCGCCTCAATCTTGCTTTGTTCTTGCTCGACTAATGCAGCTGCAACTGCACCTTCATTAGCTGCAACTTCTTCTGCAGCTTCTGCATCTATAACTACTTCAACTATTTGTTCCAACTCTTCTCCGTTAAGCGGTGCGTTCGGATCAGTACTTTCAATCTTCTGGTTTGCCGAGTGTTTTTCTTTGTCAAGAACAGTAGCTGTCACTCACCCTCACCCTTCCTACTATTTCCTCTTGCAATTACTATAGGTAGAAAGCATCAACAGGAATAAGCAGAAATGTTATCGCAATGTTAAATTCGACATTTATCTTCTTTTATTCGACATTTTTTTCTTTTTCGTATAAATCCAGACAAATTTCTATACTTAAGAGAGAGACAGCCTTTTAAATAGGCACAAAAAAAGCTGTGCGCAGCGTACATGATCTTGTACGTTTCACACAGCTATTTATTGAATGAAAACTTAATTCGAATCGCGCTTGAGAATACGGCAGCTATATCCTGCCAAATCCAAGCCAGCGGCAACAGCATCGCCTGTTAACAAATCGGAATAGCTCCGTCCATCAAGGTTAACCGAAACCTCATTTGCACTAAAGTTGGATACGAATACATAATCGTTTTTGCCGTCTGTCCGGAGCTGCGCGGTTACGCTATCAGGCAATTCCGAATCGAGTACTCGTTTGATGCCCTCTTGCTTCACGATGCTTGAGAGAAAATCGTTTGTAAATACAGCATCATTGCGTGAAGCGATGTAATAAGCTTTGCCCGCACCCAATTGATTAACCGTTAATGCTGGCCTGCCAGCGTAGAAATCTTCCCCATACACCGCAAGCGCCTCCGCTCCTTCAAGATGGATGAGATCACAAAGCTCTCGCGCTGTATACTCGCCGCTTAAGCCTAGTGCATTTCCGTCCTTCATGACGACGCGATTCGAATCATGATCATGCAGTGAATCGATTTCCTCGGACCATATGCCAAGCGTCTTCCGAAGCGGTCCCGGGAAGCCGGTCAGGAAGCATAAGTCGTTCTCGTCTACGATGCCCGTCCAATAGGTCGCCACGAATATGCCGCCATTTTCCACGAATCGCTCAATCCGCTCGCCGACGCCTGGCCGAACCATATACAGCATTGGGGCAACAAGCAGCTTGTAGCATTCATAATCGCATTCCGAATCAATAATATCGACTGGCACGCCAAGATCCCAGAACGGGCGATAGTGGCGCTTCGCCGTTTCTTCATAATGCAAGCCGCTATTGCGAGGGCCCTGCGAATCCTTTACTGCCCAGCGGTTCTCCCAATCAAAGATAAGCGCAACCTCCGGCTTCACCGTTGTGCCAACTACCTCGGTCAGCTTCTCAAGCGTCGCGCCAAGCTCAGCAACATCGCGGAACACGCGCGTATGCTCATGGCCAACATGGTCGACTACCGCGCCATGAAGCTTCTCGCTCGAGCCTCTGCTCTTGCGCCACTGGAAGTATTGCACCGTATCCGAGCCATGCGCGACCGCTTGAAGCGAGGACAGCATATGCATGCCGGGTCGCTTCACCTTGCTGATCGGCTGCCAGTTCGTCATGCTTGGCGTGCTTTCCATCAGCATGAACGGCTTGCCGCGGCCAAGCGAACGGAATACATCATGATTGAAGCCGATCCAAGCAGCTAGCTCGCTGTCGTCTCCGCCTTTGTCATGCCAGGTTGGGTATGCGTCCCATGAAATGACATCAAGCAGCTCGGTAAATTTCCAATAGTTAAGCGGCTCGAAATCAAGCATGAAGTTTGTCGTGATCGGAAGCCCGGAATTTGCAGCGCGCAGCGGATCAATTTCATGCCTGCAGAAATCAACCGTCTGGTCGGTCACGAATCTTCTCCAGTCTACATTTTGACCGTGAACCGCTTTCTCGCCGCGGCTGGTTGGGGATTCGATTTGACTCCAATCCGTATACGTATGGCTCCAAAACGTCGTCCACCAAGCATCGTTAAGCGCTTCGATCGTTCCGTATTTATTTTTCAGCCAGCCGCGGAAAGCCTCTTCGCAATACGAGCAGTGGCATTCACCGCCGTACTCATTCGAAATATGCCAGCCAATGACCGCTGGGTGATCGGAATACCGCTCAGCAAGCTTCGCATTCATGATCGATACCTTCTCGCGATATACCGGCGATGAGAAGCAATGATTATGGCGAGCGCCATGCAAGTTGCGGATGCCGTTTGGTGCAACGCGCAGCACCTCGGGATATTTTTGAGACATCCATACGGGACGCGCTCCGCTTGGAGTTGCCAGCAAAGCATAGATGCCGTTAGCAGCAAATTTATCCAGCAGCGTATCAAGCCAATCGAACGTAAATACACCTTCCTCGGGTTCAATAGCCATCCATGCAAAAATGCCGACCGACATGACATTGCAATGCGCAAGCTTCATCAGCCGGATATCTTCCTCCAGCACCTTAGGATATTTCTGCCATTGATCCGGATTATAATCTGCACCATGCAGCATTTGCGGTATTTTGGGACTTATAGGGGCAAATTTCATATTCGATTCAGCAACCTCCAGTTTAGTCTTGATTGTACTTATCTTTGGATATACTATAATGATATTCATATTATATCTCGTACATCGATCCAACTATATAATAGTATTTTCGCATCACTTTCAAAATATGAACCTGGGGGCTGCTATTATCGACACGATGGTTTTTCCGACTTTGACAGAGACGGACACGACACTTCCGGTTTACCTCACCAGCATCGGGCATTGGAGCAATCAAGAGCCGATCGACCGCCCAAACGGCTACCCCCATTTTCAGTGGCTGCAGGTGATAGCTGGATCAGGCGAGCTCCGTGTCGGCAATCAGATCATGACTGTTCGTGCCGGTCAAGGCTTCTGCCTTTTTCCAAACGAACAGCATGCCTACTATTCTATTCAGGAGCCTTGGGAAATCATTTGGATGAGCTTTCGAGGGGACTTGTCCGACAAGCTGTTCAGGCAAGCAGGAATTACACAATCTGGTGTCTATTCTACTGCTGATCATGATATGATTGTTACCCATATGAAAAATATTTCCGCGATGACACAGTCCGGGCGCTCCTTTCTCGGACTCGAATGCTCGAAGCTTGTTTACATGTTTCTGCTCGATTTGATGAAAGTTATTCTTGTAAGCTCTCACTCGGTGGAGCAAAATTATTTAAAGCTTCAGCCTGTGCTTCTATATATTGAAGCGCATTACAGCGAGCTGATCGCAATAAAGGATCTTGCAGGCTGTATTGACGTAACGCCGCAGTATTTATGCTTGTTGTTCAAGAAGGCGCTGAAAATGCGGCCTATGGAGTATGTGAACCGGGAGCGCGTCAATCGGAGCAAGGAACTTATGTTCCGCGAGAGTGATATCAAAATGCACGAGATCGCATATCGCGTCGGCTTCGATTCACCCAGCTATTTCAGCTCTGTTTTTAAGCGGCATGAAGGCTTAAGCCCCGAGCAATTCAAAAAAATACACGGCATTCGTTAGCAGAACGTCGCGACCGGTAATAGGCGTCCTAGCATTTTTCACTAATGGGGCTAATGTTTTTTTGCCGGTTGCCGAGTGTTGTTCGGCTGGCTGCCAAGGGGAGCTTTAAGCACACGTTGGTGCTTAAAGACGCCAACTGAGGTTGCTTTTGGTGCTGTAAGAACAGATATGCGCTTATAGAGAGCTATCACATGTTTCTCAAAAATGTAGGAGGTTTAAATACGACTATGTCCGATAAAGAACTGATTTTTAGCGAGATTGACCAATACGCCGAGGATTTCCGTTCCATATCACTCGCCATTGGCAGCAGGCCGGAGCTTGGCCATCAGGAGTTTTTCGCATCCGAGCTGCTTTGCAGCGAGCTGTTGAAATACGGCTTCGAGGTGGAACGCGGCATCCTTAACATTGAAACATCCTTCATCGCTGTCTACGATACCGGCAAGTCAGGACCGACAGTCGGCTTGTTATGCGAATATGATGCATTGCCGGAAATCGGACACGCTTGCGGGCATCATCTTATCTGCTCGATGAGCGTTGCCGCAGCGGTCGGACTAAAAGCCGCACTCAAAGGCAGCGGCATCGGCGGGAAAATCCGCATCTATGGCACGCCTGCCGAGGAAACGCGCGGCGCTAAAGTTCCAATGGCCGCTGCCGGCTTATTCGATGATTGCGATTTTGCGCTAATGGCGCATCCCTACCATACCTTCGAGCAATCTGGAGAATCACTGGCGATTGATGCGATCCAATTTGAATTTCATGGCATAGCCGCACATGCTGCAGCGAGCCCCCATGAAGGCATTAACGCGCTTGATGCGGTGCTCCAGCTATTTAACAGCATCAATGCGCTTCGCCAGCAGACTCGCAGCGATGCGCGTATTCACGGAATAATCGACAATGGCGGAAAGGCGCCTAATATCATTCCGGACTATGCATCGGCAAAATTTTATATTCGTTCGTCAACACGCACCTACTTGGAGGAGCTGTCCGCCAAGATGATGCGATGTGCGGAAGGGGCAGCCTTGCAAACAGGCTGTACACTCACAACCAACGCATTCGAGTTCTCCTATGACGAGCTTATTACGAACGAAGCGTTATCCGAGCAGTTCAATGCCAATCTCATTGACGCGGGTATCCGTCCGGAGCAGATCGAGATCGGCAAGGATCACGGCTCGCTTGATTTAGGCAACGTCTCCGTTCGCTGCCCGGCTATCCATCCTTTCGTCAAGGTTGTCCAGGATCGGCTGCTGCTTCATACGGAGGCGTTCCGTGATGCTGCAATGGAAGATTATGCACTCGAAGGCATGATCTTCGGGGCCAAAATGCTCGCCGCCACAGCATTCGACGTATTTGCAGATCCTGCCCTGCTCGCCCGCATTCGCTCCGAATTCGAGCTGCAAATGAAGAGCAGGCAATGACACTGACTTCGCTCGAATAAGGAGGGCTGGCCAACGTGAATAAATCCATCATCAATAGCCACGAGATTACTCAAATCTGTTTGTTAGCCGGCAAAATCATTTTGCAAAACGGCGGCGAAACCTATCGCGTCGAGGATACGATGGTGCGAATTGCGGCTGCCTACGGCATTGAGAATTCACATAGCTTCGTAACGCCGACCGGCATTATTTTCGCTATCGATGGTTCATCCCAAATGACGAAGCTGATTCGGATCTCCGAACGCTCGACTAACTTGCTCAAAGTGTCGTTAGTCAACGACATTTCCAGAAAAATAAGCACGGGCAGCCTTGCAGCAGGCGATGCGCATCGGCTCCTTCAAGAAATAGACTCAAATGCCTTCATCTATCCGGCATGGCTAAAAATGTTGGCTGCTGCAATAGCTAGCGGCTGCTTTCTCATCATGTTTCAGGGCAGCTGGCGCGACTTTATCCCAGTCATGCTGATCGGCGGCATCGGCTTCGGATTTCTGGTGCAGCTGCACCGAATCGTGCCCATCAAATTTTTCTCGGAATTTATAACCGCCCTCCTCATCGGTACGCTGTCTGTTCTCTTCGTTAATAATGGGCTTGGGGTTGACTTGGACAAAATCATCATCGGATCGGTCATGCCTCTCGTACCTGGCTTGCATATTACGGCTGCAGTCAGGGATCTGATGGCCGGGCATCTTGTATCGGGGCTGTCGAAGGGGGCGGAAGCATTTCTTACCGCATTCGCCGTAGGCGCGGGCATCGCCGCAGTGCTGTCTTTTTACTAATGAGATAATCGGAGGTGCATCACGTTGATGATGCTGGAACAGCTATTCACGAGCTTCATCGCCTCAGCGGCTTTCGGCCTCATCTTCAACGTACCGAGGCGAACGCTTCTGCACTGCGGCGCTGTAGGTATGATCGGCTGGATCATCTATGTTTCCTGTACACAGCTTGCAATGGACGTCATACCGGCAACGCTTATTGCCGCATTTGTTGTAACCGTGATCAGCCAGCTTTTCTCTAAGCTATACAAAACGCCAATTATCGTCTTTAGCGTTTCGGGCATAATCCCTTTAGTACCGGGCGGACTTGCGTATGATGCAATGAGGAACGTCGTTGAAGATAATTATGATATTGCGGTACAGCTTGCTGTCAAAGCTTTTATGATTTCAGGAGCCATTGCAATTGGACTTGTATTCTCAGAGGTTATTAATCAGATCATACGGAAGACCGAGCGCTAACGAAATGTGGATTTATACATCCGCTGCTAGGGAGGAGGATAATCAAGCATGCATCAGATCGTAGCGCCTGACGGAACAATCAACGAAGAGAAAATATGGCGGAGAGAGCCGCTTTACAAGGGGATGAACGGAAGCTGCATCGAAAGGATCTACATCACGCCTTCCGATACGCTAATCTTCAAGCCGCTCACGAATAATGAGCAATTAGGCAAGGAAGTATGGGCATATGAGCATATAATGCCGACCCTTCCGTCTATCTATCCGCAAATGCTTGCCTACTCCTCGGCTATTGATTCCGCATCCCATTGGATCCTGTTCGAAGACTTAGGACCATTGAAGCATACTTTCGACGAGGATACGGCAGTTGATTTAATTTCATACATAGCTTACTGGCATTCGCTTCCGGTCAGCCACTTGCTGCAAGCCCCGCTTCGCGGTCCAAAGCCCAAAGGTAAAGCTATACTTGCAGAGCTGCTGAATTGTGGGATTCAACCCTCTGAACTCGCGGCCCAGTGGCCAAGTCTGCCAATCCCTTTACTCGAGTCCTTATTTACCCTGCTTCGGCAAGAAAGCTTCGCAGCGGATGATCTTGTGCTCTCGCACGGCGATTTTGCATCTTGGCAATTATGCTAAAGTGGAAGGACAACTCAAAGTACTTGACTGGGAGCATGCACATCTGAACAGCCGCTATTGGGATTTGTATCATGTTATCGATCTCTCTCATCCCACTTTTCCGAAAGAGATGACAACAGCTGTACGCGAACGTTTGCTGGACCGTTACCTGCTGCTGATCGTGCAGCAAGGCAACGTTACACACGCACTCGATTTCAAAAGAGGCTATTATTTATTTTCATGCCTTTTCTCGTTGTGGATGATGAAGCTTGTCGCAAGCGATATTCAAGCAAACAAAGGTACATGGCCAATCAATCATTTGAAGCAGCAGCTTGAAGAGACGACGGTGAGCCTCCAGCAATGTGCGAGAAGCTTACTTGTTTAATCCGCGCCAATTTTTCGGATCGCATACCTTGCGCGCAAACTTTCTGCCATTGTGAAAATCTGCTCTGAGGTCGGCATCACCAGCTTCTCCTCCGCTTCTTTCATGCCGGGCTCCGTCTGCTGGGAGATGATGATTTGTTTGATTGCATTTGCAAAAGCCCGTCCAGCGCTAGGCCCGAGATTCGTCAACTGCTCCAAGCTAGCCGTGCTTTCATCAGCCACCAATGGATAGTCGCTCTTGCTATTCCACCCCGCTCTATCGTAGAAGGAGCGTACGAAGCTTGCCCGCTCCTGACCTGAGCCCTCCGCTACAACAAAAGCTTGCACAATGAAGGCATGTGTCTGCCGCCGCTGCGCGATCCCGCAAAACTTAAAGCCGCCAATGCTCAAATCAAATTCACCCGGGCAATACGCTCCCTGGATTTCGCCCTTATCCACTTGGCAGCCTGTCTCCTTCAAGGCGTGCCGAATCAGGCCAAACATCCTCTCGAAATCATCATGAAAATGAAACCAATCTACACGAGGCTTTGGCATAATAAGCGAAATATTAATGACTCCAAGGTCAAGAGGTACAGCGGCTCCGCCCGAATTGCGGACAGCTGTCGACCACCCCTCCGCTTGGAGCAATCGCTCTGCTTCCGCAGCACCAGGCAGCCGGCTATCTTTGAGGCCCATAACAAAGCCTCTCGGATGACGCCAAATATGGCAAATTGCAGGCCCGCCTTGACCCGTTCTTCTGCAAAGCAGTTCATCAAGCGCAAACGGATGCAACACGTCCAGCTCACCAATCTCATTCAACCGATCCAGCAGCAATACATTATCAAGTCCTAAAGCTTTTATCGAATCCCATTCCATTCGTCTTCTTCCAACCTCTCCTGCGAATCATTCCGAGTACTTGCTCCAACATCTATTTTACCGATAAACGAGCATTAACGCATCTTCTATCGCTATTTAACACAAAATACGAAAGGGGAATGGGACAATCCCGTTTATATGCTTCCACCTTATTGCTAATGATCTGCGCTTTCACTACAATAAGGATATTGTCATGCAGCGCCAAGGGGGAAGCAATAAAATGGAAGCCTTTAATGAAAAAGTCGCATACGAGAACCCATTGCTTTCGCTGCGCATCTTTCAAACCGAGCGCAATCTTGATGGATTTACGAACTGGCATTATCATAAGCAGCTTGAGCTTTTGCTCATTCTAGACGGTAATCTGGACATTTACGTAGATGAGGAATGTTTCCATCTTGCGTCAGGGGATGTAGTGTTAATCGGAGCCTCTGAGCTTCATCGCGATCGCAGCCTCAACACGCTCGATTATATCGTGCTCCAATTTGATCTTGAGCCTTTTTTCGATCAGAGCACGATTCCTTATATGCGTTATTTCGCAGAGACGCAGCTGCCGCTGAGTAAAGCGAATTACATTTTCGAGGAAAATAACGCCGTTAAGCTGCAAACCGCGTCATGCATACAGCAGATTTTGAATGAAGCAACCCGCAAGGAAACCGGCTACGAGCTCGCAGTCAGCATTCTCATCAGGCAAATATTGCTGCTCTTGCTTCGTCATGACACGCGCAAGGTGTTGATCGAGCAGGATAATTTTGACCGCATTCGCCTGAAGCCCGTGCTTGATTATATTGAGAACCATTTGACCGATCGGATTCAAGTGGAAGAGGTATGCAAAATCGCCAATATGAGCTATTACTATTTCGTCAAATATTTTAAGAAGACGATTGGCTTATCGTTTACGGAATATGTGAACTATCGCAAAGTAAAATGGGCGGAGCGGATACTGCTGACGAAGGATTTAAGCATTTCGGAGGTTGGCGAGCGAATTGGGATGCCGAATATGGCCCATTTTTATAAAATGTTCAAAAAATACAACGACTGCTCGCCGAAGCAATTTCAGCGCAAAATGCTCGTGTGGAATCGGCAATAGCTTATCCGCATATTAAAAAAAGCTCGTCCGCCCTATAACTTCGGGGTAACGAGCTTTTTTGGCATAACGAGTTTGTAGCCTACGCCGCGAATGGATTCGATTTGGACCGATTGCTGCCCAAGCTCCAGCTTTTTTCTCAGCGAGCTCACATGAACATCAACCGTACGCTGGCCGCCGATATAATCGAAGCCCCATACGACGTTCATCAGATCATCCCGCGTAATGACCATCCCCGGGCGCTGTACAAGATAAAGCAAAACTTCGAATTCCTTCGGTCTAAGCGGAATGGCTTCTCCGTTTAATATAACCTCATACTTCTCTGGATAAATCGACAGGTCACCGGCTGTTATAACCTTCTCCGTCGATTCAATCGGCTTGCTGTCATCCAGCTGCGTTCGGCGCAGCACCGCAGATACGCGTGCAAGCAGCTCGGCAACGCCAAATGGCTTTGTAATATAATCGTCAGCGCCATGCTTCAAACCTTGCACGACCTCTTCCTCTGCATTGCGAGCTGTCAAAATAATGACTGGCGTTCTGACACCGTTCTGCCGAAGTCGGTTCAATATTTCGAAACCGTTCATCCCTGGCAGCATGATGTCGAGAATAACCAAATCGAAATTGCGCTGCAATGCGGCTTGCAAGCCTTCCCCGCCATGATCGATAACGGTCGTTTCGTAGCCCTCTTGGGTCAAGTTGTACGACAATAGTCTTGCTAATGTCGGTTCGTCTTCAATGACGAGCACTTTGTGCGACATGTTACCTCCATTCCAACCTAGCGAATAGCAGCGTTATGCACGCTGCAGTCCACGTATTTATAGCTTAGCTTTTAAAGCTAGTTTATCATGGTTTCGTAAAGAATAGGTAAATCTTTTTTCTATTGCAGGACAGGCAGCTCAATTGTGAAGGTTGAACCGACTCCTACAGAGCTTGTGACTGATATTGTTCCTTTGTGAAGCTCCACGAGATGCTTAACAATGGAGAGTCCAAGCCCCGTGCCGCCTGAGCTTCTCGACCGCGCTTTATCCACCCGATAAAACCGTTCAAAAATTCGGGGCAAATCCTTCTTCGGAATACCGATACCGGAATCCGTAATTTGGATGCGAATGTGATCATCGCCCAGCCCTTCAACCTTAAGGGAAACCCGGCCGCCCTCAGGCGTATAGTTGATGCCGTTGGAGAGCAGGTTCATAATAATTTGGCGCAATCGATCCTCGTCTGCCTCAACATACAAGCCTGGCTCGATGCTCATCGAAAGCTCGATGCTCTTGCGGGAAGCCTCCGATTCCATAAGCTTGACTGATTTGTCTACAAATGTGTCCACCTCTACCGGCGAGAATACGAGAGGAACGCGGCGCGACTCGATTTTGGACAGCTCCAATATATCTCCGATCAACCGGTTAAGACGATCGCTCTCATCGAATATAATTTGCAAGAACGAACGGGCCGTTTCCTCATCATTAACAGCGCCGCCTAGCAGCGTCTCGGCAAAGCCCTTCACTGCCGTAATCGGCGTCTTCAGCTCATGCGATACGTTTGCTACAAACTCGCTGCGCATCCGCTCCAGCCTGCGAATGGCCGATACGTCCTGCAAGACGAGCAGCACGCCGGAGAAATCATTTCCCTCCGGATGAATCGGCACCAAGTTGAGCTCAAGCAGCCTCTCCTCCGGGAAATAGAATGTGATTTCCTCACGCAAATGTTCTTTGCTTTTTAGACCTTCTTGAATCATTTGCGACAGCTCAAACTGCTGCTTTGCTTCGGCAAAATGGCGTCCGACCAGCTCGCGTGCGGAGAAGCCAAGCACTTCCTCGGCACGTCTGTTCATCAGCACGATTTTGCCGCCGCGATCGATCATGACGATACCGTTTATCATATTATCAAGCACGCTCTCGAGCTGATTCTCATTTTGCTGAATACGTGTCATTTGAACGAGAAGGCTGTCAGCCATCGCGTTAATGGCGTTTCCAAGCTCGCCAATTTCATCCTGCTTTGTTACCTTAACCCGAGCATGGTAATCCATGTTTTTAATCCGTTTCGCAACCTTCGTAATTTGCTCCAGCGGACTAGTCAAGCCTAGTGCAAGACGATAACTGATTACGGCTGCGATTAAAAATAGCACGAGCAAGCCTGCCGCCAGCAACATCGTCAATTTGTTGATGCTCTCCTCAACCTCATTCAAGCTCATAGCAAGTCGAATGACATCTGGCTCTTTATTCGGTATGACCTTAACAGGAATGGCTACGTACATCATATTTTGCCTTACGGTTTCACTTGCCCGTATCGCTCTTCCGATTCCTGTCTTTAACGCTTCCTTTATTTCAATTCGGTCAAGATGGTTGTCCATTTCCTTCGGATCCCCATCCGAATCGCCAAGCACGACACCATCATTGCGGATGAATGTAACACGTGCGCCAGTATAACGCTTGAGCTCATTCGCCTCAGCCGAATAATAATTGTACAACGAAGATAATTCACCTGATTTCCATTCCATTTTTGCCGAAATGATCTGCATCTCGCGAACCATATTGTCTTCAAGCGCGTTTATATGGTTTTCTTTAAATGTTTTGACCATAAATAGGCCTGCTGCACTCACTGATAATGCGATCATCGCGATCATAATGAGCGTCAGCCTGGTGCGAAAGCTGTTCATCCGGTTCACTCCTTACTGCGTCTGGTCAGTCTTTTTACCTATTGTTGCGACGTTAACATTCATCGTTTATCGTACATGCGGCACTGCACTTTCGCCAGACTTGTTTTTGTTAAGTTTCTGTAAAACGTAATGATGCACAGTAGCTAACGGCTGCTGAATAAGTATCGACAATACGACGGGCACAGCCGCAAGCGGGCTGAAGTAGCCTAGCGCAAGCATGATGCCGAGCGAAATATTGCGCATCCCGGTCGCATACGACACCGTCACCTGCTGCTCGTTATTGCGAAGATAAGCCGTTCCGATATAGCCAAGGGCGTAACACAAGCCAACTAGCACAACAACAAGCGGCACGAGCAGCACCATATCCTGCTTCAGCTTATCCAGATGAGGCGCAATTGCTGACGCATTCAGCGAGACGACCGCAACGAAGCAAAGCTTGGAGAGCGGCGAAGTGAACGGCTGAACAACATGCTGAATGCGACCCTTGCTCATTTGATTAAGAGCAACACCGATAATAGTAGGAAGGACGATAATGACAAGCAGGTCAATGATGATAGGCCCAGCCTTCACCTCAACCGCTGATTTAAAAAACAGATGAATGCCAGCTGGCACGACAAGCGGACTAAGCGCTGAATCAAGCACCACCATTGCCAGCATAAGCGGAACGCTGCCGCCTGACATTCCTACCCAGAGAACGGTCGAGACGCCGATTGGAATAATAGTAAACAAAACGAGTCCAACGACGTACGGAGAATCCGCTCCGAATACGAGTGTGCCAAGAGCGTACGCAGCAAGCGGGGAAAGCACATGTGCGATCACGAAGGTGAGCACCATTATGCCAGGCCTTTTCATCACAATGCGCAATTGTCCCAAGCCGCAGCCGATAGCCATCGTTAACGTTATATAGGCGAATAAATAAGGAACGGATTTAATAAAAGGCTGCAGATGCGAAGCGAATATAAAACCAAGTATCAAGGAGCATGGAATAATGATAAACATCCATCTTTCAAAATGCCGATTAAAGGCCAAACCAAATTCACGCATGCTATTTCCCTCATTTGCCTTATCTAGTCGTTTTTATACATAAGCTTTATAATAGCATAGACACTCCTGTTCATGAACGGAAACTCTTGAATTAATGGTCGGCAAAGGAGACAATGATGAAGAACGGTAAATTCACCAATACGATCATTCGCATGCAATACGTGCCTAGATGGAGCGAATACGCGCCTCGTTTCGAGGACAATGCCTCCACCCATAGCTTTAGATGCGCTGCTTTGTCCATTCTAATTGGGATCATCGAGGAAAAAGTTTGCAACGAGCCGCTCGACAAATTAAAGCTGCTCGCCAGAAGTCTATGGGGCGATTTAAACAATACGGGAACCGGCTCCATTAAGCATGTAACCAAGAAAGAATCGCTCGTCATGAATCATATTCGACACTTCGAGGCGGAGCTCAGCAAAGAAATTGTCTCCTATCTCTCGAAGTCGCTCCAGCCGCAGGCCTATGATTATATCGTCAATGCGCAGGATGACACACATATCGGAAGGCTAGTTGATGCGATTGATACGCTGGATGCTTATCTGTATTGTCACCGGGAAGCCAAATACGATACGAACCCATTCTTCCATGCAAAGCATAAGGAGCTTAGGCAGGCTCTGCTTGATACGAGGCTTGAATCCATCGAGTGGCTGCTTAGCGAATACGACAAGCAGGACGGCTTCTACGAATTTATCCAATACATCGTCAATCTGGACACGGTTAAGCGCTGGAACGGCAGCTACAACCTCGTTCCAGACAATGATGCCACACACTCCTTTCGAGTAGCGTCGCTTGCCTTATTTAATGGCTTACTCGAAATCGAGCGCTTCGGAAGCACAAACATCGATCTTTATAAGCTGCTGGCTAAGGCTGCGCTGCATGATTTGCCCGAAGCGTTGTCCGGCGATGTCGTCGCGAACTTCAAGCACAACAACCCAGACATCAAGCATGCGTTCGAGCAGTATGAGAAGGAAACCGCCCGTTTTATGATCAATAAGCTGCCAGAGATCTTTCACGAGGACATGATCGAGTTTATCGCGCACAGCAAATCCGATGACTATGTCGGCGAAATGGTCGATATTGCAGACAAGCTGGACGCTTTGATCAAGGCCAGTCTCGAGATGCGCAACAATCCTCATTACGCCGACACCTACTATAACCAGCTCATAAAAATCCAACATCGCTACGAAAATCCATGCGTTATTTTTTTCCTAGCGTATATATTGCATGATTTGACCTACTCGAACCTGATTGGACAGTAGCTGATTCCGAGGATAGCATCCCCTGCTGCACTTTATGCAACAGAAACCTGACATAACTAGCAATTATTGGAGCTGCATTGCAGAAATGCAGCAGAAAATGCATCCCCACTCCTAGATGAGCGGGTAACAGATGATTCTGTTGCAGCAACTGCAGTGTAGCTCTCTATTTTCGGCTCAAACGGCTTTTCTGTTGTACTTAGTGCAGTGTAGGTAGGTGTGTGTTTGAGAGAAATTGATTGGACAGTAACAGCAGCTGCAGTGGAGTGAATTGAATATTGGTGCTTGAGATTGGTGCTTGAGATTGGTGTTTGAGAAAATAGAACCTCACTTGTTCGCTCTCATGGTCTTTTCAAACCATTAACACCAAATAGCACCTCAAGCAAAAAAAGACCGCGAGTATCATTCACTCGCAGTCCAATATTCTTACCCTAGCCAAGCTAGCTGCCTGCAACCGCGCTCCAGCCGAATGGATATGCAGCCGATATTTCAAGCGGCAGCTTCCCTTCAGGCTTCAGATCGCCAAGCAAAGCTTTCGCCGCTGCAGCAAGCGCAAGCGGTCTGCATTCATAGACAGCAACATAAGCTTTCACCTCTGGATAAAGCATTAAATCAAACGGATTCCGAACCGAAACAGCTGCCGTCCGATCCGGAGCAAGCCTTACGACTTCGCGTGCAATATCACGCTCTAGCGGATGTTTGGATGCATCGTAGGTGACCACGATAATTTGTGCAAAACTTGCTAAATCAGCAAGCGGATTGTCGCTGTTCATCTGACGCTCTACCACATTAGCTCCAAACTCGCTTAGGAACTTGCCTAACGATCCATCGCCGGACAGCATTTCGTCAGCTACCGATACAGGAACGATGTCTGGCCACAGCACGAGGGTGCTTTCGCTGCGACTCAGAGGCAGCAGGCCGCCTTCATTTTTCACAAATGTGACTGACGCTTCGCTCCAGCTTCTCGCAACCGCTTTATTCGCTTCCGTACCAATTGCGGGTTCAACCTGATCCCAAGGCAGTAAAGGCTCTTCCAGACCAAGCTTCACCTTAAGCGACATGATCCGGTTAAGAGCTTCGTCAATACGGGCTTCGGCTAGCTCGCCATTCTGAACTGCAGCGATTACTGCTTCAAGTGCAGCCCATTGCTTCTCGAACGTATGGCTAATAAGCACCATATCTGCTCCAGCTTGCAGCGCTTTAATCGCACCCTGCTCGGGACCATAGGTTTTATCGATCGCGTCCATCTCTAGGCAGTCGGTGACGACGATACCGTTATAGCCAAGCACTTTGCGAAGCAAGCCCGTAATAACCGGCTCGGACAAAGTCGAAGGTACGCCGGTCGGATCAAGAGCAGGCAAGCAGACATGCGCAGTCATGATGCAGTCCGTCCCCGCTTTAATTGCCGCACGGAACGGCTTTAGCTCGATCGCTTCCAACCGTTCACGTCCATGGAGCAATATAGGCAGTGCATGATGGGAATCGACTGCTGTATCTCCATGTCCCGGAAAATGCTTGACTGTCGCAGCCACGCGAGCAGACTGATAGCCAAGTACGGCTGCCGCGCCAAGCTCAGACACCACCGACGAGCGGTCGCTATATGAACGCACATTAATAACGGGATTGTCCGGATTGTTGTTGACGTCGATACATGGCGCATAATTCATCGTTACGCCAAGCAGGCGCAGCTCCTCGCCGCATACGCGCGCCGTTTCTCTTGCGCCTTCCGCAAGGCCCGCCGCTCCAATTGCCATATTGCCCGGCATCAGCGTGACGCCGTCAACCAGTCGTGCCACCATGCCGCCCTCCTGGTCAATCGCAACGAACAAGGGCGGCTGTCCCGCATTCCTAGCAATGTGCTGAAGGTCTCCGCTAAGCTTATGTACCTGCTTCGCATTCTTCACATTACGCGAGAAATAGATCGTACCGCCAATGCCGTTCGCTTCAATTAACTGCTTAATTTTTTCGGTTGGCTCATATCCATGAAAGCCAAATACAAATAATTGCCCGATTTTCTTATTCAGGCTCCAGCTTTGCCATTCACGCTCTAACGTCATTACCTTCCCCATCCCCTCAGCACTTGAAACCCTCATACGCTTGCACAACCTTATATTAGCTGTTTCCCATATTATCCTGTCGCCTGCTGCGGAAGTCCGTCGGATTCTCGCCCGTATATTTCATAAATACCTTCGTAAAATAACGCCGCTCCGCATACCCGACTTCCTTCGCGATTTGCGCTACGCTCTTTGGTGTATCCGCCAGCATCGCCTTCGCACGCTCCATCCGCTGGCGCGTTACATATTCGATAAACGTTTCTCCAAATGTCTGCTTAAACAATAGACTGAAATATGACGTACTTAGCCCAACATGCGTTGCCGACTCCTCCACGCTAAGATCGCGATAAAGGTTGCGATCCAGAAACGCCTTAGCCTCGGTCATCGAGCGCTCCGATTGCTTCTTCTTATCCAACGATTTCTCGGAAACCGTATTCGTAACCTGACGAATAACCGACAGCAAATCCTTGATCCCAAAACGGCGATCCAGCCTGCGCCAAAGCATATCCTCTTGCTCGCGCGTGAATACCCCCATCTCCTTCATCTCCCGCATGAGATGCAGGACGAAGAAATGCAGCAGCGGCTTGACACGATTAAGCGAGGGCTCGTTCATTCGCTGCAGCAGCTCAGTAATGCCATTAAGCTCGAAGTCTACGCTTTTTGTATCACCACGTTTGACTGCTCCGATAATTTTTTCTGCCGTTTCCCAGAACGCGTGATCCGCTTGCAATGATTTTTGCTGTTCGGACGGATAGAGTGTAATGACGTCATGTACCGGCGTAATTTGCATCCCCTGCTGAACCTGCTTATAAGCGTGGGACAAATCGGCAACCGATGCAAAACCCCGATATATGCCTGCAAACAAAGACAGCTTCACATGGCTCTTTATCGCATCCAGCAGCATTTCGGCCCATGTGTTAATGTGCGAAAAGTTAAACTCAGCTGCTTTCTCCACTTCAATTAGTACGCACCATTCGCCATCGCGAATTTGAATGACAGCATGATGCAGCCCATTTTGCTGCAGCTTCTCGCGAAGCACGTTGCACACAGCAAAATTCCACAGCTTTCGTTCCTTGTCTGACCAATCGCGCCAATCCTTCGTTTTCTCAGAGCTAACGTCTAGATCAAGCACAATTAAGACGAACTGCTGCTGCTTCAGCTCCTGTTCATCGCCGGTCAATAGCCAGTTATCTGCGGTAACATCGGTGTAGTCCATAATGATGTCGTATAAAATCTTCTCGCTTGCCAGATCAATCATTCGGCCAAGCTTCTGCTTCTCCTCTTGCTGCTGCTTCTGCTTGCTTCGCTGGCTCGACATCACTCTAGCAATGACACCGGTTAATTCATCGTACGGAATGGGCTTCAAAATATAATCATTGACGCCAAATTGAATAGCCGTTCGCGTATATGCGAAATCTTGATACCCCGACAGCATGATAATGTCGCAAGCCATCTCTTTCTCGCGTATTTGACGTATCAGCTCCAAACCGTCCATAACTGGCATCCTAATATCGCACAGCAACAAATCGAACGTCTGCTTCTCCATCAATTCCAGCGCTTCGACGCCGTTTTTGGCCGTACCGCCAACCGTAAGTCCAAGCATTTCCCAGGGAATAACCTTTTCTAGATTTCTCGTAATATGCGCTTCATCATCGACTAAGAGAACCTTCCCGGTCATAACTGATCACCTCTGCTCTTCGGAATTACACAACGAATAACGGTACCGCTGCCCTCCTGGCTGCAAATCCATATGCCATAAGCCGGGCCATAATGAATGCGAAGTCGATCGGCTACATTTTGCAGGCCAAGCCCTCTTCTTTCCCCCATCTCAACAGCATTTGGCTGCTTCCTGGAAGGATTCAACCCATTCGCAAGCTTAGTTAGCACGCCATTGCTCATACCGAGTCCATTATCACTCACCATTATGACGATGGAATGAGGCTCGGCGGCAACATCTATCGAGATGATGCCTTGACCATCCTCATAACCGTCAAACCCATGCTGAATGCTGTTTTCGACAAGGGGCTGAAGCGTCAGCTTCAATATTGTATATTCAAGCGCTTCTTCTTGAACGTTCAGCACATAGCTGAACAGCTCCTCGAAACGGTACTTCTGAATTTCCAAATAACTGCGAACATGCTCAATTTCTTGATGTATCTTTATTTCTTCTGAATGATGCATGCTTGTGCGCAGCAGATTGCTTAATCTACGCACCATCAGCATAATTTTTGCGCCTTCGTTTTGCGCGGCGAGCGCGTTGATCGACTCCAGTGTATTAAAGAGGAAATGCGGCTTAATTTGTGCCTGCATCAGCATCATCTCTGCATGCTGCTTGCGAGCCTGCTCTGTGCGCACTTCGCTAAGCAAATTTCCGATTCGCTCCACCATACTGTTAAAGCTGTTTGCGAGCAGCACCGTCTCGTCTTTGCCCTGCGCGGTCACGCGAATGTCGAGCAAGCCCTGCTCGACCAGCCTCATTTTGCGGACGACCTTGATGATCGATTTGGCTACGCGGTTCACGAAGAAGACGTTGAAGAGAACTGCCGAGAGCAAGCCAAGAACGGTAATCATGCCAATCCATTGCATGAACCGTACATTCTCATTCGTGAGCGAATTCCAAGGCTTAACCGAGACGAGAATCCATTCATTGCGATCGAGCTGATAGGAGGAAACAAGACTGTCTACACCCTCGAACTTCACTCTAGAGCTCATATAGTTATTCGTCTGCTGCGGAAGCGCATTGGTCTGTTCATTAATGTTATGACCGTCAAATTCGCTTTTGCTGTCCAGCATAATAAGACCTGATTTGTTAACGATTAGATATCTGGTTTCAGCAGCATCGGCTTGCGGATTTTGGAACGCTTTGAGCATGCTCGAAATCTCTTCTGTCTTATACTGCGTAATCATGACACCAAGATCGTTAAACGACTCGATATCCTTTACAACGCGCATCTGTGTAAACAGCGGCGGCTCAACACCTGTCAGCTCCCGCTGCTCATACGGACCGATCCATAACGGACGACCGCCAAGCTCCATCACTTCTTTATAAGTGGAATGCGCCTTCAGCATATCGAACGATATAGGCTTGAACGTCGTCGGATCATTGCGATAGGAGCGGAACATCGTCCCGTCCTTCGCATACATCACGACAAAGCTTACAGCTGGATGCTGAAACAAGATCCGTTTCATTTCCTTCTCCGCTTGGTTGATGGCAATAAGCGTGCTTGCGTCATTATTCGTGTACGTGCTGTATTTGAGCGTATCCTGCACCTCTGAGCTTGTCAGATTACCGTCGGAGAGCTGATCCAGCTCGCGAAAAAAGTAACGAATGTTTCCTCCTACCGCCTTGAGCGAAATTTCCGTTTGCTCACTATATTTTTTCTCGAGCAGCGTCTCTGAATTTAGAAAAGAGAATATGCCGAGGCCAATCATCGGAATGATAATTAGACAAATAAAAGCAAGCATCAATTTCGGTCTCAAGTTCATCTAGTAGACTCCTTCTTCTATTTACCCTTTTACGCTGCCCGCCGTCATGCCTTCTATGATTTGACGCTGCAAGAACATATACACGACTAGAACCGGAATGATGCTTATAATGACCGCCGCAGAAAGCGATGCAAAGTTGGTGCGATAGCCATCATTAAAGGTAGCCATGCCGGTAGGCAGCGTTTTGAGCGATTCAGACGTAATAAATAGCTGGGATAAAATATATTCGTTCCAATTGGAAATAAAATTTAAAATAAATACGGTTACAAGCGCTGGCAAGGAGATCGGAATAATAACTTTGAAAAACAAGCCGGTCGCGCCAAGCCCGTCCACAATTCCCGCTTCTTCCAATTCATTAGGAATCGATAGCATAAAAGCATATATAATAAACACGGTAATCGGCAATGCATAAGTGCAGTATACCAAAATTAGCGACCAATGCGTATCATATAATGGATGACCAAACACCTTGATGCCTTGAACCAAACGGTACAACGGAATAAATAAAGCACCCGGAGGTACGATCAGGCCGAGCAAAATAAATTGGTAAATCGTTTTGTTCATTTTCTTGTATTTCATGCGCGCAATTGCGAACGAGGTCATCGCGGCAAACAGCAGCGTAAGCACACATGCGATAACCGTGACAACCGTACTATTCCAAGCATATTTGCCGATATTTGCGGTTTGCCATGCGGCAACGTAGTTGTCAAAATTAAAGCTGGTTGGCAGTGCCCATGTATTGACTGTGATCTCGCGATTCGTTTTGAAGGAAGACATGAATAGCCACAGCAAAGGGAAGAGCAATACGACGACATAGCCAACTAAAAAAGAATGCATCCACCATTGTGAATTACCGGAACGTTTCATCAGTATTGCACCTCCTCGCTTTTCGTGATGCGTTGCAAAATACCTGTAAGCACTAAAATAATGATGAACATCGCTACCCCGATTGCACTTCCATAACCAAGCTCGAGCGAACGAAACCCTACTTTAAGCATATAAGTCGACATAACCTCCGTGGATTGAAACGGACCGCCATTCGTCATAATTTGTACGATATCAAGCACCTTCATCGTTCCCGAAACGGTGAGCAGCAGCATAACGAACAGGATAGGTCTGACGAGGGGCAGCGTAATAGACCATGTTTCTTGCCAGCCGTTAACGCCATCGAGCTTGGAAGCTTCGACGATCTCTTTCGGAATGTTTAGAATCGCCGCCAAACATAGCACAATGAAGAAGCCGATATTTTGCCATGCGTTCGCAATTAGAATGGAGAGCATCGCAAGCTTGGGATCGGACAACCATTCACGCGCCCAGCTCTCAGGAGCAGCCAGACGAATAAACTGATTGATCATACCCGAATCATAGTTGTACAGCACGCCGAACAATATTGCGACTGTAGCTGTCGATATGACAACCGGCACAAATACGGCCGATTTGTAAAAGTCACGCATCCGTCTAACTTTGCTGATAATGATCGAGATCAAGAAGACGAGCGGAATGTTCACAATTAAGGAAAAAGCCATAAAGTAAAAATTGTTCAATAGTGCTTTTCTAAAAACCTCATCCTGCCACAATCTCGTAAAGTTATCGAAGCCGATAAACACCTTCTCGGTAATGCCGTCCCAACGAAAGAAGCCATAAACAAACGATACGATGACGGGGTAAACAAAAAACAAAGCGTATAAAGCAAGCGTCGGAATAATGAACGCCACGTAAGTAATTGGATTTTTGAGAGCTTTGTTCATAATGTCCTCCTTTTATGCTGACTGGCGTTAAAAAGGGTGTCCTCCTGGAAGGAAGGACACCCTCTCGTCCATCAGGAACGATTGTAATGTCATACAATTACTTAGCCGCGTTAGCCTTATCTTGCGACGCTTGAATTTTTTCTGCTACTTTTTCCGGAGTCGATACTTTACCGATCAGCTCTTGAATGCCAACGTTAACGTCAGCGCCAACTGCTGGTTGAACGATTGCATCGTAAGCTTTCCAAGAAGAGGAAGCGTCAGCCATTACCGTCAAAATTTCAGTTGTAAGCGGGTCTACGCCGGACAAATCGCTGAGCTTCATGGAAGGAAGCAATTTGTCTTCAACCAACGTACGTTTTTGCACTTCTTCTGTGAAGAAGTTCGCGATAAATTTCTTAGCTGCTGCTACTTGATTTTCATCAAGGTTTGCAGAGAAGCCAAAACCATTTGAATACGATGCGTTGATAGAAGTTTGGTCGCCTGCGCCGCCATCGATGGATGGGAATGCGAAGTAACCGATTTGACCTTTCAGATCACCTGCTTCGTCGCCTGAGAAGCGGTTCGCATCCCAAGTTCCTGTGAACACCATAGCTGCCTTGCCGGAAAGCAATTGTGCACCTTGGTCAGCATAAGCAAGGCCTAGAGCGCCTTTTGTAAAGAAATCCTTATTCACAAGCTCTGCGTAGGAAGCAAAGCCTTTAACGAAGTTCTCGTCTGTCCATTTCGCTTCGCCGGATACCACTTTGCTGAATGCATCGATACCAACGTTGCGTTCCATAACGGTGTTCCACAACATGCCGTTAACCCAGCCGTCTTTGGCAGCCAAACCGAATGGCGTGTAGCCGGCTGCTTTGATTTTCTCAGAAATATCAAGCAATTGAGCCCATGTTTTAGGAGTTTCCAAGCCTAGCTCGGTGAAAATTTTCTTATTGTAGAAAATGGCTTCGCTGTATCCGCCGAAAGGCAGGCCGAATACTTTACCGTCTACCGTAAACTCGTCCAAGCTCGCAAACTTGTCTGTTAGGCCAAGCTCTGCAATGATTGGAGTCAAGTCCAGCATGCGATTCGCTTTTACATAAAGATTAAGGTCAGCACCTCCGAATACTTCGAAAATATCAGGAGGATTGCCGGCTGCCATCTCAGCTTTCAGCTTTTGATCGCGATTAACGATCTCGTCAATGCCTTCAAGCTTGAAGGTAAGGCCTTTGTTTTCTTCCTGTGTTTTGGCAACGACGTCTTCTAAAATTTTCAAACGAGTTTTGCTCGTTTCTTTAATTTGCGTATGGCGCAGGGACAAGGTAACGTCCTTAGCATCTGCAGGTGTCTCAGCAGGTGTACTTGTACTGTTTGCACCTGCGTTTTTGTTCGTCCCTGCATTGTTGCTCGTACCGCATGCCGATGCGACCAACATGATCGATACTAAAAGGGTGGCAAGTAGTGTGTGTTGCTTTTTCATTGGGAAGACCTCCTCGTTTATAGTGCTTCTTGTTTACCTCGCATCCTTATTATAGTCGCCCTTGAACAAACGTAAGGAGGTCCAAATACCGACGAGTTAGGGATACTATCCTCTTATTTTGGATTAGAGGGATAAAAATTTAAAGCCCGCCGGGTTACTTTTCCCAGGCAGGCTTATGTCATGTAGTCTAGCTTATTTTAGCGCATATCAAGCGTTATTTCTTTAATGACTTCGTAAAATCTTCGCCATTCCGGATTAGCGCCTTCATTTTGACCATACGCGGGCGACTTTTCCACTTCCGTATGTGAAGTTTGGGACATTAGATTCGCTTTTGTCTTCTCGAGCGACAATTTCTCCTGTTTGGCCCGCAAGCTGCCGTCTAACATTTATATCATCATCCCTTCAACCAGCTTTTTCGCAGTGCAAAAAGCTCCCTCAGATCGGCGGTAGACATCTCCGTTATCCACTGCTCTGATTGACCGACGACTTGGTCGTTCAGCGACTGCTTCCGATCGATCATCTCGTCGATCTTCTCCTCCAGCGTGCCAAGTGTAATGAACTTATGCACGTGAACCTCTCTTGTCTGGCCGATTCTGAACGCCCGGTCAGTCGCTTGATTCTCGACCGCAGGATTCCACCAGCGGTCAAAATGGAACACATGGTTCGCAGCGGTCAGGTTAAGCCCCGTGCCGCCCGCCTTCAGCGAGAGCACAAATGCGCAGCAAGGCTCCTCTGTATTTTGGAATTGCTCGATCATTTGATCACGCTTCGCCTTTGGCACTCCGCCATGCAAGTACGGCACAGGCAAGCCAAGCTTCTCCTCAAGCAGCTGCTGAAGCTGATGTCCCATTTCGATATATTGCGTGAAGATGAGACAGCGCTCGCCTTCGGCAGCGATCTCCTCGCACATTTCAAGCAGTCTAGCCACTTTATTAGAACGGTCGATTTCCCATAAAGCGGTTTTTTCCTCATCGGCAAGCAGAGAAGGATGATCGCATAACTGCTTCAGCTTCGTTAATGCGGCAAGAATAAGTCCTCTGCGCTGCATCGGTCCGAGCTTATCGAGATTTTCCAGCAGATCAGCCACTAGGTTCTCATACATGGCGCCTTGCTCTGCCGTTAACGTCATAAAGGTTTTCGATTCATTCTTATCCGGCAGCGACAGCTGGATCGCAGGGTCCTTCTTGATTCTGCGCAGCATAAATGGCTTCACCCAGCGCTGGAGTCCGGCGATCAGCTTCTCATCCCGCGTTTTCTCGATCGGCGTCACGACTTCCTTCCGGAATTCGTTAATATTGCCCAAATAACCGGGATTAATGAAATCATAGATCGACCATAGCTCAGTCAGCCGGTTCTCCATCGGTGTGCCCGTCAGCGCAATGCGATGCCCTGCCGGCAGACGCCTGATTGCTGTTGACTGCTTGGTATATATATTTTTAATGTTTTGCGCCTCATCAAGGCAAAGCGCATCCCAATCGACTAAGCCTAAATCCTCCTCGTCAAGCTGTGCGAGCGAGTAAGAGGTTATGACCAGATCAGCACCCGCAACCGAATCGCGGAATTGCTCTCCTTTATCCCGCTTATTGCCATAATGCAGCATCACTTGAAGCGACGGCGCAAACTTTTCAAGCTCCTTCTCCCAGTTGCCAATAACTGACGTCGGACAAATGAGCAGGGATGGACCGCCAGATTGCAGCTTTCTCTCCTTTATATAGACGAGATAAGCCATAAACTGAATCGTTTTGCCAAGACCCATATCGTCCGCAAGCACACCGCCAAGTCCGAATCTCCTTAGAAACAGCAGCCAGGATACGCCCTCCAGCTGATAGGGGCGAAGCTCGCCCAAAAAAGTTGGCGGTATTTCGGCAAGCGGTATTTGCGAGGTTTGCTGCAGCTGCGCAAGCCAAGACGTTAAATGCTCATTCAGCTCGACCTCCGCTTCCAAGTCATGGTCCAGCTCGCCAGTATCATCGAGTGGAATGCCACCTTTGAGATGCATTTCCAGAACGTCACGGAAAGAGAGTCCTTTGCGCTTGCCCATTCGCTTCAGCCATTGTTTGATTTGCGTCACATCCTGCGGGTCCAAATGAACCCATTCGCCGCCAATATTGAATAGTCTGCGGTTCTGCTCCGCTAGATGCAGAAACTCCGCCTCGGTCAGATTGACGTCGCCAAGCGCTAGCTTCCAATCAAATTGCACGATTTGATCAAGCCCAAACATCGGCTGCGCAGCTGATCCCACTGATGACTTCATCTTGGCTCTTAACCGCAGCTTCCGCGAGCGAACCGCTTCCCACCAGCCTGGCAGAAGCACCGGACAACCGGCTTCGAGCAGACGAACGCTTGCTTCCTCTAAAAATTTCCACGCTTCATTGTCGGACAGCTGTTCCCTAAGCCTGCCTTCATCATGCGTATCTTTCAGCTCCGGCAAAGCCGTTGTCCATTTCAGCTGCTCCTTGGCAAGCTTCCCGTCTAGATACGGCAGCCACTCTGCTGGAATCGTACGGTCATCCTCCGTTTCCGCCTCCCAGCCATCCCCATTTTCGTTGAAGCGTATTGGCAGCCACGAGCCACCCTCACGATCCTGAAGCACGGGGCGAAGCCGCCAGAGGGATGACTCCATAGGCTCTACGAGCTGAAGGGCAGTGCGGAAAGGAAGAACATCCTTGCGCAGGCCAATAGCGATCAGCCAATCTTCCTCATCGGCTGATTTCCTTCTAAGCACCGCTTCGCCTGAAGCCATGCCAATATCTTTCCATGCCCGTGCAGCCTGCTCGTTTTCTACGATCATTTGCTCGACAGCGCCGCTTAACCAATTCTCAATTCCTTTATCGCCATTTTGAAGGGCGGCCTGCACATTGTCGTTCCATGCCCGGTTTAAATCGATCTCCTGCTCGGGAATGGCCACTCGCCAGCTCCGCACATCGTCCGTCCAGCGGTCCCAATCGGGCATAAACCAGCCTTTGATCAAGACAGTACGTATTTGCTCTGCCATCCTCATCAGTACGGACAATCGATCCGTCCATTCCAATTGAAGCAGACGCACATGCTGCGGCGAGGACAAATAATCCATAGCGAGCAGCGGCGGCACTTTGAGAAGCTTGCGTTCACCTAAGCTAATCTCTTCAATATCCGCGCCGAACCAGGATGCCTTATGCCATGCAAACAACAAGGAGCGCAGCTTGCCATCGGCCGCATCCTTCCGATCGACTGCGCTTAACAGAACGGAGGCATCGCCCTCATCTTCGTTCCAAAATCCGTCAATCATTAACTTACGCGCGCCAATGTATGTTTTCATGTAACGATTTTCCCTTTCCACAGCTCTTCCTGAAATGCTCTAAGCCGCTGATGCTTGCGTACAAGTCCTGCTATATATTGATCCCATCTCGGTACATCCTTATCGGCTTTATACAATCGCTCTAATTTCTTCAGCTGCTTCACCGCTATTCGGTAACCCTGCCGATTGCGAGTCTGAATGGATGCCTCTACCGACTGATGATAAAGCGGCATTAACGCTCGCGGCGCAAGCTTGGCAATTTCACGCAGCGCAGAAGCGCCAACATCCTCCGGACGGGACCCTACGAGCATCTGCAAATCCGCCCATTCCTCATAACGCTTCTGATCCAGCCAATGGTCAGATAATTCTGAATAGGAATGAGGCAGCAATTGCGTCATATAATCGGTCCATATCTGCAAATCAGGACGGTCAAGATCGGCTCTGCGGCACAGGGTTAGAAACGGGCCCACCGATCGGCCATTTTTCACTTTGTAGACACGCTCGAACAGAAAGCTCATCCAGTGCTGCACATGATCCCATTTTCCTTCTTCCATCCGCTGCGCCGCGCATGGATACATCACCTTCTGCGAACGCTCAAAGCTCGTCAAAGAAAAATGATGGATAGCTTGTTCGTCTTTCCGATCAAAAAAGTACATAATGCCAATCGCGGTATGCAGAAAAGCCTTGTTGGCGCCCTCCGCTTCTTCAGCCTTCGACAGCTCAACCATCGCAGCCAGCTCGCGCTCAAACCATCCGCGGTTTTCCGAAAGCTTCTCGCAGAAGACCAAGTAAATATATTCCCAATCAAAGAGCTGCCGCTCCGTGCTCGATGCCCAAATTTTCACATGAGCGATCAATGCATCCGCCCAAGCCTCTTCCTTCGGCTCCATCTCAGCTGGCGTTAATTCGGATATTAGCGTATATAGATGCTCCACCCATGGCTCTGCCATGCGGATGAACGACATTTCATGATAATATCTGCTGAACGAATCCACTGTATTAATGGCCCGCTCCGCTTGCTCCAGGACAAAGAGGATGGCCGTTGACCAGTGCAATCGCTGCATCGGCTTCTCCCAATCCTTGGACAGCCCCTTCAATGAAGATAATAGCGGCTGAAGGGCATGCAAAGAATGCCGGCACTTCCGCCATACTTCGCCATGCGTCTCTTCCATCCAGATCAGCCACTCTTCAGCGGTTGCGAGAGTACCTGGATCACGGGGAGCGACTGGCAATTGCGGCTGTACTTCAGCCCTCGCAGTCTGAGAAGTGTTAAGCAGCGAACTAGCAGATGAGAGTCCTAATAAGCGAAAATAGGATCGTTCCGCAAGGCTATGCCCTCCTTCCTGCTGACTGCAATATTGAAAATAAACAGCAGCCATATGCTTGCAAAAACCGGTATATGGACAGGTACAGGAGCTGTACCGCAAATTACTGGCATCCAAGATGACAGCGTAAAGATCCGAGCCCTGAACGACGCCATACAAATGATCAGAGCTGCCCTCATTTGCGCTGTTCACTTTGCCTTCCATGTAATATAGCCAGCCTCGCTTCATAATTGTCGTCTCGACGTGAACGTTTAACTGTTGTTCAATCAGCGCGTGCAGCTTTTCATTGAGGCGCATTACAGACATTCACCCGCTTCCTTTCCGTTCACTTGCATTCTTTCTATTATACCAAGCCGAAACGGCTGTTGCCATCATTTGGCGTCAAAGAAATAAAAACGCCTTCCCGACATTAGGTTCAGTCGGTATGGCGCTCTTTGTATTATAATGGCATTTTCACGATGAAAGTCAATTTCCCG
Source organism: Paenibacillus sp. Y660 (assembly GCF_057221575.1). Taxonomy (NCBI): domain Bacteria; kingdom Bacillati; phylum Bacillota; class Bacilli; order Caryophanales; family Paenibacillaceae; genus Paenibacillus; species Paenibacillus sp. Y660. The sequence goes on along the minus strand of NZ_JBXBBJ010000007.1, from coordinate 151,029 downwards.
GCAGGCTCCGCTGTTACGTATACGTCTCCTTTGTACTGCTTCGCGATCGATTTGACGATGGAGAGCCCTAAGCCCTGATGGTCCTGCTGCTTAGTCGAATAGCCAGCTTCGAAAATCGGCTTCGCTATCGCTTCATCCGCATTTTCGCATGTATTCGTCACCGTAAACTCAAGGAAATCGGCCGTCTGCTTGCCGGCAAGGGTTACGTGGCGGCTATCCTCGGCATATTTTAGCACCTCGTCAAACGCATTATCGATCAAGTTGCCGAGCATGCGATTGACATCTAGCGTCCTAACGCCCATCTCCTGCATATTAAGTCCTGTAAACGAGCAGCTGAACTGAATTTTATTGCTTTCCGCTTGCGAAATTTTCGAGCGCACAAGCGCCGCTATGGCCGGATTTCCGATATTGATAATATCGTTCATCATCCGAATATCGCCGGTCAGCTCCTTCGTATACGCAACGAGCTCCTGCGATTTATCGAGCTCCGCCAATGAATGAATCGTCTGTACATGATTCAAGAAATCATGTCTTTGCGCCCTTATCGATTGGAACATTTGATTGATCTCATCCACATAGGTCTCTTGCGTGACACGAACGACCTTATCGCGCGAGTGTCTGTAGTATCTCATCGCAACAACGGCAATCAACAAGCTTAAGAAGGTTACGATAACAATAATAATGCCTAAATTAAGAAACTGTGAATCCAGCTTTTCTTGAATAACATGATAATCAGAAGTAAGCATCAGTACGTAGCTATTCATCGGCCGGCCATCTCGATCCGTTATGTTGATGCCTTTTTCGTTAACGAATGTCGGAATGTACATTTTGTAAATTTCTTTGCCATTGACATTTTCCCTAAGGGTAACTGTCTTTTTTGAGAAATAAGCTTTGCGCACCATGCTCGTATCCTGCGCAGTCTTTATCGTATACGAGCCATAAAAGATCGGCTCTTGTACTTTATGACCTTGCACAAGGCCCTCCGGATTAATCGTTTCTTTCCCATCCGGGAACGTTTCCGGGTTAATGAATGCAATTTCTAATAAGGAATCGCTGGTTTGGACCGAATTTTCGATCATGCGATGAACGCCCGTGGCGTTCTCATACGCTTCCTGCCGCTCATAATCCACATACGGGTCTATAATATAATTGGTCGCACCGTCGTAATAGTAGCCCCATTTGTTGAGCTTATCCACATTGGTCGTAGATACCTCGAACGGTCCGCTCCAGAAATTCGGAAGCGATTGCCCAAGCCAGTCCACAGTAGCGTTCTTGTTCTCGAACAGCTGGTTAAACACCTCGTACCACGGCTTCCACGTTTTGGTGCTCGTGTTCACTTGCTTCTCGTTTGACGATTTGTATAACACGATGTCATCGGGCAGCTTTTTTAGAAGCGTGATGTGGCTGAGGTCCAGCTTGTCGCGCAGCTCCATCAGCTGCTCTGACGTTACTTTCTCGATATCGGGATCAAGCGCATATTGGATGGCAATCGAAGCGGTACGCAGTTCGCGTCCAAGCTGATTTTGGAATAGCTCGGAGCCTTCGCGAGATTGCTCAAGGGAAATTTGAAGTCGATTCGCATGATTCAGGAGTTCTTCGTTAAAAGAGTCTTCCAGCGTTTTTTGGGTAAGAAAATAATAAGCCGTATTATTCAATAAAACTAAAACGACGATAACGCTGATCGCCACAAGCCATATGTTGCGTTGCATCTCCTGCATCTTGCCCTTCTATCTATATTAGCTTTCATTATGTAGCATCCTAAACCAAACGACAATACTATTTCGACTAACAAATGATAACAAATGCGCGAGCAATCGAAGAGAAGGATGCGACAGCTAACGTTTAACCGGTGATCTTCTTCCAAAATAAACGAACAGCCCATTTACGTTCCTGACGCTTCTTATAACGCGGAAGCATGCGGTAAATTCGCAGCCCATCCTCGGTAGTACGCTTTGCTTCCTGCGTGTTTCCAAGCTTCTTATAAATAGTGGTTAGCTGATCATAAGCCTCGCAGGAAGAGGAATTGATCGCTTGAAAATCTTTTATATACGTTAGAGCCTTGTCTATCTGATCCTTCGAATAATGGGACGCAAATCGTAAATAGGGAGCGCCGTATTTGACACGCGGATTAAGTTCAAGCCCGCGAAGCATGCTGGCTACGCCCTTATCCTCTTCACCTGTATACAAGTAGCTCATGCCTAGGTCATCCCAGAACTCAGCGGAATCGTCCAGCGTATGCTGCAGCGGTTCAAGCCACCGCAATGCTTCGCTGTATTTCTTCCTCTCAAGCAGCAACCGGGCGAGCTCATGCTTTGATGACACATCATTTGGCGAGCTGTCTATTTGTTGTCTCAGTTTTCTTATTCTCGACATTCTCTTTAATGGTTTAAAAAGGCTTGGCGTCAATCCAACAAAGCGCCGATCCAGCATATAAAGCAGGATAAGCATAACGAGGATAGCGATAAATGGGTTGCCGAACAACCAAATTAAAAATACGAATAGACTAAATTTTAACATCTTATCCCCCTATAAATTCGGTGATCACTTTCACCTTGCACTCAAAAACCGGTGATTTATTGTCCAAATATGGTTCTATTATACCATAATTTTAACGATTATTGAGCAAAACTAGCAAATTATCACTATATCCAAGAGATGAATAATAAATAGGCTAAAAACTCAAACTAGTTGCGTATTAAGGCATTTGCATAAAATGGAGGATGAAAATGTTATGACTTCAAATGATACGCCAGATCAAACACTTACAACCAGGCAGGGCCATCCCGTAACTGACAATCAAAATATTCGGACCATCGGCAACCGCGGCCCTTCCACGCTTGAGAACTACCATTTTATCGAGAAAATCTCGCACTTTGACCGCGAACGTATTCCTGAACGTGTCGTGCATGGCCGCGGCGCTGGGGCACATGGCTATTTTGAAGCCTACGGCAAGCTGGGCGATGAGCCAATAGCAAAGTATACGAGAGCCAAGCTCTTTCAGAAGGCAGGCAAGCAAACACCTGTATTCGTTCGATTCTCAAGCGTCATCCACGGCGGCCATTCCCCGGAAACACTTCGAGACCCGCGCGGCTTTGCCACAAAGTTTTATACGGAGGATGGGAACTGGGATTTGGTCGGCAACAATCTGAAAATCTTTTTCATTCGCGATGCTATGAAATTTCCCGATATGGTGCATGCCTTCAAGCCTGACCCCGTCACGAATGTGCAGAGCATGGAGCGCTTCTTTGATTTTGTCTCGCAATCGCCCGAAGCTACGCATATGATTACGTTTCTGTTCTCTCCATGGGGAATACCGGCTAATTACAGGCAAATGCAAGGCTCTGGCGTCAATACATACAAATGGGTTAATGCCGAAGGCAAAGGCATTCTCGTCAAATATCATTGGGAGCCGTTGCAAGGTATTCGAAACCTGACCCAGACTGAAGCCGAGCAGCTTCAAGGCAAAAACTTCAATCACGCCACTCAGGATTTATACGAGGCAATCGAGCGCGGTGAATATCCGGAGTGGGAGCTTCAAGTCCAATGGATGAGCGACGACACGCATGAAGAGCTTGATTTCGATCCTCTCGACGATACGAAGCTATGGGATCCCGAGCTGTTCCCGATGCTGCCGGTCGGCAAGATGGTGCTGAACAAAAACCCGGAAAACTACTTCGCGGAGGTGGAGCAAGCGGCGTTCGGTACTGGCGTTTTAGTGGACGGTCTCGATTTCTCCGACGATAAAATGCTGCAAGGCCGCACGTTCTCTTATTCCGATACGCAGCGGCACCGTGTTGGCACCAACTATCTTCAATTGCCGATCAACGCGCCGAAGAAGGCAGTTGCTACCAATCAGCGAGACGGACAGATGGCTTTCTATATCGATATCGCGCCAGGTCAAAATCCGCATGTCAATTACGAGCCTTCTACGATGGGAGGCTTAAAGGAAGCAGAGCGTTCTGGAGAGCCGCATGAGCCATCCTACTCGGCTAAACTAACTAAGGAGCCTATAGATCGCCAAAACAATTTCAAGCAAGCCGGTGAAACTTATCGCAAATTCGAGCAATGGGAGCGCGACGAGCTCATTGAAAACTTAGTAGACGCGCTCAGCAACTGCAGCACGGTCATTCGCGAGCAAATGATTCGGCACTTCTCGGAAGCCGACAGCGAATATGGCAGTCGTGTAGCAGAAGGTCTTAAGCAAGCGGATTCGAATCTTAAGGATAAAGGTCATGTCGGCACAACGCCAGCCAACGAAGGAATGGAAATCGCAAGCGAGCTTGGCCATTCCACTGACGGCTATTGAAAAAAAATGAAAGTGTAATTTTTCAAGCGATCAGCCTCTTGACGAAAGCGCTTCAAATTAATATGATGTTAATATTCAATTGGGTGATCACAAAGGTCATTCATTTGAATTTAACGATTATCCATAGTAATTGGCGTGTTACTCAACCTATGAGGCATGAGCCAAGAAGAGACTACCATCTAATTTTGAATTAGATCGGTTTTCTTTTCTTGGCTCTTTTTTTTGCCAATTGGGCATCTTACTAACAAAAGGAGGGATTTCAAGCATGGCTCGCGCATTTCGGGTAGAACGTGCGATCGGCAACAATGTACTATTGACGGCCGACCTGGAAACCGATAGAGAATACATCATTTTCGGCAAGGGACTTGGCTTCTCGCTTAAAGCCGGCCAAACCATTGATAGTACAGATCCCCGCATTGAGAAGCGATTTCGTCTAGACGATACCGAGCAGATGAAGCAGTACCACTCCTACTTGGAGGAGATTGATCCAGGGATCATCGAAGTGACGGAGCGGATTGCGGAGCATATCAAACAGAAAACTGGCGTTGATGTGAATCCAAAGCTATTTTTTGCCTTGCCGAGCCACATCCAGTTTGCCGTTTATCGGCTTCGTAACGACATGGATATTGTAAATCCTTTTCTAAACGAGACAAAAAAGAATTTTCCGATGGAATATGAAATCGCTGCTCAATTAGCCGAATGGATCAGCAAGCAATTCGAGATTGAAGTACCCGAGGATGAGATCGGATTTCTATCGTTCCATATCCATTCCGGCATTCACAACGTGCCTGTCGGGCAACTAATTAAGCAAGCAGACCAACAATAGGAGGACTTACACATGCTATCCAAACTTTTTGGAAAATCAAAACAAAAAACGATTGAGATTTTAGCCCCTTTAACAGGTAAGGTCGTGCCTTTAACGGAGGTGCCGGATGAAGCCTTCGCAGGCAAGCATATGGGCGATGGACTCGCGATTGAGCCAGCAGAGGGTAAAATCATCGCTCCGTTCGATGGTACCGTATCCCATCTCATCCATACGAATCACGCCATCATCATTGAGCATGCGTCCGGCTTGCAGCTGCTTATTCATATCGGAATCAATACTGTCGCTTTAAATGGCGATGGCTTCCAAGCAAAAGTAGGCACAGGCGACACCTTCCAAGCAGGCGATACGCTTATAACCTTTGACCTGACCAAAATCGCAGCTGCCGGCTATCCCTCGGTCACGCCTATCGTCATCGCCAATCAGGATGATGTGAAGCATCTCGAGCATATCGTCGCTAGCGGCAACGTCTCTGCAGGGGAAGAGACCCTTCTTCGAGCAGAAATGAACAGCTAGACCAATGCCCCATTACATCTAAGTAGAAAAGAGGACGATAAGAACATGCTGGCCTTTCTTCAAAAAATTGGTAAAGCATTAATGCTGCCGGTTGCTTCGCTTCCAGCGGCCTCCATCCTGCTCCGCTTCGGCAATATCGATTATGTGAACGACTTCCATATGGGAAGCGCAGGACAATTTATTAATCAGTACATCGCGCCGTTTCTTGCTGCTGGCGGCTCCGCCATCTTCGATCACCTGCCGCTAATCTTCGCTGTCGGCGTAGCGATCGGCCTTGCCGGCGACGCCGTTGCCGCGCTCGCTGCCGTCATCGCTTATCAGGTGCTGATCACGGTTCAACTGAAAGTCCCTCTCGTCTTCACGGGCCTCGTGGGAAAAGATGTTGTCCTGAATATGGGCGTTCTAGGCGGTATCATTGCAGGTCTTATATCTGCTTACTTATATAAACGATTCCATACGATAAAGCTGCCTGATTGGCTGGGCTTCTTCAGCGGCAAACGCTTTGTTCCGATTATCACTTCGCTTGTAATGGTTATTGTCGCCCTGTTGCTTGGTCTTGTATGGGGGCCAGTGCAAAATGCGTTGGATTCATTCGGTCGCTGGATCGTCGATTTTGGCGGTATCGGCTCCTTCGTTTTCCTTACGGCAAACAGACTGCTTATTCCAACCGGTCTGCACCATGTCCTCAATTCGATCGCTTGGTTCCAAATTGGCGATTATACAGATGCCGCAGGCAAAGTTGTGAATGGCGACTTGACCCGTTTCTTCGCAGGAGACAAAACAGCGGGCATGTTCATGACCGGCTTCTTCCCGATCATGATGTTCGCTCTGCCAGCCGGCGCGCTTGCGATCATTCGTTCGGCACGCAAGGAGAAACGAAAGATGGTCGCCTCCATATTTATCGGGACCGCCTTCGCCTCCTTCCTGACCGGGATTACTGAGCCGCTTGAGTTTGCCTTTATGTTCGCAGCGCCGTTTCTGTTTATTATCCATGCTCTGTTAACCGGTTTGTCAGGCTTCATCCTTTATCAATTAGATGTGAAGCACGGCTTTGGCTTCTCTGCCGGATTTATCGATTACGCGGTTAACTTTCCGCTTGCGACAAATCCGCTGCTAATCATTCCTGTCGGTCTTGCGTTTGCGGTCGTGTACTATTTGTTATTTCGCTTCATGATCATCAAATTCAACATCAAGACACCTGGCCGCGAGGACGAATCCGTTGAAGAGAAGAAAGCAGCAAGCGCAGCATCTCCAGCTGATGGCGGCAGCAAAGCAGCAAACGTGCTGCATGCGCTTGGCGGTTCATCCAACATCGTAGGGTTGGATGCTTGTATCACTAGACTGCGCTTAGTTGTGAAGGACGAGACTGTTGTCAACGATTCACAGCTTAAAGGGATGGGTGCAGCAGGCGTTATTCGATTAGGCAAAGGTGCCGTACAGGTTATTTTCGGCACGCAATCCGAACAGCTCAAAGATGAAATTAAAAAAATACTGTAACTATACAGCTATTAGGAGTGGAAAACCGATGCAAAACAGCTTTATGATCCAAAACCCATTCGGCATTCACGCAAGACCGGCACGAAAAATCGTCGAGGCTGCAAAAACGTTCGCAGGTGCCGTTACGCTTGAGAAGGATGGCAAAAGCTTTAACGCGAAGAGCCTCGTTCATGTTATTACAGTTGGAGCTAGGCAAGGTGACAGCATTACGGTAGCTGCTGAGGGCGAACATGCAGAGGACGTTATCTCAGCAATTGGGGCGATCTTGGTTTCAGTCGAGCAGCATTTGGAAAAGGGGCAATAAATGATGCTTCTTCAAGGAATTGCCGCATCGCCTGGATATGCCATTGGAGTGGCTAGAGTATTATCGGCAAAGGCAGCGCAAATCGTAAAGGTACACCTCGCTGACAGTCAATTGGCTGAAGAGCTCAGCCGCTTCGATGCTGCAATTGCAGCATCCCGCGAGGAACTTGAAGCGATACATGGCAAGCTCATCGCTCAGCAGAAGGAGTCCGAAGCCGAAATATTTGAAGCGCATCTTATGCTGCTTGAGGACGAGGAGCTTGTTGACCGCTCGAAGGAGCGAGTTCGGGAAGAGCGGATAAATGCCGAATACGCCTTCTTTACAACCTCCGAGGAAATTGCCGAAATGATCAGCGCATTGGATGATCCTTATCTGAAGGAACGTGCAGCCGATATTCGTGATGTAAGCCGTCGCGTGATAAATCAATTGCAAGGCATTTCCTCCGAGTCTTTAAACGATGTGACAGGTAAAATCATATTGTTTGCCGAGGATTTGACGCCATCAGACACTGCGCAGCTTGATCCAAGCAAGGTTGTTGGTTTTGCGACGCAAGCTGGCGGACGTACGTCTCATTCTTCCATTATTGCAAGATCAATCGGCATTCCGGCGATCGTTGGGATCGGCGGCTCGCTGGAAAATGCGGTAAAGGACGGTCAAACGGTCATTATCGACGGTGCGGATGGACAAGTCATTATCGATCCCGATGATGCTGCGCTTTCTCGTTATTCGCAATTGCAGCAAAAGCAGCTTGAACGTGAGCAATATTATCAAACGTATTTGAACCAGCCTTCCGTAAGCGGCGACGGCGCGCAGGTGGAGCTGGTCGCGAATATCGGCTCCGTGAAGGATGCAGAGCAAGCCGCTAAAGCTGGCGCTGAAGGCATCGGATTGTTCCGTACCGAATTTCTCTACATGGATGCAGCAGAGCTGCCGTCCGAAGAAACACAATTTGTTGCTTACCGCAAAGCAGCCGAAGCGTTTGGCAGCGATGCGCCTATCGTTATCCGCACCTCCGATATAGGCGGAGATAAGGAAATACCCTATATGAATCTTCCGAAGGAGGACAACCCCTTCCTTGGCTTCCGCGCGATCCGCATCTGCTTGGATCGGCCGGATATGTTCAAGACGCAGCTTCGGGCGATTTTGCGGGCGAGCGCTTTCGGCAATTTGAAAATCATGTTCCCTATGATTGCATCGCTTAGCGAATGGCGTCAAGCGAAGGCTATGCTGGAGGAAGTTAAGGTCGAGCTGATCGCAGCTGGCATAACATTCAACCCAAGCATCGAGGCCGGCATCATGATTGAAATTCCGGCTGCAGCTGTCCTCGCGGACAAGTTCGCGAAGGAAGTTGATTTCTTCAGCATCGGCACTAATGATTTGGTTCAATATACGATGGCAGCCGATCGCATGAATCCGAAGCTCGGCTACTTAAACGATCCGCTCCATCCTGCCATCTTGCTGCTGATCGAGCGCGTCATCTCGGCGGCTCATGCGAGCGGCAAATGGGTCGGCATGTGCGGCGAAATGGCTGGACAGAAGCATGCTCTGCCGATCTTGCTTGGCCTCGGCTTAGATGAATTCAGCATGAGCGCAAGCGCAATATTGCCAGCGCGAGCTTTGCTGGCCAAGCTTTCCCAGCTGGAGATGAAGCAAGTCGCGCAAGCGGTTCTTGAGCTAGGCTCGGCAGAAGAGGTTAGAGCTTATGTTGAGGAGCATGTTCAAGCGTTGAAGCAAGCATGCACATAAAGCGGGGCTGTTCAAACAAGGTTATGTACCTTGTGAACAGCCCCTTCTTTTCGCATGCTATATCCTAAACCTATTTCAAGTATAATAACGTGGCGCTGTCATGATTATATCGTAATTTGAAAAAGAAGCTTTTTCCCTTCATAGCGAAAATCAATATGTCCCTTATATTTCTCAACGGTTCTCTTTACGATAGTGAGGCCGTTCCCTCGCAAGGACTGCCCATCCTCCTTCGTAGTAAACCCATACTGAAAGAGGCTGCTTAATTCTTTATCCGTAAGCATGGCAGCATTCTCGATGGCAAATTTATATTTTCCTTTATCGATTTTGCAAATGACACGAATTTCCTGCGGCAGCTCGCCGAACGACGCTTCTACGGACTCGATCGCATTATCCAGCAAATTTGAAAATAGCTTAACCAAATCCATGGACTCCATTTTATCAAAATCGATAAAGTCCGTATCAAAGGTGATGTCTATATTTTTGGAATGAGCAAGCTCCCACTTACTTTGGAACAACACCATCAAAAACGGATTTTTTACTCGGAGAGACAAATCCATTGTTTTGGACTCAGTCGTAAGCTGTCTCAAATAATCATGCGCTTTATCGTACATTCGAATGTCCATTAAGCCATTCAACACCTGCAGATGATTCATCAAATCATGCCTGCTTGATTTGATGGTGCCTACTATTTTACCGAGTTCAGAGATGTATGTCTTCTCCGATTCCTTCAAATCCTGTTTCAAACGTGCCTTGTACCATTTGTTCAACAAGTACACGCCTGCTAACAATAACAATGCGAACAAGACATCCAGTCCGAAGATATGCGAATTGCTCTTGATGACATGCTTGCTGATAAGACCTAAATCCTCAGCAGCTATATCGATTCCTACTACACCAATCATTTCGCCCTTCTCGTCGAATAAAGGAACCCCTATGGACATATAAGAGCCGGAAAGTTCATCATGAATAATGCCCGTGTAATAGTTCACCCCGTTCTTCGCACGAATCACCTCAGCAGGAGGGGCCGTACATGGAAATCCAATCGGCAAATCCTCCACAGCAGGCGGCCCGGCTGCCACCATGACCTTAGAGACTTCACTTTCATCCAGAAGCAAAGTATACACATAGAGGGCATTAATTCGTTTCCGATACTCTTCCAGATAAAGCTTCGTTTTCTGAAAATGCTCATCTTCCGATTTGGACAGGAGAAATTTCTTATAACTCTCTTTATCCAAGCCATTTGCCACTTCTATTGCAATTTCAGTATATTGCTTTGCCAGCGCGATTTCAGCGGATTTGCTCGTGGTCTTATAAGAGAAAAACAGCTTTATCCCGGTGAGCAAGCACATAATGGCAATTGATATGACGATAAAATAAATCATTTTTTTTTTTGTAGATAAAAGATTTGATATCATTGAAATAATCCCTTTTCAGCAATTATGTATTAGATTTAATCGGCGTTACTGCCGGCTTTCCTCTAGTCAGCTATTACGGTTTGGTTTCTTCCAGCATTTTTGGCCCTGTACATCGCTTGATCCGCCAGCATGAACAGCTCATCCGCATTTCTCGCCTGTGACGGAAAATGAGCCCCGCCAAGTGAGACCGTAACGGTTTGTTTGAGATGATTTTCGCTTTGCTCCATAATTAGCCGAATGCGTTCAGCTGTTTCAAAAACATCATGCGCCGTCGCATAGGGCAGAAGAACAACGAACTCCTCGCCTCCATAACGGCTGCATACAGCCCCTGCTTTTACGGATTTCCTTACAATCTCAGCAAGATGCTGCAAAACTCTATCTCCCTCTTGATGCCCAAAGTTGTCGTTAATAGATTTGAAACGGTCAATATCAAGCACGAGTATGGAATAAGGCTTCTGCTCCTCGACCCATTGCTTCATGATCGCCTCTAACGTTCGACGGTTGCTAAGTCCGGTCAGAACATCGGTCATCGCCGCTTGGGTCAACAGATCGTTCTGAGCTTTAATGCCGCTCATTGCACGTACAATCGTTCTAGTCAATAAATCAGCTTCACTGTTCCAGTGGTGCTCCACTGTCGGCAATGCAGTATCTTTCTCCCCGATTTTTCTCACAAAGTTCGCAAGCGTTACGAATGGCATTGCTAATCGGCGCGCAAACCAAATCGTCACCAGCAATAGTAGAATAAATGGAATGATCGTATACAGCAAGATTGAACGAATATACTGGCTTAATTCCGCATTGACGATGTCCATCGGAGAAAGCACGACGATTCCCCATTTGCTTTCCGGTACGAATGAATACCCTGCGAGCAGCGTTAATCCTTTTGAAGCTTCCGTTAGCTCTTGCCCGCTTTCGCCTTGTGCCAGCTTCTGGACGATAGGGTCGGCGCTTACGTCTTGACCTATACGAATGTAATTGGGATGGTAAAGCAAATGACCATCGGAACTTGTTACAAAGAAGTATGAGCCATTATGATCCAAGCTGTCGTTGCCAAAAATCATATTCAAAACGTTATCTTCTTGCAGATAAATGGAACCGCCGATAAAACCTCTGTAAACGCCTTTCTGATCAAATATCGGCTCGCTGACAAATACGAGAAGCCGTTTGGACACTGCGCTTATATACGGCTGTGATATGTAAGGCTTTCTAAGAGCCAATGCTTCCTTAGGAGGCTGTGTTTTCACTTGCTTGCCTATCATTCCAAGTGAGGGAGGAGACATTACACGCATAATACCATTCTCATCTACTACTATAATGGAACTAAAATAATTACTGCTTTTGCGTATCAATTCAAGGTACTTGTCCGAATCCGACTCATTTAATCCCCAGTTCATGGAATAAAATGCCGCAGCGTTTTTTAGACTGCTGCGCATCGATATAAATAAAGAATCCATCGCCTGACTCATCTTAGTTGCTGTGGAGAGATTTAAGGTAAGCGTCGTTCCAATTAATGATTGCCTTTGGGATTGATAGGATGCGAAGAGCAACATCGTTAATGTGAGAAGAACGGATATCGTGACCAAGCCGGTAAGCAGCGTCGTTAGGCCTATTTTATTCCTTTGCGAAGCTTTTATCACACGTAATATATGCATATAGACCCTTCCTAAACATTATGGTACTAGTAATATTCGACGATATTCGACATTTTCCTTCTCCTATTTTACTTTATTACCATAATTAGAATAATTCTAACTCTTGATGACAAAAAATAAGACAGCATATCGCTATGCCGTCCGATTATCATCGCACAAATTCCCGCTTAGCTCCCCTTCATCGAATGCTGTTCCACACATTAAAAACATATAATGTCAATCCCCGCACCTACTTCCAACCCTTCGGGGCAACTATGTTATAATAGAAATACTACAATCCAAGCGAGGTGAAGCCGATGAAATGGGGAGAGATTACCGAACTGCATCCAGGTCGTTTTGTGCTGGTCGAGGCAATCAAGGCAAGCTCCAACAATCATGTGCGACAATTAGAGGATATGGCGGTTATTCAGGACTACAACAACCCTCAGGAAGCCTGGAGCGGCTATAAAGAGCTGCATAAGCTTCATCCGACACGCGAGCTGTATGTATTCCACACGAGCAGAAGTGATGTAGAGGTCGTTGAGGAATTTTTCTCAGGGATAAGGCAGCGGACATGAAAATACAACTCCAGCACGGCTTGCCTATCATCTCCTTAACTTTAACTCACAACAATCAAACGATTGTTTTACAGAATGTTCTATTTGATACAGGATGTGCTGCAACGGTTTTTGATACCGATGCACTTGCTGGGATTAGCATTGACATTGACTTTATCAATGGACGAGCCAAACGAATGTATGGGGTAGGGGGAACGAGCGAAATTTGCTATGAGCAACACATTCCCGATCTTCATATTGAACACATTGCTTTAACTGATTTTCCGATTCAGCTTGGTTCTATACAAGAGCCTTATGGCTTTGATGGGATTCTTGGCATTGATTTTATGATGAAAGCCAAGTGCAAAGTGGATTTTGAATCGATGGGAATTGATTTTAATTATTAGACCAAGCGATGCCGTCATTCAAAGGCAATTACTTGGTCATTTTTTATCTATGGAATCTCAACGCAATGTTGAATATTCGATAACGATAAAGCAACTATTCACTCTAGTCACTCTTTCTGACATATATTGCTCGACCAAATTTACCTTCAAACAATACGCTCCCAACCCTAAAGTAGTGGATCAGGGTCTCTGAATGGCATATCTAATAAGAGAGGTCCTTGCAGAAACTCTGCATCCATTATTATTCAGATTTATACTTTTCACATTCAATTTATCAAAGCTTGACGTCGTCACTACAAGCTATTCTTTCTGACGTTTTGTTTCCTTCTTTTGGTCGCTACCCTTCAAAGTTTGTTACCATTCGTACAGATAAGCATACAAAAAAATAAGACAGCATATCGCTATGCCGTCCGATTAGGTTGCTATGTTAGATTTGTAATTCACCAAGCTTGATAAGCTCGACAACCGCTTGTGAACGACCTTTTACGTTCAGCTTTTGCATGACATTCGTAGTGTATTTTCAAGCACATAAAAAGTCAAATAAGAACTTGGATAGTGATTTCACCATCCTTATTGATTTCTATCCGGCTAACTACTTTCATCAAAAGCACCCTGATTTTATTGACATCGTCATAAGACTCCAGCTTTGTAAGCTCGTTTAACGCTTCTTTCATGGACTTTAGGTTTTTTTCGCGATCCAAAGTGTGTTTCTCCTGAAGTGCAATAACCGACAGCCTTTTTTCAGCCACTTCGATTTCTTTCTCATAAATTGCTTTCTCAAAATCATATTGTACAGAATCAATATCACCAAGCATGTTCTGCCTTCTAATCTCGAACAAAAGCTTCCGATTGTCTTTTACCTTTTTTTCCAAATTGCTTTTTTCCTTTGTTGTATCAGTCTGAAGTACATTAGCATTTATCCCTTCCAATCCTTCGGCTTCAGCTCGTCCAACTGTATCAATAATAAGATTCAATATTTCACTTATGGATTCATCACGAAATTTAAAGTATTCCAGCCACTTACCATTCGCGCAGCCGATAGCCCCAACTCTTCTCCTACGAGAACATAAGAGGTAACGGTAACGCACTCCCCTCGTTTCAGACGACATTGTCACCATAGCCGATCCACATTCAGCACAAAATACTAGTTTTGCAAATGCGTTAACAAAGGATCGTCGACCTCCACGAGTTCCGCCTCCCCGAATAAGCCTTAATTCCTGAGCCTTCTGAAATTGTTCTTCAGTTATGATTGTTTCATGTGTTTGATATTTCGTCTTTTCCCATTCCTCTTTTGGTTTTTTGACTTGTTTCTTACCCCGGTCCATCAAATCATCTAAATTATTATACGATGTTTCAACTGTATATTTTCCCGACACTGTATATCCAGTATAATTCTCATTCTGGAGAATAGATTGAATCGAAGAAAGTCCCCACAAATTCCCTTTTGCTGAAGGAATCGCTTGTCTTTTCCCTTCGTCACCGTTGAGATAGTTAACAATCATTTTTTCCCCCATACCCTCATTAATGTATAGGTGATAAATCAATTTTACAACAGCAGCTTGTTCGGGTATGACTTCTAAGGTTTTTCTCTTTCCGCTCTTCATTCGTGGATCGTCTATAACTATTTTTTTGTATCCATAAGGTGCAATGGATCCTGTGAAATTTCCTGCGGCTGCTGATTGTCTGATGCCTCGACGAGATGAAACACTAATATCTCCACTGGAGTTTTCGTTTACTACAGATTTTATACCAAACAACAACTCATCATCTTTTATTCCTGAATCATAACCATCTTCAATTGAAATTACTCTTATCTTGAGTGCATTTACTAGAATCCGTTTTAAGGAAATGGCATCAAGTGCATTCCTACTGAATCGGGAAAGCGATGTGAAAAAGAGGGTGCGGATATCGCCCCTCTTCGCATCTTCAATCATTTGTTGTACATCTTCTCGCGTTACAATGCTGGTTGCAGTACCTTTATCTAAATAAATGTGTTCAATTTCTTGATCCATTTTCAAAGCAGTCTCACGAATAAACGCCTCTTGGTGTTCGGGACTATCTTTTTGCGAATCCTTCATAGTTGAAACACGGACATATCCTCTAGATTTTTTGCTCATTACGTATTTCCCCCGAAATGTATTTGTGCAGAACTTCATCAAGATTATCCGCTACAGCACCGTTTTTTGCAAGTGCTGATTCAAGAGTTTCTTTAACAATAGCTCTTACAATTTCATCTGAGCGGTTTCCGACGCGTATGATTTTTATATTATAATTAGGATCTCTTTTGTTTTTCTTCATACTCATCACCCACTATTATGTTATGAGGGGAGGCATGGTCATCTTGCAGGATTAGTACAATTAAAATAAAGTCCCCTGCCATCCTCGGCTCAACTTATCATGTGCCCGCTTAACCATCGTATCGACTGTGCCCTTATGGATGTTCAACATATCGGCAATGTACTCATGGGGAAAGCCTTCGCCCTTCGCCATGACGAAAACCTCTCGCTCTCTTGGGCTGAGTATGTCCAACACTTCCTCCAGCTTGTGCCGCTCATCATCCGTTAGTGTTGTTGCGCTGCGGCTATTGATAGGTTTCATGTACCGTTCCATGATCGTCGGGTCCATGAGCACAGTCCGCTGGTAGACGCTGCGTCTGTCTGCTCCCCGTTTGCTCCGGGGCTGCCGGCCAGTGTGGAGCCATTCGATATTATAATTTACATCCGATATCATTTCGGTGATGTGACTAAGGTCATCCTCATACGAAGCTGCGAGCTCTGGATTTTCCGCAACGTCTTCTTCAATCCGTTCGCGGCTCGCCTGCAGCTTTCCGAGAGTGATTCGATATGATTTTTTCAAATCATCTAAGTGAAGCATGTATCCGCGTTCGTCCAATTCCGGTATAAAGTCCTTCTTCCCCACCTTGCTCACCCCTCTGAGGGATTGCCCCGGCAGAAGCCGAGGCCGCATATTATTTAGCAACTGCAATTATCAAAAGGAGCACGCCCAACCAAAACATTACGCAGAATATGCCAGCTAAGCCCCAGCAGGTTATAAAAGGCCAGTTCCACCGACTCCTCATACGAGATCGTCATCATCATTCTCGGCGTCTATCGCTTCCGTATCTGACTCCGACTCGCCTCCAACACCCTGCATCGGATCGTCGCTTTTTTCGGCAGCGGCGGCAGCCTCTTCTAGCGTCATTTGATTGCCGTCTACCGTTACAGTTCCGTCTTTATCAATAGTCCCGCGAACACCTTCACGATGCTGCTCTTGCTGCTCTCGGAATTCATCAATGTCCATTTGCGACTCTGTAATCGTCAACTCAACATCAGTTCCAGCCAAACGGTAGAATTCGAACGAATGTCGATTTGAGGACCCACTGTTCACTACGAAATCAAGAACTGTCTTTTTTGAATCCTGCGATTTCTTCACGAATTCCGCAGTTAGTGGATCGACATCATTAATCCTTAACTCCACTACCTCACGGCACATCATGTTCAGTTCCGGCAAATGCTCATCATCACCTTTTACATAAAACTGAACGAGCTCTTTCTTAGAATCACGTGTCTGTTTATTGAAATTTGCTTTAATTTTAACTTGCATCTCGATCTCTCCTCGGAATAATATTTGGAATAATTTCTGTGCCAATCGATAACTCTGTCGTTAAACTGGCATTACCTTTTCGATATACTGCTCCACACGCAAAACGTCCTCTCGCAGCTCAGTCAGCGTTGCTGCTGTCGATTCTTTAATCTTCAATGTCAAGTACCGCTTGAGACAGTCTTTCACGCATGTGTAATAGCCAACTGTCTTGAATAACTCTTTGCCTTTATCGTCAAATTTGCCAGTGTACTCTTTTATGACAAACTGCCTCTCATCAGATTCGATGTATAAGTTACCTTCGATCTGCACCTTCATAGTTATTAGCTCCCTGTGATCATATTTGGAATAATTCCAGTCCCTATCTGCGGCTCGTATCCATCGCAAAGTTAAGCTCCAGCCTGCTAATTCCGAGCTTGCGGGCTAACTGGCTGCGCGGAAGATGCTTATTGTTAGCCAGATACAGCCGCTGCTCATCTGTAAGTTTGACAGAAGCAGCCTGCTCGATTAATGTGTCTTTTTGTTCTGTTTTATCCTCGATCCTTGGCTTTACTCGTTTCACGAGCTCGTACTCTAGGCCGTTACTGTAATGCTTGTATTTATGTGGCGTGCCTTCACGCCGAATGATTTTTTTCTTTAGTAAACCGCGTATGGTTCCCGAACATGTCCCGCTTTTTAATCCTGTTTTTTCTATGACTCCTTTAGCAGTAAGGCCAGGATTTGAATCGACAACATCCATGATTAATTTCTGCAATGTGGTTAATTGGATCATGACAACCATCCTCCTTTCTCACACATTTCCAAACGTATGTTCTATTTTTAGGCAGCAGTTTGCCGCCAGCTCACCGGAAATGGCTGTTTTACTGTTTTTTTAATCCATCTGATAATAAGTCGTTACGTCCCACCCGCGCTGCTTTAGCTCTTTGGACATGGCCTCGACAGCCTTTGAGCGTTTGTTACCTTGTCCATCGCTCGTCGGTTTAATCATGTAGCCTTTGCCGATCCAGCCCCACTGTGTCTTAGCTCTGCAATATAGACCAGCAGCTTTGATCGCTTCAAGTACTCGGGTTTCTCTCGCCCTTGGAATTTGTAGAAAGCAGCTATCTAAATTACAGGTTCCACCATCCTCCGAATCTTTCACTGCTTCGCAGGCTATTTGGTTAGCCGTTCTTAGATCGTTGGTCAGCTTAACGTAATCCAATGTTTACCCCTCCTTTCCCAGCACATACGTTCGGTTTTTTGACAAAAAATATATGCCGATCATCTTTTGCATTTACTCCATCAACTCTATGACATACTTATACTGCTCCTGCGTGATCTCGATGTTGATTGGTTCGTACGCCTCGCACACTCCCTCGAAATCTAGTGAGATGAATGCATCAGCCCCAAATTTCTCTGTCAGATGTTGCTTAACTTCTGCATGGTACGATTTGTGTTCCTCAAAATCCGCATTTGTTGGAACGGCTAAATCATTACGAACAATCACGTATGCGTTTTGGATGTCGTTCATGGTAACATCCAAGTTCTCATCGTCCCAATCACCGACCTCCATACTGGATGCCAAGTACCTTTCTGAATTCGTTTTATTACGCAATACCATTACTGGCACTTTGTCCATAGTTACATCCTCCTCATACATCTCAATATTCATTTTGTTACTTCTTCGAGAATTCGCCATGCGTTAGACCGTCCGGCTGGAGAATCGATAACAACAGTTACGTCCGAAACAATTAGGCTAGAAAATGTATACTTGTTGCCCTCTTGCATTACCAAAAACCACTTTTTGGATATATCCATGCCATGCACACCGCCTATTCATTGTGTTAAATCGTCATACTGCGACATTATTGTCGTTCAAATCCGCCACAACTCACTAGGTCATCGTCCAGAAATTCTGTTCGGGGTTCATGATAAAATGGTTTAGATGCACAACACCGTTTCCCATCTTTTAAGTAAAAGAACTTACAATCTTCGCATCTATCCTGATTAGCATCAAGCCCCTCACCGTACATTTCGGCACACGCCTTGCTGTTTGGTATAAAAAACATACATCTGTCGCCAGTTATTGAGCATGTTGTTCCATTCGCTGCTGTACAACCCATTTCATATTCACCTTCCTTTGCAATAAGGGCTACGAACATTCGTATTCATCTAGATACATTAGCTTTAGCCTTGTAATCTTCACTCCGGTTGAGCGAGCACCGGTCACAACAATCAGGAACACCTGTATTGAGAATCGCAATTTCAGGATCGATGTCCTCGCCACACACGATACAATTAACTGACTCTAGCAGGCCCATATGTTCACCTCTATCCGTTTTCACTGACTTACTTAACTCTGCGGATCGTTGGAGCCTTCCTTTTTTCCGAAGCTGCCAACACTTTCGCCCACACTTCATAATGGTCTTTCAGCCTGCGAAGAAAAACTTTAGCCTCAATTTCAAAGTGATCCTTTTGTTCGACAGGAACCTGTTCAACAAGTGGCAAAAGATCCTCTATTCGTTCGATGGTAGCTGGAACCTTTCTCCGCACTTTCTGGAGCCGTTCATGGACTTCGGAATAATATCCTTCCATCTCACACCGCCTTATTTAACCAGTTATATAATTCAATATCCGTTCGCTTGCCGTTCATGATTGACGGCGTTCTTGGTGATGTAGGCTGCTGCGATCTGCTCAAATGTGAAGCCTAGACGCTGCTCACCGAGGCTGTAGAAAAGACCAAGACTTATTTGAAATGATTGGCGTTTAGTCCATGCATCTCTTAACCCAATGCCTGCCACATGGTAAAGTAGTTCTGTGAATGCTTTTTCGGTCGATCCCTTCAGAGGCGCTGAAACCTCCAATTCATTCGCTGTCAAATTGATTTGCCGCGCAATCGATAGGAAGAAGTGAAGGCAGTCGACGTATTCTTCCATCAGTGGACTGGTGATCTTCCCGGACTCACTGCATTTACGGCAATTGACACGATGCCCAGTGAACCAAAATCCACGGCCCCCGCAAGAATCGCAGTCAATTACAGCCTTTAATCCATATGCAGGCTCCTTCCGCTCACTCCAATGCTTGAACCCGCGCCATTCGTTCGCCAGCTCCGCAATCTCCACTTGGAGCGCCAGTACCGTGTTAGGTAGTAGGTCTTTCCCTTCTAGTCCTTTCTCCTTAATGATCTTCGCATCCAACGCCTTCTGCATTTCGTATAGCTGTTCAAGAGTAATTTCGTTCATGGATAAGTCCTCCCCAGATTCAAAATGGTAAATCGTCAACTTCAAATACATGCCAGATGAAAGATCCGACCTTAACGCTGCCGATAAAATTTGTTATAAAAAGCTTTTCCAAATCGATTTCCCAGCCCGTACCTACGCAAAACAGCTTCTTTTCTTCCGTGCTTGCCGTTCCAAAAGGTGTATTAACCATCGCGCAGATCACTACATGACCGTCCTGTGCGATCGCAGAAACCAATTTTGCTCCGCGTGGTACAGTGAGACGCTGCAATCCCTCTTGGGGCGTAATGGGATATTTCAGGATTTGCGGCATGAATAAGTCCTCCCTTAAAGAATGATTTCAAACGAATTGTTCTGCTCGCTGATAAGCGTCGTCTCGCCCCGGTCATTATTGACCTCAAGCGTGTGTTGAAGTTGCTTTAAACATGTGTCGCCTACTCAAAATAATAAAGTTTGTCCTTCAAACTGAAGCTTCGGCTGGACCGCTGCGACCCGGCGCTCAGCAATTTCGACATACGCGGGATTCATCTCAATGCTTGTACATTCCCTGCCATTCTCGATAGCAACCTCTTCAGCGGTTCCGCTGCCTCCGAAAGGCTCAAGCACCCGACCACCGACCGGACAGCCTGCAAGTATGGCGATTTCAGGGATTGCCTTCGGAAAAGTAGCAAAATGCGCTTCGCTAAATTGTGCAGTGGCCACAGTCCAGACCGATCGTTTATTACGAAGGCCCGATTCATTCGGAACGTTTCCACTACTCTCGCGCTCCACCAATTCACTATTATCAAAGCTTTGACCACCAGTGTACTTGCCGCCACCTCTGAATGTTTTCACGTTCCCTTTTGCGCGGGTTCTTGATTGCTCAGGCCCGAAGGCTCCCTTGCTGCCTCCTACGGCTTTCATGTTTCCGTTTGTTTTGCTGCCACCATTGGCTCGATCAGAGCCGTGTTGTGATTCAATATCCTGTGATAGTCGTTCGATACTTGATGCTGCCATCGGCTCCTTAATAGCTTCGTAATCGAAATAATATTTTTCAGATTTAGCCAGCAGGAACACATATTCATGAGCCTTTGTCGGCCGATCCTTGACACTTTCCGGCATGCAATTAGGTTTTTCCCAAATGTTATCCATCCGGAGGTACCAGCCGTCTGCCTGGAGCGCAAAAGCTACACGCCACGGAATTCCGACAAGGTCCTTTGGTTTTAATCCAGGTGCATTGTAATCTTGATATTTAATACTTCCCGAATGCTGGCCTGCATGCTGCTTATGCATGTCGCCCGGATTGCCGCGACCATCTGCATTACGGCCCTTCATTGATCCAGCATAGGTATCGCCGAAGTTTAGCCAAAGCGTTCCATCATCTCGCAGCACGCGCCATACTTCCCGAAACACCAAAACCGTATGGGCAACAAACATCTCGGGCGTAGGTTCAAGTCCAAGGCACCCACTCCATGGGGGAACCGTAATCGACGGCAGCCCCGGCATTGGCGTGTAAGTTACCTCTGGCCAGTCGCTCGGCGGGATGCCATAGTCTCTCAATGCCCAATAGGGTGGCGAGGTCACGCAGGTATGAAAGTGTTGTGACGGCAGCGTCTGCATGACGATCCGGCAATCTCCTAGCAAAATCATTTGTTTCACCTCACACTGATAACTGAAGTTGTCCCTCAGACTGTTGTTATCTCTTTAATTTAAAATGAGAATATATTAGCTCTATTGATCTCACGTGTACTGTTGTTATCCAACAGACGAACCAACCGCGATCCAATCGCCCTAATGACGTTAACCGTTACGGCATTGCCCGCCTGCTTATACCGTTGTGAATCCGATACTCCTGCGGCTTTAACCGTTTCATGCGCTGCGTCCGAGAATCCTTGCAGGCGCCAGCATTCCAGCGGCGTTAGCTTGCGGATCCGGTAGCGTGGCGTGACCACCTGTGGGACCTTATCGAGCCTAGCAGCTTGCAGCGCTCCTGTTTCGTCGTACTTAACGGTTGTACATGTCGAATGCGTCTTTTGGATAACATTGTATGGCTCTAATACGTGCGTCCTCTTACCACTCCCAACTTCGCAAGGTGAAGTGCCTTTCGCATAACTAGAAGTTAAGCAGTAGGCGATTCCACTACCGTTGGAAAACTCCTGCAGTATTTTGGGGCCTTCGCCTTTGTTCGTCGTAAGCGTTGGGCAGAGTCCGTTATCCGCATATACGCTGCCGTTCATTCCGTTGCCTGACGAATTGACGTTGCCTACACGTTCGACCGCTATCTTCGTAATTGCGTTGCCGTGCTGATTTAAACATGTCGGTGCAATCCCGTCCGTACCGTAAACTGCACCGGTCTGTCCGTTGTCTGACGGTAGGTGTCCGACTTTATGAATAACGTGCTGATGATCCACACCACCTGAACGTAGCGTACCGGATTCTTCTCGTAGCCTAACGCCGCTCTGCGCTTCTTGAATAACCCATACGCCGGGAGTGCGCCCCCCTCCGTTAGCTCGCATTGGCGGCGTAATACGTTCTTGTACATCGTAGCGGTGAGACGGACCGTCATCAGTAATTAGTGCATCTGGTTCAGTAAGTATCTCGCGATGCTTCTCATTAAGCTGCGCAATCAGCTTCGCCGTCTTTTCCTCCGATAGATAATAACGCTCGTCCACGTTCGATTCTAAAATGTCCCGTAACCGAGTAGTCACCGTGTCATTTGTAGGCCAATCGAAGTTAAACGTTCGGATGCCGAGGTCTTGCGCTCGCCGCCTTGCCTTTGCTTCTACGCCGTTACCACTTACGTTCCAGTCCACATGTTCTGCATCACGGCTGGCGCAAATGAATATCCGCTCGCGATTCTGTGGCACTCCGTAATGCTTCGAGTTAAGAACGCGGAAATCGATCGCATATCCAATATCGTTGAGTACCGCGCACATCGTTTCGAACGTCTTGCCGCCATCGTGCGAGAGTAACCCTTTAACGTTCTCTAATAGCATCAAACGCGGCTGCTTAGCGCTGGCTATACGTGCTATCTCGAAGAACAATGTACCGCGTGCTTCCTCGAATCCTTTACGCTGCCCCGCAACACTGAACGCCTGGCACGGGAAACCTCCGACCAAAACGTCATGGTCTGGGATCGAGTGAGCGTCAATCTTTGTTATATCTCCTTGGAGCTCGATTGCTCCGTTGTACAAAGCTTTGTAAGCTTTGACTGCAAACGGATCGATCTCGGATGAGAAGACGCACTCGCCGCCTAACTCTTCTAGTGCTTGACGAAAGCCGCCAACCCCTGAGAATAATTCAATAAAAGTGAAATAGTTCAATCCCCCACCTCTTTCTTTTTCCGACCGGACCAGCTCATAAAATCTCGTTCCCTTGGCCTTGCCGCTGCCTGCTGCTCGCGCTCTTCATCCGTCATCTCTCGAACTTTGATATCCGAATTAGCTTTGCGATCAATGTCCAGCTTGCGCTGCGGCAGCGGTTGTAGGCGGCGGCTCATCGCTCATCCGGGAACTCGTCCCAAGTGCGGCCATCGAGCATGCGGCCAGCTTGCTGTTTTCCGGTTTTGATAAAAGTCCAGTCAATCTCAGGAAAATAAGTTGCTTTGTCTGTTGTTTCTTTTTGCTTCCAAGGCAGCGGATGCCACTCTCCCCATTGCTTGAAGTGGAATGAGGTTCCTGCAGCCCGGCATTGATCCCTCAAGCTCCGTACCCATTCCGGATGCATCGGCCTTGCGTTCCGGCCGCTTTCGCCGCCTACGATAACCCAATCCAGTCCTTTAATGGCCTCAACGCCGTAACCTTCGTTATCCGGGTGCTCAAATTGAGCTGAAAACTGGAGATCGACTGGCCCCAACAGTGGCTCGCAGGATAGAAATCGAATGGCTGCTGGCGTCTTAAGCAGCAAAGGAATACGTTCATTCGCGGCCCTCTGATTTTCGACCGATACGCCGAGCCAGACATTGCGCAGAGGCCAATCCGGCCATTTCGGAAGTGTACTGCCGGGCGGTGCGATGTTTGCCGCATCCTCAGGACTTATCCAGCCCCATTGCTCCATGTAGGGCGCAATGTCAGCGAGTTTGTCCCATCGAGTTCCGTTAACCGCAAAATACTTGTGCATCCGCTCTGGCCGCTTTGTGAGAATCTGAAAAGTATGTTGCGGTGCAAGTGCCATGACCGCAAATACTTGATCGATGTAGTCGAACGGTACATTTTCGTGAAACAAGTCGCTCATGCTGTTAACGAATATCCGGCGCGGGCGCTGCCAACGTAATGGTTGCTGCAGCACCTCTGGAACCAGCCTTATCTGGCCGTTCCAGCGACCATCGGTTATCGTCCCCTCATAAGGCAGTCCCTGTCCGGAAAAACGTGCTGCCATCCCTTCAGCGTAGCAGTTCCGGCAGCCCTCACTGACCTTTGAGCAGCCGCGCAACGGATTCCACGTAGCCTCAGTCCAACTGATATTTGTTTTGTCGCTCATCGGCGCATCAGCATCCTTCCAGTTAATTTGACGGGCTTGCCGCTCCGCTTCTTCTCTCGGCGCAGTAACTCATTTTCTGCGTCTGTCCTATCCGCTTTGGTTGCTGCAGAATCGTGGTAGCGGATGACGACCAACTGCGCCCGCGTTGCCTTTCTCATGTCCATCTAAAGCACCTCCATCTGGAACGTATGTTCGGTTTTAAGGCAGCAGAAATCCCTTCACCGAGCGATTGCGCGGTTATTATAAAGTGGTTATTGTCACTTCTACCCGAGGTCTTGCGCTGTAACGCTTGCGGGCAATTACGTCTGTTACTTGGCTATCATCTTTCCATATGACGCCATTCAACGCATCCTTGATCCCTTTGAGATAGTTGTCGACGTCTGGCTTCGATACCGGCAACAATTCCCCCATCTCAGCTGCTTCAGCCTTCTTCTTGCTTGAACTGATTGCTTTAGTGGTTTGTCGGTAAATCGTAACCTCAAGTGATAACGGACCTTCCAAAAGAGCATCAAAAGCGTGTTCCCCAGCAGCCAGCTTTACGTAATCTTTCCAATCACGAGACTTTTTAGGGTCGTAAGCTCTTGCCATGCCATTAATGGTCGTAAGCTTCGGCCTTCCTTGTGCGACTGGTTCCCCGTAGATCGTAAATGATATTTTTTGTTGCTCGATAATCATTGCCGAACTCACTCCCTCTTACCTGTTATTTGCAAGCTGCGCGGCCTGCCACACTTAACATTCCGTTTGATATAACCTTTCTTCTCCAGCCGGTCCAAATGAGATTGCACGGTTGAACTAGATGATAATCCGACTGCTTCCCCTATTTCTCGAATAGTTGGCGGATATCCATTTTGGTTTACAAATGCTACAAGGAAATCGAATATTACTGCCTGGCGTTTATTAAGTGGCGTTAGTCCGATTGCCAGATGCGGCTGCATCTTCCGCTCAGCTATCAGGATTTCAAGGCCGCGCCGCATCGTGCTGATGTTGATTGGCTTGTTAGCTGACAAACACTCCTGTACCTGGGTGATAACCTGTTCGTCCGTCATTACAAGTGTATCGAGCTGCTTTGCAAATTCGGATTTAGCCATGCTTGTCAGCCTCCGTCGTCGTGAGAGTAGAAAGAACAGCGCGTGCCTTTTCGCCTTCATCTTTGCCGATTGGCAAGACCGGCTCCCACTGATCGACAACATTTTCTTTGTGGTTCTTTTTATCCGCATACCATTCCAGCGCTTCCTTCATGGCGGTGTGTTCGGTGCGAAGAGTTTCGACTTCTGATATGTCTACCGATGTTCTGACGGCATTGTGCATTCTTCGTTTAAATGTTTCGGCGTCTTTCTGCGCCTTCTCCAGTTCTTCAAGGAGGTAGCGGATATAGGTGGGAGTGTTGGCGATTAAATGGGCGTCCGTTTCTTCATAGCAGTATGCAAGTGTGCCTGCTGATGTGTAGACGTCAAATTCAAGGTTTTCTACTTTGTGCCACGGTCCCGGTGTAGCCTTCTCCAACGCTTCTTTTATTTGATCTATCATTTCCTACGCTTCCTCCTCTAGCATTTTTACAATTCTTTCAAGCTGCCGATCATCAAAGGGGCCGAAAAATTTACCGTTCAGCACTATTACAATTCCTTGTTTATGAATAATAGCTCCGATTTCCATTTGCGAAAAATCAAGCATCGTCATTCACCTTCCGTAAATACCGCGTTGCAAATCCTCCAGACTTTCCTTCCAGCAGGACGCATTCCTCGCCGCATACATCCCAAGGATGTGATCGTACAGACCACACTCTACCTTCGTTTTTTCGCGCCTCGACGCAGGTGTGCATGACCACTTTGTCGCCGGGAGTTAGACCGGACTTTGTTCCCTTTTCCATTTGGCTTTCCTCCGTTCTGTTTTATCATTGGCAGCAAGAACACCTCGCCGATCACCTTTCCATGAACATCCTTCACGATCTCCCAAGGATTTTCTTGAAAGTAAGGATCGACTTCAACGTGAATACGCCGCTGCCGCTTCATACCAGTTCCTCATGGTCGTCCACTGTGGTTTGGCGATCAATATTAAGCATCTTGCCGTAACTTTTTCTGAATGCCAACTCCACGGTGCCAGTCCGGCCGTTACGCTGCTTGGCGATAATAACTTCGATGATATCCTTCTTTTCTGTTTGCTTGTCATAGTAATCATCCCGATAAAGGAATCCTACGATATCAGCATCTTGTTCGATCGATCCCGACTCCCGAAGGTCGGACAACATTGGCCGCTTATCCTGCCGCTGCTCAACGCCCCGGCTGAGCTGCGAGAGTGCGATAACAGGAACTTCAAGCTCACGCGCAATTTGCTTCAACGTACGCGATATTTCAGATACCTCTTGCTGCCTGTTCTCGCCCGCTTTACCGCGTCCCGAAATAAGCTGCAAGTAGTCGATTAGAATCATGCCAAGCCCTTTTTCCTTTTTTAGCTCGCGGCATTTAAAACGAATCTCGCCGACCGTAATACCTGGTGTATCATCGATGAAAATATTAGCATCTGAGAGGATGCCGATCGCATTGGTCATCTTCCCCCAATCATCCGCTTCAAAATATCCCGTTTTTAGCTTTTCTCCGTCAATGTTTCCTTCGGCCGAAATCATCCTTTGCACCAGCTGCGCAGCCGACATTTCGAGACTAAAAATTGCGACAGTTTCCTTGGCTCTAATACCTACGTTCTGAGCAATGTTAAGAGCGAAAGCCGTCTTACCGACGGAAGGGCGGGCTGCGATGATTATAAGATCACTTTTCTGGAAGCCGGCGGTCATCTTATCCAGATCAGTTAAACCGCTTGGCATACCGGTAATGCCTGCGTTGATATGACGATTGTTGTATTTCTCCTCCGTTTGTTCGAACACCAGATAGAGTGCGTCCTTGATCGCCACAAACGCTTTTGGCGGCTTATTTTCCGCCGTCAACTTAGATATACGCTTTTCAGCTAAAGCGACGAACCCAGCAACGTCTTGCTCCGATGTAGCATGCTTTACCAGCTCCCGAGCAATTTCAAGCGATTCACGCCGCAGTGACATGTCCAAAACGATATCGGAGTAAAAGGAAACACTTGATGCTGTCGGTACCGATCCGGCTAAGCGGGCAAGGTACGAAACATTTCCCACTGCTTCGAGTTTTTCTTCATCCTGCAGCGCCGCACTGACCGTCACAATGTCGATCGGCGCCTTTGATTCATAAACTTCACACATCGCCTTGTAAATCGTCCGATGTGACTTGTCATAAAACTTCCGATAGGTAAGTCGATCCTTCACCTTTTCAAAAGCCTCAGCGTTAAACAGGATCGATCCGATTACAGCCTGCTCAGCTTGAAGGTTGAACGGTTCGTCGTCCGGCATCCCCAGATAACTGCCCTCATAGTCGGCAGGGGCTTCGTTTGGATAGCTCATGCTTGCTCACCCCTTAGAAACTTGCGTCCGTTTTCCCAAAAACAATCAGGTGCCACAGCATCGGAAGCCGCCCAGTGATCAATATTGCTCATGTGTTCAGCAGCTTCAAGTCGGAGCATGTCCTGATTTTGTGTGAGCAGCTGATCGGCACGGATAATGTTCGCCGGCTTTGGCTCCCGGTCACTGGTTCTCACGTGCTCCCTGTAGTTTTTCAATGCCGCATCAAAAGGTAAGTCAGACATCAGATCATACCAATGCTGCGCGCGCTCTCGGGTTTGCTCAAAAAAAGGAAAATCAATTCTGATCAATGCGAAGAGTGCCACTATTTCGGTCTCTTTCACGGGCCGCCGCCTCCTCGTGCATCCGCCGTAATTCTTCTTTATCTTTTTCGAACTTAGTTTGTTTTGGTGGAACTAGATTATTTACGACCTTGGGGTAAAAGGTATAAGGATCTCGATCTGGTAGGAACTTTTCGAAATGGTCTTTGCCTAAGAAGTCTGCTAAGCCCCATCTTGTATCAAGCTTGTAGTCTTGGTTATTGACAATGTTGTCGTAAGCATCGATAGCCTGTAATAGTTCATCTTTCGAATACTGACCAAGCTTGTATGAAATCTGAGCTCTGATTTGAGGATTTAAAGATTTGTGTTGTACAAGTTTTTTACTCATCCAATGATCAAAAACAATAGATATTAATTCTTTATAATTGTATTCATTATTGTTTATATCCATCAGGTGTTCCCTACCTTCTCCATCAGCTGTTACTTTTCCGTTACCCTGATCTTTAACAGGCTGATATTTGTCATAGTTTATAAGGGTTATGAGCGTGTATTCCCTGTTACCCTTACCGCGATCTATCGAAATCATATCGTTGAGTATTAAAAATTTTAGAATAGCGTCAATTGTCTTCGGATTAGGCACCTTTTTCTTGCGTCCCTCATACCAGCCAATGTCTTCTGCGATGTCCCGAATCGACGTTAAATGTTGCCCCCTCTTGATCAGCATGCGAGTTCCATCCCTCATCGGAATTTCATTATCAGCATGGTTTGCAATGTATTTCAGCCACTGCCATAAGCGGTGATACAGAGGGGGCATTTTCCAAATATCACTGATCAACTCTTGTCGGTGATCTAGGATGAAACCTTGCATTCACCTCACCCGTTCAATTAGTAGATTCTGAAAAATGTTGCTCTAGCAGCCTGTCAGCATCTTTGGCAAGCTCGCTGATCCGGCTACCGCCTTCCCAGCTTGCAAAGAGCTCCTGAATATCGAGGCGAAGGCGCTGCTCGCGGTCTACTGGCTCCTCCACGGTGTAGCCGTTGACTAATGCAGTCATTAGCTTATCGCCATGATCGCGGTTATCAAAAGGGTAGATGAAATCTTTAATAGCTATCGTATGTTCGTTATCCCCGTAAGACTTCGGTTTAAATAAGAATCTCGCAATATCGTAATTAGAATATTTGCAATCGATATTACGAAAATATTCAATAGCTACCGCTACTTTCTTCGGCAACACGACCTTTTCCGGCTCGCGGGCTGCATCAACTTCATCCATCAATCGCCTGCATTCGCCCTGTAATTGAATGACGTTATCGGTTAGTCTATCAGCGGCGGCGACAGCTAGCTTCTCATCTTCTTGAGCTATCCTTAGCGCCTCGACCAGCTTCCCAAGATCAATTTCCTCAAGATGGCTCAAATGCACACTGCGATACATCAGCTCGCCTTCAAGAATAAAAACCAATTCATCGCTTGATTCTGCTCCAACTGCTAGTATCGTGCCCGGTTTAACCTCTTGATCAGGAAAACGAAAACCTTCCTTTACCTGCATATATCTCACTCAAATCACCATCCTTTATTTTTTCCATACCACTGGGGCCAGATCGGCATGCGCCGGCACCCATACAGGCTTTCCGTATTTTTCTACATAGGTCAATTTATTGATCCACTCATCAACCGGCTGCTCCGAATGCATTACCTGCAGCATCGCTAGCGTTGCCTCAACATCGTTTAATGCCCGGTGCGCACCGTCCAGCTTAATACCGTATTTGTCGCACATATTCTCCAGCTTATGAGGGTATGGCGTCCGGTCCCGCGCGATCGTCAGTGTATCGAGAAATGGATTAGCAAATGTGATTTCGCTTATTCTGAACATTGCATAATGAAGGAATGCGAGATCAAACGTTGCATTATGTGCTACCAAAAGTGTTTGCGGTCCCATCACCCTGCGAAGATTCAAGAAGGCTTGCTTTTCTTCCATCCCGTTAACCAGGTGCTCGTCTGTAATGCCCGTCAGCTCCGTAATCTTCGGCGCTAGTTTGCCGTCAAATTTCACGAAGGTCCGAAATTCTGACACTTGCATACCTTTTACTACACGAATTGCGGCCATCTCGATGACTCGCTCTTTTGCTGGGTCAAGACCAGATGTTTCAAAATCGAAGACGCACATGTCGTCTAAAATATTAAAAGGCAATTAAAAGACCTCCAATTTGTAATGCTTGTTTTTCACAAATCCCTTATCGAATAAGGCAAGCTTTACGGCCTTCTCGGCCAGCACTGCTGTGTTGTTGTTCTGACTCATATGAGTCAAATAGATCTGCTCGCCGCGCCCATGGATCAGCTTGGCCAACGCCTCTGCTGCAGCGTCGTTTGACATATGACCAATGTCAGAGAGAATCCGATATTTAAGGCCGTCATGGTACTTCGGGTTAGCGTTGAGCATTTCAATGTCATGATTGCACTCAAACACGTAGATATCGCTGTGCTCCATAGCTGCGATCATTTCTTCGTTTACGCATCCGGTGTCCATCAGCACGCTTACCTTTTTGTCGGCGGAATGGATTGTGTAGCCGAATGGCTCCATAGCATCATGCGAGATATTGAAGGGTTTGACGTTCATATAGCTGAGTTGAAAGGAGGCGAAGCCGGTAAAACCATTTGTTTTAACAACCCTGCCGCTCTCCAGCCTGCCAATTGCTTTAAGCGTCCCCTCGCTGCCGTAAACAGGAATCTTGAATTTATCTGCGAAGCCAAGGCCGTCGGTATGGTCACCATGTTCGTGGCTGACGAATATAGCATCGATTTTAGTAGGGTCATAGTTTTGGGCGAGCAGTAGCTTCTCTATTTTCGTTTTGGATGGACCAGCATCGACTAAGATGCTGGCTCCTTCCGTGGCAATGTAGATGCATGACCCTTTTTCAGAACCTGTTGATAGGACTTTAACGATGGTCCCCATTATTCTAGGTCGTCGTCGCCGGCAGCTTTCTCGGCAATTTCCATGTCGATTACCTTAATTAACTTTTTGAGGTCAGCTTCCGTGGCACTTTCGCCCTGGATTTTGAGATTATCATTCAGATACTTCGCCGCTGCAGCTTTTGTTGAGTGTCCCAATTCTGAGAGCTTGGCGCCTATGGTTTTCCACAGTTCTGTAACGGCATCAGATGGTCCTGTCTCTGAAGCGGAAGGCTTCGGACTCTCTACTACTTGTTCCCCGCTGGCAGCATTCGCTTCTTCGGTGATATCTTTACGAACATAAGATTCGGGAGAACCAACAGGTTGGCTTGTTTCATCGTCTCCAAATTCAAGTCCGTATTGCTTCTTCAAACCACGCTGCTCAACGTGTTTTCCGAACATGTCGGTCGTCCATTTGTTCCAGTTATCCTTGTTCTGGCCACTGAACATATGCTCAATTTCCGAACGATCCATGATGACGGTGACTGGCCGCTTACCATCACGATAAGCAATCGAATAGGCTCCGATGATTTGACCACGCGGGAACCCGATTTCGTGAACAATCACTTCCATTTCTTTGGTTTCAGGATTTTTAATCATCCTAAATTCATCGTTTGCGCATACCATCTGCGTGTCTGGCGGCTGGAAACCTTCCTTTTCACGGGCCTTAGAGAGATAAGCTTCAGCGGCGAATTGGATACGGGCTTGCTGACCGTACTTAATGAAGAAGATTTCGTTTTTAAAAGGATCGAGTCGGTATGAGGCAGCCTTATGTGCGAATAGCAAGAATTCAGGGTCGGTTGCTGTTGGGCAAAGGGATGTCCGGATCACCTCTAGAACCTCTGGCGGAAAGGCCTCTCTGATCTCCGGTGTCATTACAGCAACTTGTTGGTTTTTACTCATTTAAACAATCACTCCATCCACTTCAATTTTTAAATCTTGTTCCGGAATAGCTCGTCCGGTAATTATCTGATCGTAAGCTGCGATCTGGCCCGTATACTCTCCGATTCCATCGATGAACACCGGTGTAATGAGGTCTGATTGTTTGAACAACACTTCAGTGAGCTCCAAGCCAGCGCTGATCTTTTCTCCAACCGATAGTGAAATGTAATCCTTGCCATCCTTCTGGACACTGAAATCCGGATCATATTCATCGCGAGAAGCTACATATTTGTAAAGACGAATTGAGAGTGTTGTGAACTTGGATTGAATCTCGGCAGCCTGCAGCTCCGCCTCTTTGGCGCGGAATGCTTTAATCGCATCCAAGATGAATGTCGTCTCACGCAGGCTAGCAAGCGTAGAAGCTTCAGTTTCTTCGGCTGCCGCGACTTCCGCAGCAAGTCGGGAATGCTCTTCTGCTGCTCTAAGCTGACCGGATAATGTCTCCCATTCCGATTCTAGTTTTGCAGCCTTCTCCTTCTGTTCAGCAACATCAATCCATTGAGCCTCGTCCAGCGCCGCCTTCGCCTCATTACGCTTCTCTTGAAGGTCTTTATGCTTTACCTTGTATGCTTCG
This sequence comes from Paenibacillus sp. Y660, assembly GCF_057221575.1. Taxonomy (NCBI): domain Bacteria; kingdom Bacillati; phylum Bacillota; class Bacilli; order Caryophanales; family Paenibacillaceae; genus Paenibacillus; species Paenibacillus sp. Y660. The sequence goes on along the minus strand of NZ_JBXBBJ010000007.1, from coordinate 118,395 downwards.
ACTCGCTGCTCCTTCTCGGCTTTCACCTTCTCTACATCCTCAGCCTTAAGCGGCTGCTGGCATGTGCGACAGGTATCCTTGATCGTTTCATCTCGAAGCGTTGGAAATGCATCTTTCGATGAAAGCACTTGCTGATTGAGGTATTCGTACCGTGATTTCAGTTCCGTATAGTGAGAGTTGATGGAGGAAGCTTCTGCAACGATTGCGTCCTCTTTCCAGAAAACTTCCTTTGCAGCGGATACTTTCTCTTTCAATGAATCAATACTCTCCGTAACTGCTGGCACGCGCCCGAGCATCTCGCGCATCTTCTTTGTGGCTCCGACAGCCTCGGTGTGAGCCTTGTCCAGCTTCGGCTTGAGCTCCTTGTGCTTGGCTTCCAAATCGTTGATGGTGTGTTTCTTCGTGAGCTCTGCCAGCTTGGCAGCCTGCGGGTTAAGCGTGATTTCTTTCGCCTTTTGTTCCGGCGCCGTTCGAGACATCTCGGTAAATACTGTTTTATTAGGTGGCGGCGTTACGCCTTGCATCAACAATGCGCGCTGCTTGGTCCAGTGAAGGCCGAAGAAGTAAGCCGGATAGTATAAGGCCATGAACTCGTCTTGTGAAAACAAAGAAGCGATCGCATCGGCGTATTCAGTTGCTGATCTAGGAATGTCGTTTACATAAAAGCTGTTCGTCTTGCCGGCGATCTCCCGAGCAAACTTGTATTCCGTGCCGTCAACCGACAGCAGCAGCGATGCGAAAACCCGATCGTATTTATAATTGCTAGGCCGTGGGCTGTTTTTGGTTGATGTGTAATCGGCCCCGAGCAAATCTTTGCCAAACAGGACCCATACCGGCGCAGTGCCGATGGATGTTTTACCTTGCCCGTTACGTCCGGATAATGCAGTTACTTTGCCGTAGTGGACTGTCTGGCTGCGGAGCCCCGTGAAATTAACGAGCTCAAGTTCTTTGAATCGAACAATTTTAGCCATCGGTCTACCAACCTCCTATGATCGGAATGAACCGTTCACCGCGTATGTGAGCCAGCTCCTTGCGCTCTTTGCGAGTTAGAATAACGTTGCGGTAGCGTTTTTGAATTTGCTCAGAAACACTTGACAGACCGATTGTGCCAGGCTTATAAGGGCGCTTATTTCCCCTATAACGTTTTTTGGGTATTTGGTTCGGATTATGATTCATGGGTAATTCCTCCGATTGGTTTGGTTTATAATTCAGCGAGCTCTTGCTCAAGCCTTTGAATTTCTTTAAGTGTCATGTCGATAAAAACATTGGTCATGGTTGCTAACAATTTGGTTTCAAAATCATTTTCATACTGATTTGATTGATCAAATCGCCCGATTTCTGTATTGGTTCGACTACCCAATGTATAGATTTTCACCTGAAACGCATGCTTTGCTGCATCGATCTCTTTAACGAGTTTATCGATTTGATCAACTAGCGCCTGAGCCTTAGCAGCGCGCTCTTGATAATGCTTCAATGTTATGCGGTCCACATTAACCCTCCTGTTCTATCCCGGCAGCCACCATAGCGATGACTGGGTCATATACACTACAAATGCCCTCAACAATCTCATCCACCATCTTGAAAATGAGGCTCAGTCGTGTGGTTTGTAAGACGAAATATTCCATGAATCCACCTACATTGACGATCCCACTGATTCCGTAATCACCGGTCGGTGAAAGCTCTTTACCAACTCCTGAGCCTGGATGTATTGGGCCCTTTTCGACTTTAACCCTACCTACGCTGCTCATTTGTCCCAGACAAGCATCGATAGCGACGATGACACGATCGTCCGGAATTTCATCAACCAGTTCATCAAGGTTCTCAGCATGACAAGGATCGTCTATTGTACCGATGACATTCGGGAATCCGAGTTGTTTAAGGCGAGTTCCGACTAGTGGACCCAGAGAATCACCAGTCGATCTATCGGTGCCTATGCAAACAAAATGCACCTTGTGAACAGAGACGCTAGGCAAAACTCTTAGAAATTGGTCCAAGTTAACCCTTCCTTTCAATGCTTATTTGCCTACAGCAGCCGCGCAATCGCTGCAAATCAACTTGCCATGATGAGTTTTCAAAGCGTCCAAACTTCCGCAGAACACGCAGCCTGGCGCATATTTTTTGAGCACTATTTGCTCACCGTTAACATAAATTTCAAGGGAATCACCTACATTAATATCCAATGTGCGGCGCAGCTCAATCGGGAGCACAACACGTCCTAACTCATCTACTTTCCTTACAACACCGGTTGCCTTCATCATTTAAAAGCCCTCCTAATTTAAATGTTTAATGTTCTTTAAAATATCTCGCAGATTTGCGAGTTCTGATTTTTCCATTCCGACTATGGTCGAATTTACTTTGCCTGACTTCTTAAACCTTTCACGAAAAACCGCGGGGATGCTGACCCAATGGAATAAGCTATTTGTGACAATTGCATTATTGCTGCCGTCTTGCCTTTTAATAATCAAGAACCATCTACCGCCGAAGCCAAGGAATGGAGCCTTTGGATCTACAACTCGACCTCTGTCGGCCTCAATGTAGTAAATTGAATCCTCTGTGATAAATGCTTCATTTGAACCAAACCCGTTCTTGATTCGAAAATCGCCTTCATAATTCAGGATCGCTTCATACTTTTCCTCGCACTTCAGACAAACGTAATCACCATGTTTCTCCGCTTGTTGCTTAATCTCAGAATCAGTAATCGAATCAGATCCCCAGCCACACGACTTGCAGCATGTGATTTCTCTTTCAGTCAATTCGCGTCTTCCCTTCTTGCCAATTCCGCTCGCTTAACGGGATTCTGCTTAACTGGTTCTTTTTAGCTATGAACTCCGTTTGGAGTTTACGGAATACTTCAGTCGAAGACTTACCGGCTTGAACGAGCTCGAGTCTGAGACCATCAAGCTCCGGCATTGTATTGCAATTCTTTATTTTTTGAATCAATTGATTCATAGCCGACCCTTCCCTTCTTGCCAGCACCGTGTTAAACTGGCGTTGAATTGTTTGGTGCAGACCTGACGCGGCTCCTACCCCGCTGATAGGTCTTTTTTTTGTTTGAACGGAAGCTTATCATCGACCGCGATCGTCTTCCATTCCACAATAACTGGCATATTCTCGATATGAACGATCAATTGCTTTTCTTCATCCAAAACATGAAATTCGGAATGAACGTGATCCTCGTAATGTTCGCTCATGTTTATAATCTCAATCACGACTTGACCGTTTACTTCTTCGCCGACAGTATAGGTCCTCTGCAGGTTCTGGCCGACCGCGATCGATTGGATAACCGTTTCATTTGACACTGTTTTCACCCCCTCTCAAGCTCTAAAACCACTAAAAATGCCGTTTTGGGCAAAAAAATAATAGGGCTAGCTGTTTTCAGCTATTCACCCGGCCACGGACGCGGCTCCCAAACAGAACGGTTATAAGTCTGCTGCGCCCATTCAATGGTCAATTTATTAAGGTAATTCACTAGAAAGGTGTCCGACACGACAACGGAGCGAAAATCCGCATCGCAAAGTGTTTCGATATCGCGCTCGCCGATCATAGCGTTATCCCCTTGGCAGCAAGCTGCCTGTCTCGCCATTCTTCAAAAGGTGTTCCTAATATTTCCGGCTGACACACCTTGACGTGATCCGAATGATAGAATGTAGCAAGCCTGTCCACCACATGAGCCACACTACCGGCGGGCTCCGCTTCAGCGATTACAATTTCATGAGCTGCGCGAATCGTCTCTTGTGCCTTACAATCGGCTACCATACGGGCAGCTTCATGGCCTTTCATCAAGCCTGTTGCATAGACGGGGCCGGACGTGAGTCCGATCGCTTGAAGCATTGGCTTGAAACTCAGGTTTCCTTGTTGCATTAGAATCAATCTCCTTTCGATTAGATAAGCCCAACATCGCCGCGTGTGCGGTTACCTAGCGGTAGACGGCGGTTAACATACCTTGTGGCTGAACGGTGCTGCGAAGGGCGAGTCGTGTCTTTCGGGACAAGGTATTCGTCGTATTCTCCCGGCCAAGAGGAGCCTACTCTGAAGATGAAGTACATGCTGGAGCACCTCCGTGTGGAGCGTCATACATTTCAGAAAATAGGAAGCTCAACGCTTGCCCATGTATTTCATTGGCTCCGGTATTAGGTGGCATTGCCACACACTCAGCTCGGACTGCTGACATGACTTCACGAAACGTTTTTGTTCTTGCCTTCGCTTCAGCAATTATTTGGCGAGCTCTTTCACTGGCTGTCATCAGTTGATCACCTTCCTAGGGAACCAAGCATCAATATATTTAATCACGTCCAGCAAATCCTTCCGAAGCACATCGCGATAGCTCGGCACTGCCCAGCGGTCTTTGATCTCACGATACAATTCGCGAAACATTGAACTGCGTTCGCTTGCGTCCTGGGTGAAGTCGTAAACGCGAGCCCCCACTGCCTTCTGTATGCGCCGTTGCTCCCCTTGCGTTAATGTGATCTGCGTCTCGACCTTCTCGTCAATCTCATCGATACGACTCTCGAGTTGCTGGACCTTTGTATCAACAGCGAAGATCGCTCGGACTTCAGGACTTAGATTGGCGTAAGGGTCAGAGAGCTGCTGGCGCATCCGGTTAAATTCACCGATATACATTTCTTTGAAGCGCGCAGCCTCTCTTCCTGTGTAGCCCATGACTAGAAATGAGAAACCGGATTCGGTGATCAAAAATTTCGGGTATATGCGACCCCGTTCGTTGATGTAAGTTGACTCTCCAAAGTTGGCGAGTGAGAATTCCTTGCTACAATCCATATCACGTATGTCACGAAGCACTTTATCATGCTCTTTGCCAAACGTTTCGGCAACGAGCAAGCTGTCGGTAACCGGTTGACCGTTTTCAATTCGTACAAGAATGTTCATTTTCAAATACCTCCATTTGTTTTAAAAGATAATTTCTTTATCTTCATCTTCTATTTCATTCTGTTCGAGTTCATATTTAATTTTCAAACTAAGTACCACACATACTTTTTTAATCGTATCCTCATTCCACCGTCTTTCTCCCGATAAAAGATCACTTATATGTTGAGCGCTATAGCCAGTCAGTCTTGCTAGCTCAGAATTTTTCATTCCTTTTACTGCTGCAACTTTCTTCACTATTTGCGAGAAACTACTCATATTTGTTCACCTCCTGAAATAAATATTAAACAAATAGCTTAACAATAACAACGAGCAAAATTAAGCATATAGCTTCATAATTAAGCATTTAGTGTATAAAGTAAACTATTTGCTTCATTTATCTGATATTTGCTCATTTTTTAAGCTATTTGCTTGTTGTTACAATAATTTGTAAGTGGTATTATTTAAGCAAGCTATTAGCTTACAAATCAGGAGGATTAATGTATGAATACAACTCATCGATTGAGAGAAATCAGACTTAACTATAGAGATATAACAGGCAGAAAGATTAGCGGAACAAAAATTGCGAGGGATTTAGGAATAACTCCTCAATATTATTATGATATTGAAAGAGGAGAACGTAATTTAAGTTCAGATATGGCAAGTCAATTAGCAGATATTTTCAATGTTACAACTGATTATCTTCTAGGACGAAGTACTATAATAGCAACTAATTATGATAATTTAATTGACGAACATCATTCCAAACCAACAATCAGGTTAACAAAGAGTTCACTTGTGCCTTCCTCAGCCCCATCAGTAGAAATGATTCAGATACCAATATTCGGAGATATTCGCGCAGGGTACGACTCTCTTGCAGAACAACGAATCATCGGTTATGAAGTTGTCTCCAAGGAGACTGTTAAAGACGGTGATTATTTTTATCTAATAGTAAAAGGCGACTCTATGATTGATGAAGGAATCCACGAAGGTATGCGCGTTCTGGTTAAAAGCCAAAGCCATTGCGAGCACGGAAAAATCGGAGTAGTTATAGTTAACGGCGATGAGGGAACTTTAAAACGAGTTTACTACGAAGGGGACACTGTTGTTCTCCAGGCAGCTAATAGGGATATACCTCCACGTATCTTGCCGATTTATGAAGTACGTATACAAGGTCAAGTTAAGAAAGTTGAGTTTGATGTGTGAAGGCTAAATTATCAGTTTACTTTGATTATATAGAGGCAGAGCTCGTGCCTGTGTGGATGATCTTGAAGTTTAAACAAGGGGGAGTTGACTGGACTCAAGATTATATCTATGTGCCGGTTAACCTCCCCTTTCATCGTTATATGTCTGAAGATTTCGATGATCACATTATTAGCCTGTCAATCGCATCAACTGAATTAGTTGTAAGCCCCGAGCGGCCAAATCATTTCGGCATACATCTACCTACTGTAAAGACAAGAATAAATAAACTGAGAGGCGAAAAGTTCGCCCCTCAGTTCTTAGTTGGTGATATTCAGCAGCTGGTTATTCAAATTTGTGATATTGAAGAGGTATTACAGATGAACATAATGTCTTCTTTCACTTGGAAATAGTTTTAATAGATGACTCCAGTCTCAAGCACTGAGGTCTATTTTTATGATCTTTTTTAAGTAAATAATGAAAACTATTCATAAATTTCTCACGGCACGCAAAACAGACTTCGGAAAATACCAATCATTTTTTCGTTGTGTTTTTTTTCCTTTTAATGGTATAGTCACTTTTGTATTCGGCGCCGAATACGTAAAAAAATTGAAGGAGTGTATCATATAATGAAATTTTCAAAATCTATCATTCTCTTAACACTTGCTGCTGTTTTGGCATTTCCTGTAAGTGCAGCGGCAGCAAAAAAGACAATAACAACAGAAGTAACTGCACCTGCAACAGAATCTACAGTGAACGGTATTCCAGAATCTGAAATGATGCATACACAAGATGTTTTGTTAGGGCCTTATTATGATTCTTATGTCTCAAGCTATTCAAGTGTAGTCAATAAATTTAAGTTAATCTCGAATTTCTCACACGACAATACCAGAAACGGCGGAGCCTTTCCAATGCAAGCTTCTATAACTTCGTCCACGACTCAGGGCTCCGAATGGGGTGGCAGTGTCAGCTTTTCTGCAAGTGTAAAAGCTGGTATTATAGGTAAAGTAGGTATTGAACTTGGAGCAGAATTTAAAGAAATTCGCCAAACTAACGAAGCTGTAGGATATGTTGGCACTCTCAGTATCCCAGCGTATAAGACGGGTTACATAAATTTATATTATAAAGGACAATCTTCAGGTGGAGCGCTTCGATATTATACACAAAGCACTCAGGATTTAAAAAAATACTACTACACTGTACCTATCAATGTTAAAATTTATCCAAAAGCACTTGCCATTCATTCCGAGGCTTGGTATCAATAATAAACTAATCTAAATGAAACGGGCCAACAATTGTTGGCCCATTTCAACACGAAAAGGTGAATACTTATGAATCTGAATTTTCAACTAAAAGTAGTAATGTTTCTTATTGTTTTGGTTTTAGCTGGGTGTAGTAGTGATGCAGAGAAAGTAAGTATCGAACAAACGGAGAATCAATTAACATCTGAAGTAGATCAGAATACTGAAGATAGTATATCTACGTTAAGCCACATTGAATTTAAAGATTCTTTTATGAAATTCAGAGAATCCTTCAAATCAAACGCGTTTACTGATATTACTCCAGAAGCTGTAGTAAGCAAAACAATTTCTTTCCCAAAAAATAATTTAGATGATATGATATCTGATGCAATTAATGGAGATATCACAACTCCTACTCGTTATGAATCCTTTTATAAATCAAATAAATCGGAATTACTGGTTAAAGTAAATTATATTTACATGCCAGAGATCACAGAGACATCATTTTTATCAATAAATGCAATCAATAATAAAGATAACGATAACATCATAGAAGAATATAAATCCATAAACAGACCTTTATTTGATGAGTATTTCATTACAATGAATAGCACATTAATTGTTTTGAATTTTATAGATAACTCTCAGTTAAAAGATGGGCAAGATTACGAGATAAAATATAAGAAATTTATTGAGGAAGAGTTACTTTATTACGATGATTTTGAAAAAGCATTACTTACATCAGAAAATATAAAATAATTTTTCAATTATAACCGACTGCAGAACATGACGCAGTCGGTTTTTTATTATATCTATTTTTCCCTTTAAAAAGTCGCTAGAAATATCAATTTGGTTTAGTTTAAAGGATTGGCGGAAGTTTTATCTCGTTACCTTCTCTGTCGAGCTTGTAATCAAGAAATCTTAAATCACTAAAAAAATTAAAATGATTATCATTTACTAACGGCGTATCTCGATCGAAAACAATATCATTAAATTTTACTTGGTTTAGAGATGCTTCTAGAAAATATTTATTAGCGAATTTAGGATAATAATATAAAAAAGATAATTCATACTTTGATAACTGAGTAAATAAAATTTGCCTGTAGAACCTGACCTCCTCCCTATCATTCAATGTTAATATTAATTTAATTAGATTATTAAGACTATCCATATAAGGATCTAATACGTCATTGTGTTCTTGATAATGTTCATTTATTAAATCAGAAAGACAATCAAAATTATCTAATTCACTTTTTTCTTTACCATTTTCTTCATGTCGATCAACTCTTGATAACACTGATTCAAATTGAGCATTTAAACTTTCGAATAAATATGTAAATATATCAAATTTGTAATCTATTATTTTTGGTGAGTTTTTAGTTTTTTCAGAAATACCTAGAAATATATTAAACAAATTAAAAAAAGTAGTTTCAAACCTCTGTTGAATTATAAGTTTACCTTGATCAATAGCAATTTGCCTCGTAGCTCTTAATTCTTGAATAGAATTTATAAATTCTTCTTTTGATTGTCTCAGTTCTTCTCTTGATTGTCTCAGTTCTGCTCGCTGATAATTTAGCGAAACTAATAAAATTATAAAAGCTGCTAAGTTCAATAATGGGGCGGCCGATCCACCGATTAAATCTCCGATTACTCCGAGTTCATAAATATCTTGAAAGAATAAAACTACTCCCTCAGAAAATAAGTTTTTTCTATACATATTATTAACTACTAGTATCGCTAAGGGAAGTAATAATCCAATTGCAACTAGAGTAAAAGCCACATACCTGAGCCATTTATTTTTGTCTTCAACTTTATTAAGAAACTCATTTGGATTTTCCATGGTTCACCTCGTTTAATAATATACTAGCTTTGACAAGCTTAAAATTTCTTAGGAAAATATACCCATCAAAAAGAAAATGTAGTAGAATCATACTATATTTTGTTCGAGGGGGAAAGAGTTTGTTTGGTTTATTTGTCGTATTAGGTCTCTTATCTATTATTGGGTTTATTGCTGGTGGGGCCGGTTGGATTGTTAAAAAGTTCACTAAACAGAATGTGAAGAAATTCAAATGGATCTGCTTATCCTGTGTTGGGGTCATAGTTATTTCATTCGGGGGTTGTGCTGCAACTGTTCAGCAAGAATTAGAACTTCCAGATCAATCCTCTACTGCTATCACACCAACGCCTGAAACTTCAGAGAAACCATCTCCTGAAGTAATAGCATCTTCACCTACTGCTACAGCTGCTACAACGAGTGCGATAGTTAAAGCAACACCTGAAGCTACAACTGCTACAGCTACTACCGGTACTACTGCTGAGGTTGCTGACATTACTTTGGAGTTTCCATCAGATCGTTTTCCTGAAACTGCAGCACACATTTTAAATGCCATTGAAAGTGGTAAGTCAGCTGTATGTACGATAGATCGAAACGGTGCTGAAGATAACCGTGCAGAATCCTTAAAAGGCATTGATACAAAAAAGGGGGTTGATAGAGATGAATGGCCAATGGCTATGTGCGTGGAAGGCGGCAAAGACGCTGACATTGCATACGTAACGCCTTCTGACAATCGCGGTGCCGGCTCATGGGTAGGTAATCAACTCGAGGACTTGAAGGATGGTACTAGAGTGTTGTTTGTCGTAGGAAAATCAGACGCAGTAGTTGAAGCTGCGGTACCAAATGCAACTGAAGTTGTCGTCGCTACTGAAAAGCCAGTAGCCACTAAGAAGCCTGCTGCAACAGCAAAACCAGTAGCTACTAAAGCTCCTACTGCAAAACCAACAGAAGCCCCAGTTGTAGTAGAGGAAACTGTTTACTATGCTAACTGTTCTGCTGTAAGAGCTGCAGGTGCCGATCCAATTTATGAGGGTGATCCTGGATACAGTAGAAAACTAGATCGTGACGGAGATGGTGTGGCCTGTGAATAATAATTCGGATACAGGTTATCAAATCAATTTAAATAATATCCTAACTAGCTTAATTCTCATGTTTAGATCTTTGAATAAGAGTTTAATCGAATTTATTGAGGAAAAACAAGAATTCATTCCATTTTCAAGTTGGATATTACGATACCTAAAGCTTCCTCTACCTTTAAAGCTAATAATTGGTTTCCTAAGTGGTTTTATTGGTTTCAATATAGCCTACTGTATCGGATTTATTATTGTTCAAAGCAAAGGGAAAAATGAAGTTCTATCTATTATAACTGCATTTCAAAACCCAATCGATTTTCCGTTTTCTTTAGTTCTTTTTTATTCTTTTATTTTTTCATTTCTATTTATATGTTCATTATTCCCCATTTTCTTTTTTTATTTGATAATAAAAATACATAAAATTATTAATTTGAGACTAATCGAAAAAGGTTTGCGTAGATTTAAGAGAGTAGTATTGGCAATACTATTTTTTTTGCATCACTCTTTTAGCCTGGGCATATGGATCTTACTTCTTAATTCAATTCTCGCCTTATGTTCCATACATAATGCTTTATCAATCAAAAGAACCTGTTATGTTTGAAAACTACCTAAAATCAATCATTAATAACGATACATTATTGATAAAAACCACCATTTTGAATTATGATTATTTTTATAGTGAGGTACTATATTCACTAACAATTGCACATTTTACTATTATAATTTTCATATTATTTTTGTACCCAATTTTTAAATGGTACAGAAGAATTCCCGAGGGTTCTCTAATCAACTTGTTTCCCATCGTCTTAGCAATTATAGTGTTTTTCGGCATTTTCTTTGTATCAACAACACATCTATTCTATCAATGGGGAAATTTCGGAAAGAGTTTATCACAATTCAATATGGATTATGTATCTGTAGTATATACTTTTAACAAAGATATAGGCCAGATTGAAGGAACAAGAATATTTCAGAAAGAAAATTATTTAGTGATACGGGATTCGTGTAATACGATGCATTATATTACCTCAAACGAGGTCCATGTTACCACTCTTACAAAGGGTCCTGTTTGTATTAACAAAGATACACCAATCAAAGAGTAAACATATTGCTCCTAACCATAATGGTCAGGGGCTTTTATTTTACAACACGTTCGCATTCGTTCCCCTATACAATATTGTACAGTGGTGGTATATTTATATCGGAGCAAGGGACGATAGCTAAAGGGGCGGTTGAAATGAAATACTTGGAAATAGCAAAAGAAGTTTTTGAGAATAAATGGTTCCTAGCTATCCGAGCTACTAGAAAAGACGAAAATTACAGAGTTGATGATGAGTGCCGCGAGAGCTATGAGTGGGACTTTGAAAATGACTGCTCCACTTATTTTACGACTGGCGAACTCGCTGGCGGCACTTGCGGCGTTGGGATTGATATAGATTGCGACTCTGCAGAAGAATTAGCAGATCGAATCGCAACTACTATTGCTGAGTTTAATTTAATTGGTTACGGTGATTTTGGCGGACAAACGATTTTGATCGCGGGCAGGAGTTTGAACAAGGATCACCACTTAGATGATAACGAAATTCGGATTCGCGGCGCATGGGTGCAAGGAATTATTGAATAACGATCAGGGGGCTTTTGCCCCCACCCCGCAGGAGGGATAGAATGGGTAGGAATCCGAAGAAAACAGTTTTCCCTGGTCAGAAATTCGACAGACTTGAGGTCATACGAGAAGTAGAAAAGAAAGGCGGACGAAGGCACGTCCTTTGCAGATGTGATTGCAAAAATGAGACGGTAGTAAACCTATACAAACTGTATGATGGGCATACGCGCTCCTGTGGTTGTTTAGGCCTAGAGATGATCTTAAAGCCTAAAGCCAAAGACTTGACGGATCAAGTGTTCGGGAGACTGAAGGCACTGCACAGGGACGGTGACAAGTTGGATCATGGCAGTGCAATGTGGGTCTGCCAGTGCCAATGTGAAAATGTGACATCTGTTCCTGCGCGAGAATTAATAAGTAGAAACACAAGCTCCTGTGGCTGTGCGAATGTTGAACAAGCTAAATCGTTGACCGATTATAACAACGAGAATATGATGGTTGATGGCGTCTTTGTTCCGCTGCTCCGGCAAAAAATACAGACCAATAATAAAACAGGAACAAAAGGCGTATCCGAGTATAGAGGTAAAAAAGGACGTATCAAATATATGGCTAATATTACTGTTAAGGGCAAGCGGCATTATCTTGGGGTTTTTGAATCAAAAAAGGAAGCAGCGGCAGCCCGGCAAAAGGCCGAGGGAATCTATCACAAGCCATACTTGGAGGGATCGACAGATGAATAATTGGACGGGTACAGACTCTTGGCAAGGATGGCGAGTCGAGGGTGACACACTATTGAGCCCTACAGGGCGCGCATACAGACCTTTTGATATAGAGCCGAACAAATATACGCAGTCAGATTTAGCGAGGTTATTAGGTGTGACGAGAGGCGCTATAGGGGATCGTTTAAAACGCGGGACTCTACCAGACTTTGACGGTAAAGGTTTTTGGAAATACGAGACTATAAAACATTTGATGCCGTAAACTAAAAAAAGCCCCAGACCAATAAAGGTCAGGGGCTTTATTTTGCTATGGGATGCTTTCCCACGGCGACCGATGCTTTCGGATTTGATAAGAATATACCATATCGTTCCAACTCAGACAAGTATTTTATTGTTTTGGCTGCCCACTTGCTGCCCGCAGCTCATTCGCCAGGCGTTTAAACTCCGCTCGAGCTTCTTTATTTTCAGTTGTTCCATAAGCTGCTTTAAGATATCCAATGATCTTGTTTGCATCTTCCGCTTTCATCTTCGGTTTCACCTCTTCCTTAACAGGCACAACCGGCGCTGCTGCTTTGTAATATTCTTGCAGATATTTTGTAGGCTCAACGACTCCAACCTCTGTAGACGTCCAGCCAAAGCTAGGAGATGCTGCTTTACGAATCTCGTAGTGCAAATGATTGCCCGTGCTCGCGCCCGTGGTGCCCTGCCTGCCAATCATCTGCCCGCGTTCTACCGTTTGTCCTGCCTTAACAACAGCGGCGCTGAGATGGGCGTATAAGTGCAGAAAACCCTTATCGTCTTTGATTGCTACGACAATACCCATCTCTGCTGGTATTCCAATACCAGGTACGCCTTGCTTTGCATACATGACTGTGCCGGCTACAAAAGCGTGTAGTGGACCATTGCCGGGAGTGACCACCAAATCGACGCCGCGGTGAAACTTGTTAACGTGAAGTACAGGATGCATTCGCATACCGAATGGGCTTGTCAAGCGGTACGAATCATCATAAGTCCAATTAGCCATTCTTACCCTCCCCCTTATCGTTTAGCTGCTGCAATACGTCCCTAATCTTTTGAGGTACAAAAACATTCAACGTACCCAGGTTCTCGATAACAGATAAGCCCTCGCGACCAACATAAAAGCAAATCGCTATCGTTCGGAATATAGGCGCGTCAGGGTGCATCCAGCCGTCAATTCCATAGGCAAGAGCGATAACAAATAAGACAACAATCTTTCGAATGCCGCCCCAGTACATAGTGTCACTATTAACCGTTTTTGTTTTGATAGCGCCTAGCAGCCCTGTTATATAATCAACAGCCATAAGGCCAATAAGCAGCATCATCCCTTTATCCCACCCACCTAGTAACGTGCCTATTACGCCAACAACAGCGGCGAAAACTCCGACCACTGATTCTTTGCCATTAGAGCCAAAAGCTGCCGTGACAATGTTTGCGAAATACTCCTTTAATTGATTCATCGTTAGCCTCCCCAAATTAAAAGGCCCCGCTTAAGCGGAAGCCTCATATTCTTCACCTGTTATCAATTGGTACTCTGCCGCTGTGATTGTGTTCGTCCGAACGCCATCTTTTACTTGCTCCAAGCTCCATAGATTGCGATCATAAAATCTCTTTATCCTATCAAACCATGCACTCATGCACTAGCACCTCCGGTCATGATCGTGTACCATATATCCGCAATATCCGTGTCGTGCTCAGATATCCTTGCATCCTTAAGCATCGTGTCATACCATAACTCGGCGTTCTCTGCTTCGAGCGTTTCGATCTCCAGTTGTTCTGGAGTCTTTGCCGGCAAGTACTCAGGAATTGGAGCTTCTACAAAAGAAGACAAAAATGATTCAGCCGCAGTTGTAGCCCCTTCTTCTGTATACGGCTGTAGACCTTCCGATTGCGAGTCAAACGGCTGATCGAGAATCTTGTCGTCATTGGAGTTAAAGATTCTAAAACCCCAACCGTCATCAACTTCGTAAACTTCGTATCTCATAGCTTCCTCCTCACAACCCTAGTAAATCGGGTATGTATTTAGTTGGTCCAAAAAAATCTACTATCTTACCGTAGTCAGGGAAGTATTGGCAATAATGTGCCGCAGTCATTTCGAGCAAAGGATACTCGACGCCTTTATTGAGAAGTCCTGCAGACTTGTACCCCGCGTTATACAACATAAAGGATGGTCCATAAAGTTTGCTAAAGAAATTATACCTAGCTCCCTTAGCTGTTTCAAAAGTGGCGGTAAGTTTTTGTGGCCCCTGGTTGGCGTTTGAACCGAAATTCGTAGTCATGTTGCTTATATCGACCCAGCAATGACCGTAGCCATCCGACACAGACATAAAAAAGGTGTTATTCCAAGTGAACGATTCCTCTGGCTCCATGCCCGAACCTCCCGCACCTGTCAGGCCGTCCACAGTAACAATAGCACCAGTATTTTTATCGACTCGGAAATATGCACACCAATTGATAGTTCCTCCGTAGTTACTGCCCCAAACAATGTAGTTACCTATAACGTGACAATGTGAAATAGCGCCACCCGCCCAACTAAGGGCGTACGGAATAGATGCTAATAATGACCACGTATTTGTGGCAATATGGTATCTATAAAGATAGCCAGTATCAAAATCTACTCCTTTCCTGCCCGCTACGTATATATAGGTTCCATCCGAGGAAATTTGATTTGAGTTGCTACTCAAACGGACGCCAGAAGCCGAAGTATTTGGAGCGGTCGCTAATTGAGTTACGGTGTTTGTTTGTATATCCCATCTCCAAAGCGGTTTATCCCATCCGTCAGCTGTATAGCCTAACATGTAAAGGTATCTTCCTACTACCGCCCCATTAACGAAATTGGACTCGCTTATAGCAGTTCCTGCGGCTGTTACATTAACACGATTTCTAAAATCCGCAAAATCAGGAGCATTTACTAACCAAGGCGTCCATACTCCGCCAACAAGGCGACGATTCCATGTTTTATTGGAATAAAAATCACTTATGGTCTGAGTACAATAGACATCTGATTGTGTATATTTCATAACGTCTAAATAGCACCAGTCGCTCGGGAAGTCTGTGGGTAAATTAACGCCGTTATTTATATTGTATTTACCGTTGTATATAAGAGTATCAAGGTTAGTCCCAGCTGCGGGCATCTGCGTCTCGTTACTGACTTGTCTCCAAGGTAGCCATACGCTGCTAACTTGTCTTCTCGTCCAAATTCTGTTGTCCTCTGGAGAATACGCTATTTGAACCGTATACGCTCCTAGTGGATACCTTGAAACCTGTATAAAGAAATTCGCCCCCGCTATAGGTACATTTGTGCCGCTTCCAATGTGATACCAACCGTCTACTATTAGAGAGTCAGCGTTGCCGGATGTATTTATCATCTCCTTACTAACTTGAGTCCAAGCCAGCCAAGTGCCGTTATTATTCCGGCGAGTCCATACGCGGTTATCGCCTAAAGCATAGGCCGTTTGTGTGCAATAAGCGCTCGTTGTGGCGCTGCTGTTGACTACCTCTAAATAAAAGTACGCACCCGTAACAGGCGCGTTTGTCGGCGTGTCAGCGTAGTATCGACCAGTATTTACTACAGTGTTTAAGTTTGTGGCAGGGGTTAGTACTTGAGTCTTTGCCGTCAAAAATGCCGAATTCCAATTAACTTTTTCCGCATCCGTTACAAAGCGATTACTCGCATCTTGAGCAATAATGGAAGGTGGATGATTAGCTGGGTGAGTATAAGCAGTAGCGCCTGCTGCGATCCCGTCGAGCTTCGTTATTTTCGCGTCAAGCAAATCCGCGTTAACGTTAAAGTTGTCGACCGTTGCGTCATCGGTCGCTTCGTATTTTTTGATGCCGCTGGGTAACGTTATCATTGCGTAAGCTCCTTTACGTTTAAAATGCGAAAAAGCCAACGGAGAGAATCCGAAGGCTTAGCGTTTTGTTGCGTAGTGTGATCCGAATGATCAACAATTTATGCATCATACGTACTTGGTCTGTTATTTTTGACAATCGCTCCAGCAGTTTTTGCAGCTGCAATATCGCCAGAGAATGCGATGCTTGTTGCGGCGTTATCAATTGTTGTGTTGTTTTGAAATCTGAGGTTACTTGCAGCCCTGATCTGGTAGCCTGTGGTTCCTTGTCCAGTTACATCGTTTTCTTCAACACGATAAAAACGAGTTGGCGCAGTAGATATATATACACCTCTATCGAATGATCCTCTGATAGTGTTTCTGCGGACATAGACGTCTGCTGCCGCGACATTTACGGAGAGTCTCAATGCTCCAGCTAATCCACCATTAGGCGTGATTGTTACGTCTATATCAAGATCGTCAGCAATGATAGTTCCTCCCGCGTCAAGGTATACGATAGCATTGCCTCTAATCTTTGTCCTGCGTACAGTGGCATTAACTGGATTAGCGATTGCTGGATCATCATCGTTTGCATTTGCTCTAACAAGAACAGCATAGAAGTTCGTACCCGGCGCAAGTTTATAGTTTTCAATAACTCCACCTTCTAGGGTAAAGTTTTTGGCTCCACGAGATACGGCAATAGCATATTTGTTATTAGTCTTAATATCTGGATTAATAACAACCATATCTTCACTGTAGGTCTTCATCCCAATTGCTAACGACTCTCCACGGAATACAGGGTTCTCAATAGTGAACCCATAGTCTCCGCTAAATGAAGGATTACCCATTGCCCAACCTTCAGAGGCACTGGTTGTACTAATGACCTTATCATTAATACTTTTCGCCCGCTTAGATCCGAGTCCATGCATGTAATACGATACGCCATATGGATGGTAGCTTAAGTTCCCTTCGGAAATACCATCATAAGACCTAGCCCAGTCAACAAGGTGACGAGCATATCTTGCTACGCTATGTTGGGCTCTGCCGCCTAAGCAGTTATCAAACTTAACGACATATCCGTGTCCACCCTGAGCAGGTCTGTACGGGTAATTAGCTTCAATGCGCTCAGCTAAAGGCTCGATGCATCTATGGAAATTGATTGCATGGAGCTGCCATTTATCAAACACACAGCGCTCCACTTGTGGCATCAAACAATACTGATATTGAATCAGGTGATTTGCTCCTGCATCCGCTCCGGGTGAGGTGCCGCCAGGGTCAACTTCTGTAATCGTGCCATTTCGCACACTGGGTTGTTTCAATAAAGTTGTTATTTTTCGAACAAAAGGGGTAGTGTCGTACGTCCATTCAGCAGGTCTCGCCAGTGAAATGGTATCTCCGCTTACATTCGTAATTAAGTTGATTTCATAACGGCCAGTGTAAGGAAAACCTTCTCCATTCCAAGAAGCAATTACTTTGCTATCACCTAGAATAATGTAATCGTTTTTCGAAAAGTTAGCTCCGACTCCTGCAGGCAATGTAATGGAAATATCTTTTTCGTTTACGGTTGATGTGAGGTTATACTGCGTACCCAATGCGCCTTTAAACCAGATTGCGGGGGTTCCGCTTAGCCCCGCGCCTGTCGGATCTACCGTTACGATTGCGCCATTGAAATTCAAGTCTAACGATTTGGTCGAAACGATATTGGTGAAAGAATAAGTAACCGATGGATCAAAGGCTAACGTTGAATATTCTGGAGCATCATCTATCGCTCGTTGAATTCGTGCGGTGTCATCCGTTTCGCTTCCCAATCTCGGATATCTTTCGATGAGCACTTCCCGTGAAGCAATATACGCCAACTGCGCAGTATGACCACCTACTACCTCGTCAACCTTACGGAAATTCTCGTTTATCTCTTCGCGTATAACACGGTCGGGTCCCGCCCAGTCGTTAAGCAGTAAATTCGGTGTTTTATTCGTCGACAATTACGCAACCTCCCACGTTTCTAATTCGCCAAATGTCAGTGCCGCTACTTCTATTCCGCCGAACGTTGATCCCGCTAATTCGCTGATTAATGTATACAAAAACGTATAATCAATCGCAATGTGTGCCGGAATGATCTCGCGTATAGCCGTTTGAACGTCGGTAATATTCGCAGGTACTCCGCGCGAGCTTACGAAGATGATGCCTACCCAATTCGGTTTGTACGGTTCGAATTTGCGCGGTAACGCTGTCGCTGCTCCGCGTATTAGCATCGAGTTTTTAAACGTATAAACTCCGGAAGCTGCGTTCTCTAAGCTGACGTAGGAAATACGTACATATGCGCTATCAGCGGGCACGACGAACGATTTAGCTCCACCAACTCCACTAAGACTCGCGGACAATTCGTTGAACGTTAGCGGTTCGATTTCATCCCACGTGTACGTCTCTACGGAGCCCCATGTTAAGCCATCGAGTGACGTTTTAATCCCGCCGCTGTTATACGAATCAATCCAGACAGTGCCTTCGTTGCATTCGATGAAAAACGTATATTGTTCACCAGGCACAAGTGCTCTATCGAACGTACTTATTTGGTCCGCAGCAGTCGCAGTTAACCGCAGTTCGTAGTCACCGATTACAACTGCGTTCGCGTGCATCGTCCAAGTTTCGAAATTGCGGCGGAAGTAATTACGGTTATACTCCGTAACCTCTACGTCACCATTCGAATATGCTTCCGCTATACTCTTAATCAAAGAAGGCGTTACAGTGCCAACACCGCGCAGCTTAGACTTAATTACGCTGCGGCGCTGATCGTAAGGTTTCAAGGCATCCGTAGGAATATTCAACATCTTTTCCCAACGAGCTGAACTCCATGTTGCTGTATCAATAAAACGTTGCTCTAGAGCGTCGACTATAAAAGCGCCCAATCCGTCCAATTCTTCCCCGTCCGTCTGAGAGATCACACGAAAGTCCTGTATTTCCTCATAGTAATCCGGGAGATGATCGAGTAGTTTCAGGCCCATGGGGCTTGTGACATCATCCATTCAAGGTCACCACCCCCGCGATCGCCACTTGTCCCGGTGTAATCGCGATATTAGTCACTCCTCCATTAACCAGTAATTCAGAGAAGTCCAACACCCCCGGAGTGTCTAATAACAGAGATCCGATCCTTACATATTTAGGCGCAGGATCAGTAGCGAATGCGATGCTCTTTAAGTAAGTTTTCAATGTAGCCAAAAATGAAGCATTCACTTGAGCAATCGTCGCTGATCCGGATAACACTACCGTTGCGCTCACGGATATTGCAACGCCTGTGGCGGACGCGACTGTCACAAGTGCACCAATAGGCGCTACGCCTTCGCCTGTAGTTCCGGATAAAGGGTTAATGAATTCCTGCACATTACTTACAAGCAGCGCGCTCGCCGGTAGTCCTTCGCTGTTAACTATTACGACTTTGACCGTTCCAGGACCGTTGAACAAAGGATGAATTTGTACATTGCCTACTCCCTCGATAGACATTGCCCACTTTTTATAATCAGCTATATTTCCGCTTAAACCCGGACTTTGAATTCGGGAATAGTATCGCGTTCTTAAAATATCATCGCTCTCTTCTTCCTCACCAGGAACAAGTACATCCGTTAATTCAGCTCTTACAAGCCCGGGAACATAGTTGATTGGTAACAATGTTCCAAATCGCTGGTTTCCGATTATCCCCTTGGTTTCACAAGTCAATGTAAAAACACCCAATGAAATCTTGCTCGTCACCACATAAGTCAAAACATCGATGCCGAACCTGCTGTTAATCGGCACATCGATTAAAGCATTGTTACTATCGCGAAATTCCCCACGCCTGACTGCATAGGTTGATAAGTCGCGATTAATCCCAAACTCCATCGTCTTCCTTGATAGGTATTCGCCCGTCGCAGTGTCAGCAAAGGAGAGATTAGTATTCAGATCCAACTCAATGTACATTTGAGCAAGTTCGGCAGCTGCAGGGGCGCATGCGTCATATATAATGCTGCCTTCCCTTTTATCAATATTATTGGATACACGGTCCAGCATTCGACCTAATATAAACTCGTACGTATAGCTTTCGTACAATTAGTTCACCTCCTGCACCGCATCAAAATTGCCAAATGAGCTGACCACAGTAAAGTTTACTTTCATACTGTCATCCGAGGTGCTTATTCTAACGTTCTCAACGGCCTGTATACGGTCGTCTTGCGTTAGCCCCTCGGTTATTAAGCGCGTTATCTCGGACTGCACATACAGCGGACTGCGGCCTAATAGCGGCGTTAATTCATGTCCATAGTCAAAAGAGTAAATGTCATGTTGATAGCGAGCTGACTGTAATATCTTGTACACTGCTTGCTTAACCGCTTCTAAGCCGTCCACATTGCCCAGCACGCGCCCGTTCTCCAAATCCAGCCTGTAAGTCATGGACGGTTGTTGCTCGAACTCTACGGGCGTATTTGCGAGCTCTGCACCTGTTGGAATCATGAGTCCACCACCCTATCAATCACTATGAACTGTTGACCGCCTTGTACCCGCGCCATGAGGACCTTGTCGCCCGGCGTTAGCCCTGGACGGATTATATATTCCGTCATGCCAATAACAAGTTTAAGTTCTTCGGTGGCGGAGGTCGTAATCAAAAAATCAGAAGTTAATGTTAAACGTTGATCCACCCTTACACTAAGTGGATCGACGGTAACAATCTCGCCAAACAAAAAATGCACCGGACGACTTGCATCCAATGCATCTAGGGCAGCTCTTTTAATAGTGTCCACTAAAGTCATTTATATCACCTTCAGTTCGAGACTCATTGTATGTTCGCCAGATCCGTCATAATCATGCGAGCATTCATCAATTAAAAAAGGCTGATTAATCCCATGCTCTGGAATAACCAGCGAAACGTAACTACCTGCACGCAAACGGAAATCTCCGATCGCATCCACATTCATAGATTTTGTTTCCCGATTTTTAATCAATGATAGGGTATTGAGAAGCTGATTTATTTGCGCATCGTTCATACTTTCATCAACACTTTGATAAAGCTGCAGTTGACCCCATCTAGAAATGTTATTGCTGTCTTGGGCAACGTAGTTTTCACGTTTTCCTGTTTCTTTATTATCTTTATAGAGCTTGATTACGTTATACGTATCGGAGTCAATGGACTGTTTGAAATCATACGCAGTCAATAAACTGCCATTTCCAATATAGAAATCCACGATCATCGATTCAATATCTTTAATGACGAGCTCCCCAAAATCATCGTATAAAATGTAATTCAGACCAGAGTTTTTAAGCGTTAAGGTCAGACTCTTCCAAATAATATCCATCAGACTCTGACCATCCACGAGCAGCTTTGGTATGATATACCCTGTGTTCTCTAGCTTACCCGTCTTAAGTTTGAAGTCCGATGCGATTCTTTTAATAACATCAGTAGCAGTCACGTTAACCATGACGTAGGTGTCCTTATTCATCAAATATCTCGTTTGGTCATAACAAGTTATTGTTCGTTCCACATTGGATCCACCATCGCAACTGAATACATATCCGTAAAAGATTTTGACCCCATCGGCTATGCATCGGACAATGTCTCCATTCTTGACTTTGAAATTGGACCCATCGGAATTAAGATATTTGAACACCAATTTAGAAGCTTTACCAATGCGATAGGTTGACCAGGTGATTCTTGTTACGATATTTGCTATATTCCAAACGTTCCCATCCTTATTATCGAGCTGCATCTCAAGCATTTGAAGCAGCCCCTTTCGTTGCTGGTAACTTTACCACCATACCAATCGATAAACTTTTCAATTTCGCATCGGGGATCTTGTTCAGCGTTTGAATCTCCTTCCAACGAGAACCGTTCCCGAGCTGCGATTTCGCTACTTTCCAAAGAGTGTCTCCGGCACGAATCGTATACGTCTTGGGAGATTGTTTTTCATTTGCTCTTTCCTTGCTGTTATCAACCATTGTCGCTATGTCAGTTGCAGTAGCAGGACTTATTTTCATTTTTTTGGGGCCGAAGAAAATGTACTGTCTTAATGTAATTGAGTATTCGATATCTCCTCCGCTACCAGCAACCTCGCTCCAATCAAATGCTTCAATCGAAGCAGCCATATTAATCCCAAAGCTGCCCCCATTAAAAATAAAACGGATAGGGCGCTTAGTCCCCATCCATTTTTCGATGTATTCGACATATGCTTTTGGCTCCAGTTGTTTATCTGCTATTACGAAAGGATCGATCGTCACAGCTCCAACCTTATACGTACGGGCTGACAGAGAGGGAAAGAAACCACTAAACGTTACCTCAGATAATTTCTTGCCATGGAGGACGCTAATTTCACCTAGCCCTATAACATCATACGTTTTGCTGTTAGTCCCGTCTGATATCTCTATCTTCCCGGGATTCACTGGCAATTGAAACTCGTCCTCTTTGTTATTGAAACTGAGCCATATTTCGTATTTTATCATTCGTATATCCCCTTAGCAGAAGATGACATTTCCTCTTCCATGTAAACTTTTACCTCGGTTATAATTTTACGAATATCTGAATCATTACGAACATCGCCAGTATGCGTATAGTTAAAACTCGGCGTAAGAGAAACGAAATTTTGAATGTTCTTCATTTCCGCAAGCTCCCGCATCGTCTTCAGGTCCTCACTGGATATATCGACCGTGTCTTTGATCTTGCCTACCTCGCCAACCTTGTCGATGTCACCTATCGGCTTCGATGCTCCTGCGTTCCATTTTTCAAGAGATGCGCTACTATTGGTTTTTGTTCCTTTAGCAGCTTCCTTCTCCGCCCGCGATCTAGCGCGATCGTCAAGCATTTTAACAACGCCCTGCTCGCGCTCCGCTGCATTTGACGCTGCCCTTGCATAAGCAGCATCCTTTTTAACACCTGCAAACTCTAATGCTTTCTCAGCAATGTCTTCAAAATTAAACTTTGCTTGAATTTCATACGATGAACCGGTTAAGGAATTTATGAGCTCAAGCACTTTATTGATGCCGTCTAGGATTCCATTAATAACCGTGTCATATATTTTCCCGATCGATCCAGCCCACCAAACGAAAGCCTGCATGATCCATTCTACCAATTGCCAAAAGTATGCCGGTACTCTGTCGAAGAAATTAAGGATCGAATTCCAAACCCTCATGAATCCAGCAGCAAAAGCATCATTCGTTTTCCATAGGTTTATAAGCCATGCGATCAATCCAATAATCA
Organism: Paenibacillus sp. Y660; assembly: GCF_057221575.1. NCBI lineage: Bacteria > Bacillati > Bacillota > Bacilli > Caryophanales > Paenibacillaceae > Paenibacillus > Paenibacillus sp. Y660. The sequence continues at coordinate 94,828 of NZ_JBXBBJ010000007.1, read as the reverse complement.
ACGATGCGATGAGAATAAACACGTTCGCTTTCATTGTCGCGTTTAAACCTACCCACGCTGCTCTTAGACCAGAGGTAGCGAGCGTTTGAAGGAAGATTGCTGCCGTGCTTGTTCCTGTCGTGAGGGCTAGATATTGTTGTCTTATAGCTGCAAGCGCCAAGCCTGTTGTCCAAGCCCCGAGAGCCCAAACGATTCCCCAGATAATAGGCCCAATTGTTGACCAATTATCAATTATCACGCCATACAACCAGAATGCGTTGTTAACGAGATTAACGACATGACCCGTAACCCACGCAAGTCCTGTGCTCAACCCATTAAAAAACGGCTGGAACTTTCCATCCTGAAAAGCTTGGTTAAGCATGGAGATCAATGGTAGCAATGCTTCTACAGCCGCGCCGCCCGCGTCAGCCATCATTGACTTAATGTTATTTCCGAGCGTTTCAGCTTGCTTCGCTGGGCTAGCCATCATCGTATCGAAAGCCGCTTGTCCCATCTTTTGTTTCTCGAGCAACATGTCAAAAGCTTTAATAAACCCGTCCATATCCCCAGCCTTACCGAGTTCATCAATTTTAAATCCTCGGATATCTGACTTAGACATATTGAAGCGTTCGGCCAGTGAAACGATATCTCCTGACATAGCTTCCTTCAAAGCAAATGCAGCACCCTCAATCCCATTACCAGCACTGTCGAAGGCGGCCATACGAGATGCCAGGTTGTTTAGTTGACTTAATTGATCCGAATTTTGTGTTGTCGAGAAGAATGAAAGAGTACCTTTCAAAGCTTCGTTAACATCCTGACCAGCAGCTAGGGCTTCTGCTTTAAATTTATCAAACATCGCAGTACCGACTTCTGCGTCACCCGTACGGGCAATAAACATATCCATCATTTTTTGCTGCTGCATCGCTCCGCCTATCGTTGCGCTAACAAGTTTTTGCGCTCCTGCAATAGATATATATGCAGCAGCTATTCCTTTGAGGTTGCTCAGCAGGCCGCCCGATCCGCCTGCGCCTCCACTTGGAGGTAAAGGTGGTATAGGTGGCGGTGGCGGAACCGGAGGAATAGGCGGCGGGTTAAGTGACTGTCTTAGTCTCCTTATCGCTCTCGTGAGAAGCAATACAAGCCTGCGTAAATCTGTCAGCATATCCGTTAATGTTGTTGGCAACGTAACCCGAATATGGGCCTCGATATTCCCGATCTGCGCCAGAATTCGTGTTCTTAGCGTACTGACGTCGGATAATACCGATGACGTATCCATCGTTACGCGGATAGGCAATGCAAGTATTCGTTCTAACCTTGAGCGTAATGAATAAGCCTGGGCCACAGCGCTGCCGCCGTCGATTGTCACATCTATAGCTGCGGACGTAAGTCCTGATCGAATGCGTTGCTGTATCTGTGCGATTTTCTGAGATATGTCACCAACATTTAGCACAACTTCCATTGCTGAGGTGCCGCCGCTGCTAGCTATACGTGCCCGCAGCGCAGTCAACCCACTCTCTACCCTCGCTGTATTAAGCGACATGTACATCGGAGCCTCAACAACTCGCTTCAGTCGTTCTGCTGCGATTGTAGCGGCGCTTAACTTATTGACCATTCGTTGCAAAGGCTGGGTAAACCTATCATATATGCCCAAGGTTGAGCTCACTGTCGCTATTTTAATTACCTCCTCCCTAGACAAATAAAAAAACGCCCTCAATGGGCGTTTCAAATTTTGATTATTTATAAGCGGGTTCGAAAGGATGTTTTTCACCATCGAAATTAATTACCGTACTGCGCGAATCATACTCTGCTTTTTCTTCGATTTCAAAAGCAGGACTTTCGCCTTTTGTTAGTTTCACTTTGTTATCGTAGATAATGACATTGCCAATCGTGCCACCGTTATCAGCATATGCCTCTTTCGAGTACAGTTCTTTTACGATGCTATCAGCAGATTCGAGAGTGACCTCTCCTTCCAACTGTTGCACGTAATAGTGACGACTTCCAGGAGTGTATTTGATTACATCGTATTTATATTCTGTTTTGTACTCATTATCCACTAAAGGATTGGATTTGCTGGATTCTTCTTTAGGCACATTCGTTGCAACGTTTTCTGATTTACCAGTAGTTTCGGTAGACGAACAACCTATTAAAATTAGTACAATTACTGTGATTGCTATTAAAATTCTCAATACAACAGCCCCTTCTTAGTGTAATTTACCTACATTCTACCAAATTACGCCAAGAAGAGACAGTTATTTATTTGCCGTTTTATCTGCTTTGGCTCTTATATCAATTGCTGCCATCACAAAGGCCCTCTCTTCACGCGAGAGAGCCATAAACTGATTTGGCAATATGCGCAATTTATGGAGGGCGTAATAAGCATAGTTAGCCTCAGGATCGCCCTCCTCTATTAGTTTTTTGCCTCTTCAACCAGTTCGTTCATATCCTTATCAAAACCACTTAAGCGTTGGATTTGAGTGGATAACTCCGCTTGTTCGCCTGCTAGCAGAACCTTGTTAAGGTATTGTTCCGGAGTTGTCACGCCGACTTTCTTGATGCTTTCTGCATCTTTAAAATCAGGCTCAAGCGTGTTCTCGATAATGACGGCAGCATTAAATCTCTTCGAATCAAAGTCGATCTTATTACGCTTGCCGATCGAGGTCGCCCGCTTTTGGATGGAGCTGAAATCTTCGCCGCTCATTGCTTTAATTTTGAATTTATAGAGATTACCGTCTTTGTCTTTAAAGCGATCGGAAATTGCAACCTCATCAGTAACGCCATCCACCGGGTTTTGATTCAGGAAATCTTGTAAGCTCATATCGAAAAATCCTCCTTTTTATTGTGCAGGCGCATTGAAACGGCCTAAGATGTCGTAATCGTCAAACGTGAAAGCTAGTTCCTCATCGAGCGAATCGTCACTTGTAATATCAAACTTGGCAGCAATAATGCTATCGAGGTTACAGTTTTTCAGAATAATGGTCTGTGTGCCGACCGAGGAAGACGGGTCTTCATTTTCGACTTGAATATCGAAATAGAAATCTCGGCCGGTCTTAACATAAGTCAGCATGAGATCACGAAATACAGTGGTCATGTAATAAACCGTTAATGTACCGGATCCTGACCACCCCGCTGCTTTCTTACCCGTATTTGTCTTACCAAGCACAGGAACATCGGATTTATTTTTCTCGATAGTAGACTCTAGCGATTTTGCATAGAAAAGCTCCTCGACGCGGCCTGCTATCGTAGCGAATGCTTTCGCCTGTTTACCCGAAATCGTATCGACCGGATTCATGAATGTCATTAACCAACAACCCCCTGCCTAACCGTTACGGCTACATAGATTTTTTCAATACTGTCTACCGGTTGAATATAAGCAGCGATGAGCACCGCGTCGGACTCTTCTCCAGCTCCGACCGTAATATCTGTCTGCGAACTGAAGTTTTGAATTGCTTCTATCGCCTGCATGCGCTCAAGGTATTTGATACATTCGCCTTTCAACAAATTCCGGCCAGTGTCGTTATTGCTTACCTTGCCGATATAGAAAGTGCTGAACGTTCTTAAGAAATCGATCGCAATGCCATCCAATACACGGATAACTCGGTTCTTCGAGAAATGCTTTCCGTGAGTCGGTGTGTAGGTAATAAGCGTATTGATGTCCTGTTCAACAACTGCTCTACCATTGTTCGGAGTAAAAACGAATTCCCCAGCTTTCAGCGCGGTGATAATCTGCGCGTTCGTATAGCGCGTTGCTACGTCGATAGCGCCGTCATAGGCTTCGTAGGTGAGCGACTGGTTAACGTTAGCACCAGCTGTTGCTCCAGCTACCCAAGCTGTTGCTTGCGCCGCCGTGAGTACCGTGCCGTCCTCAAGAATCACACCGTTTTTGACGCTTATTACTCCTTCGTAGTTAGCTACAGGATAATTATCAAGTACAACCTGAATCTTTTTCCCTTCGCTTTCACGCAACCGTTTAACGAAAGCAAGTGCAAGAGCTTTTACAGCAGAGTCAGTACTAGGGATCGCCAACGTATTGAAGTCAAATACTTCAACAGCAGCCAGATAATCAACGTAGTCTTGATTTGTCACCGATCCATCAGTACCGGATACAAGCGGCGCTCCCGCTGTATTCGTCAATGTGGCGCTGCCGGAGAATACAACATAATCATTCGACACTAGGTCGGCAACATTCGTTACAACCTGTGTATCGACTACATCTCCATTAAGCAACGTCTTGACGTCCTTCATAGCTGCATTATCGATGTTTGTTTCGATTACGATGCTTAAGCTATTCCCGCGTACACCGCCCCACTTAGCTGTAGCTACCAGCGTACCGACCGTTACTGCTGCCTTTGTTCCCGTGTTGAGGCGATACAGTAGCAAGGTCTTCGCTCGTTTCAGTGCCTCCCTGATTAACAGCATTTGTGAATCGGAAATTTGATATCCGAGCACTTTTGAAACATCATCTCCGGCATTAATCGTGAGAACCTTCTTTGGTTCACCCCACGTTAATGCAAGCGGCATCGTGACTACGCCGCGATCCCCGAGCGAACCTAATGATTGCGGTTCTGAAGTTAAATTAATAAATACGCCTGGTCTTACTTTGTTCTGTGTAACCCATGTTCCTCCAGCCAATTACAACACCTCCGTTTTGAGAAATTTGTTCAAAGCAGCTTTAGCTTCTTCAAACGTGTAGTCCTTGTCCTCTGCAAGCGCCGCAGATAGCGCATCTTGCTCTTGAGGTGTAAATCGACCTGATATCAGCCAGCGCCGTTTAGGGAAGCTACTGGGACCTTCAACGACTTCGTTCGGGTCAACCGTTTGTTCATTCTTCACCATATTTTACTTCTACCTCCTGTTTCATCGTCTGCATGTTTGGATCCGGCTCCTGAGTCCTCACAACATGGAAACGATAATCGACATTGAAGTGTAACACCTCGTTAACGATTTCGTGACTCATGCTAGTACCTCGATATTTAACACCGTCAACTTCGATCCATTCCAGATGCTCATATAACTGCTCGGCCATTTCGTGCATGCTGCGATTCTTATTGTCGTCTGCGAAATAATGGATATCGAATGTATGCGACCGCCGACTGCGCGGACCCAGAAGCCCCGTTTGTTTCATGGTGAGCAGTTTAATAAAAAAACAAGGCTCCTCGACGTCCATGCCTTCGTCTAAGCCTTGTTTGATCTCTTCACCCATAACTGGTACGTCCGGGAAATGAGAGTCGAGAGCAGCGATGACACCGTCTCTTATGCTGTTAACTGTAACTGGCACCACGGCATCACCGCCCGTTCATAAGTTTCTCGATAAATTGTGCCTGCTTGCGGGCTAGAAAATCAGGAAGCATTTCTTCGATTTCTTTCACGGATATTTTCACCATGAATCGCCCCTGCACCCATCCGCCCTTTTTGCCGACTTGCATGCCTTCCTTGGCGCCTGGTTCATAAACGAAGGTATTCCCCACCCAATGACCAGGAACCCAGTGAGCACGGAAGCCGTTCTCGACAAAGCTTGCATATTCAAGGTTAGAGAAGATTTCAATCTCATAACCCGCTGTCGTTTTATCCACGCTGCCAATCTGAAAAGAGTTACGGAGCTGCCCGTTACCTACCGGAGTTCGCTGCTTGATTCTCGCCAGTGTCCGCATGCCAAGCTCGCTGATTACTTCGCGAATGAAACGATCAACGACACCTGAATCGATATCCTGCTGCAGATCCTTAACCAGCTTTTGAAGCGCGCTAATATCGAACATCCCGCCCGCGCTCATTTTCGTTCCTTGGGTACAAAATCACCTTCACGAGCATTTGTGTTAATTGTGTCCAGTGAGATCCCGGCAATTCCAAGCGCTTCGAGGTAACTATAGGTATCGTAGACCGTCATGGTCGTACCATCCTTCATCACAAATGTGGAGACATACTGATCAATATCATCGATATTTTTTTCCATCCAGTTAATCAAGCCGTTAACAGGACCGGGGAACAATCGAATAACATTGTTTGGTTTTTCGGTCATTACGCTCGATCCTTTCGCTGTATACTGATTTCTTGATGTGTCGGGTACGGAAACGGCTCGCCGGCCTGATACTTATGGATGACAGTCCCGCGCATGACGACGATCTCGTCCCCTTGCTTGATTTCGATGTCAGGAGAGATAAATAGCTTCGTTTCATAGCGAATATCGTTCTGCGCCTCCGTCTGACCGTTTGTAGCTGCTGCCTTTTGAGAGATTCGGCATGGTTGATCTGCGTATATCTCAGAAAGCTTTTGAACCGTCTCTTTAGTCGTTGGATCCTTTTCGGCCGCATAGCGACTAATTGTGCATTTATCCTCATACAACCGCTCTAAGGCTGCTCTGTGGCGCTGATAATTGATCATGGAGTCCACCCAATCTTTCGGTAACGCCGGAGGTCGGCCTTATAGTTAACGACAAGCTCGTCAATCGATGATTTATTCATGGCCGTCGTCTCGCCGGAGCGCGCGGCGGGCGTTACTGATGTATCGCCAATCTTGATGTTCAATTCACCGCTAACATTTTCGGCGATCCCTGGAACATTCGGTTGTTCGATGCGCAGCACATCCATGACCATCGAGGCCCAAACATCCGTCAGGGTATCCGGGATGTTTTCGATATTGCAATAATGGCAAATGCGCCGGCCAATCTCCCGAATATAGGAGTTTACCAGCGCATCCAGTTCATTTGGCAAACTAAATCGTAATTTCACCGTATCAAGCACTTCAATCGGATCAGCTATCGCCATTGTTGCCGCCGCCCTTCTCGTCGATTTCCTTTTGAAGGGTTTCGGCATCCTTTCCATCTAAATCGTCAATGCCGAGAACTGCAGCGGCATCTTTAAGCGCCTGTAGCTTCTCTGCTTCTTCGGCAGCAATACGTGCCGCCTCTTCAACCTCTGAGATTTCCTCCAGAAGTCGTTTCTCACCTTTCCGCTCAGCATTAGGAATGCCGAGGGCTAACGCCTTTTCGCGAAGGATTTCCAGCCGACTTTCTTCTTCATTCTCACGCTTTGCTTCTTCAACGGCCAAACGAGCAGCTTCAGCAGCCGCTCGCCGGGACCTATTAAAACCTGTCAGACTCATTGGTCATGACCTCCTATGCCACAAGGGTATCGATGCTTGTTTTATTAGCAATCGTATACCCTAATTTTGTTCCACCAGTTACCGTCAGGGTTTGTGTGTTCGTAGCCGCCCATGCCCCTGTGTATTCAAGGGTAATCGTTGCGATTCCATCGACAAATGTAGCGTTCGTGGCGCCGCCAGCGATTGCTATATTGCCAGTCCCGGTTCTCGCCGCAGCAATTGCAAATGTGCCGTTGAACCACGAGTGGAGCTCGCCAGTGGCTGTTTCCAGTCGAAGCGTAACGGTGCGAACAAATTTACCTGCGGCACTTCCGATAGCCGCATTCACTGCTGCGGCGCTCGATCCTAGTGTCGCTGGAGATACGGCGAGAACCATATCTCCAGACAATCCTTTTTGCTGAGTCTCCAGATACTCGATAATCCCGTGAGTTTTACCTACCGGAGTCGTACGCCCTAGCAATTCTTTTAAATTCATACAGGCAGCCTCCTATGCAAGTTTGTGCTTGAACTGAACAATACGGATGTTTTTGTTCTCGTATACGCGAGTCCAATTGCTCGCAGTTTCCAATTCAGCATTGGTAGGCGATACACCCGCGACATTGTCCTCTGTCCATTTCACACCACGTGGATGCAAGATAAAGTGCTGACGATTGACTAAAATGTCGTCACCTTGCAAGCTGTCTCGATCCGTCTCAGTAGGAACTGGCGCTGCACCGTTACCGAGTCCGATTGCTCCTGGTCCGTACAGGTAAGTTGTATAGACGCCAGCGGCGTTTGGATGGCCGTCATCGACTACAACACCTTTTCCGAGATAGGTCGCAAATTTAGCTCCTGTAGTCGGGTTTACCTGAAACTCAATCAATTGATCTTTCAGCAGTTTGGAGTATACTGCCGAGTGCATCGAGAAAGCCGTAAGTCCATCTGCAGCATCTCCAAGCTTTTGTTGCGCATCAACAGTCGTAGCGGCACTGATTACAGCAGCGTTGCCGGACAAAGCCGAGATGTCGCTGAGGTTACCGGACATGCTCGCTGCCGAGAACACACCCTTCAGCGTGGAGAAAAGCATCTTCTGGCGGTCGCGGTTCCACCAAGCGGCCACCAAATCAGCAATCGCTCGTAACGGATCGTCACCAGACAATGCCTTAGCAAGGTCATTTGCTCCCCATGCTTTACCTCGAGCATGCAAGCGGGCCATATCCTTGTTTGTGGTGATGTGGTTAACGCCAAGCGGATTAGTGTCGCTCAAAATTTCCGATTCGCCCGTAAGATCATTCCAAAAAGGCATGTTAAGGATTGTGCCGCCTGTTGCCGCGAGATCATCAAGCTGGGAATCTGGAACGATGATTCCGGCTTGAACCAGCGCGGAAAGCTCCATAGTGCGTTTAATCAAATAAGGGTTAAATGCTTCGGGAACGATAACGTTCGTAATTCTTGTTGCTGGCATTTATATCACTCTTCTTTCTTGTTTTTATTTTGCTGCTGCCATCATTTGTTTGGCGAGCTCAGGATTATCCCGAATCATCTTGCCTTGTTCGGTGAGATTGAACGTCTCCTTTTTGAACGGGTTGACTTGACCGCCGCCGCCACCAGCACCGCCGCCACCTTCAGGAGGCTTCGCTCCTTTGAATTGAAACTGTCCGCCGCCTTTGTCTTCTTGAACAAACAAAAAAGCCTTGCTCGTTTGCAGGGCTTTAACTTGATCTTCGAGTCCGGCCTTTACATTGCCGTTGTCGTCCAGTTCGATTTTCGTTTTGTCCAGTAGCCCGGCTACTAGGTCGGGGTCGTGGGTCTGGCCGGTCAACGCGAGCTTCAAGGCGGTATTCAAACGGAGTTCCTTCACATCAGCATCGTATTTATCCTTGGCAGCTTTGTTCTCACCCTGCAGCGTCTCGATTTGCTTTTTAAGCTCATCGCTGGCGCCAACAGTCTTCTTCAGCTCCTCGAGTTGCTTGTCGCGATCCTTCAAGCTATCCTCTGCCACCTTCTTGGCATCGTTGACCTCTTTAAAGCGATGTTCGGGGACGTAGCCCTTGTAATTCGTCTCCACACCTCCCACAATTGCCGTAATCTGCTCATCCGTCAAGCCTTGCGCCTTTAACAAATCTTTCAACCAATCCATTTATATCATCCTCACTTGTTATCCCGGGTGTGTCCGGTCGATTTACCCAGTTTAAGGTCGTGTGGCAGGACAAAATAAAAAGCCGCTTATTTAGCGACTCATAATAAAAAAAGCACCTTAACCATAATGGTTGAGAGTGCTTTTAAGTAAGTTTGAAAGCCTGCTCATAAACTGCGGCTACCTTCTCTTTAAATTCTGCTTCATCCAGATATTCATCGGATTGTGATCGAGCTTGTTCATCCGGCTCGAAATATGAGCAATATTCCGGCATATCCTCATTTAACAAGTTGGATAAGGGTTTGTTTTCCTTTTCTAACTCATCTGATTCGTTGAGTAACACCACAGGGAAGTTAAAAGAAAATAGCTCCGCGCCTATGGTGCCTGTTAAAAGATCATTCATCATTGCTAGTAATTTTGCTGCCGCCACCAATTACACCTCCGTCCAATCTGCTTTAGGTTTATTTCTTGTAACGATACTCACGATCTCATTCGTATCAGCTGCTTGGATTACCGCGATGTCATTTTCGAATCTTACCTTGTGACCGTTTGGCTGCAAGAAACCAGCTGGTTTCTTGAGCATGTCGCGAATATTTTCGTTGCTGAAGCTTACTTTCCCTGCACTTTGCTTCTGGCCTATTGTTCTGTTTAATGCATGTACAGTAAACTCGTTGCCATCTTTCTTAAAATAGCGATAAGTATCTCGAAGCTTGTTTTTATATTCATCCGTGTACTGGCCGTTGTTGATTTTATCAAAAGTATCGTATTGTCGCTTGGTTGAAGCCCAAGTCTCAGGATTATTATACTTCATCTCTTGATAAGACTTAAAGTCTTTCGGAACATCTTTTCCTAGTAGAGTTCTATGCTTCTCATGCAACTTCCGGTCGCTGGATTCATTTCTAATCATTTTTTGTTTTTGGTCAGCCTTGTCCAGGCCAATTTCATCGACTATATGCTTTTTATACCACTCGTCATAGGTCATATCTGATGGAACAAAAATGGTTTTTCCGTCCGCATCCTTGGCGATCCGCTCGCCTGGATCGAAATCATCATCGAAGTATGGAACGGTCGTGGAGCGGCAGTTGGCATGCAGCGGCGGCCAGGTAACGCCGATCTGCTTGTCGGCTAGATCAAAGACCTTATTATCCATCCCACGGCATGCGGTGCTTGTACGGCTGTCCAGCGTCGCTAGATATTGATACTTACCTACGACTCCGCTTTGCTTGTAGCTATCAAAGCTCGCTTCGTTCTGGATAAAGCTAGATTCAGTCCGAATCAGGCGTTCCGCTTGCCGGAAGCTTACGCCCATGTCCTCTTCAAGTCGCTTTGCCAGCCTCGTATTGCTGTCGCCCCGGATGATCGCCTGTGCAATGTCGGTCTGTAGCCGTTGAACAAGCTTATCCGTGTTGCCCCATATCCGTTTACTATAGTTGGAGGCGAGCCAAGGACGAGCGATAATGCTCTCTACCAATTCCGTGTCGATCTTCACCAACGATACCGCAACTCCTATGCCCTGATTGATCATAAACTGCGTCTGGTAATAGGTGTTCACGTAGGCGCTGTTCAGAGTCGCTTTAAGCCCTTCTGTTTCAGCGGCGCTCAGTACCCTCAATGAGTTTTCAATTTGTAGCAGGAGTGCTTCCAGCCGCGTCACTCGCTGTTTGAAATAAGCATTGTCCAACTTCTTCGTCCAGCGCCCATCAGGATTGTTCACAGCAAGCGCCTGAAACCCCTGCAGCGTCAACTTGAAATCTCTGAGCTCCCCTCTTGTGAGGACCTTCTGCGCTTCAGAAAACGTGATTTCGTTGTTCTTGGCAAACCGCGTATAGAAAGCATCAAGATCGCGCTGAATGCTTATTTGCGCTTTGCGGTACTCGCTCCGTAATCTCGCAGCGTAGGCATCCGCATCCTCATGCACGCCGTTGGCGATCTGCTCCGTGCGCTTACTCCAATAGGATGCGGATTCCATTAAGCCCCACCTCCGCCCGCTGCACCGCCTGTACCATCTTCATTCCGTAGTCCTGGGAAGTTGTCCGCGCTCGCCAACGCTTTTTGCTCCTCGTCCTCAATTCGCTTGAGCTCCTCGTTTAAATCAGTGACGTATGGGTGCTGCGCGACTATCGTTTCTTTTGATAGGATACCGGTGCTATTTAAAAGACTCTCAATGATTTCAGCCTCATTAGCAGCCATATCCCGGTTAAAGATGAAATCAACCGATTCGCTTGAATAGTCCACGCCTGTAGTGTTATGCAGATGAGTGTCCACAAACCACAGGAGCTGCTCTAAGCTCGCTTGGAACTCTGTCTCGATAATACTGGCGTCCATATCCAAATCCGCATATAAGAAGCGCAGGGCCACGCCGCTTGGGCTGTCTCCGATTTGATCGGATTGCGAATCAACACCACGCCCAAACTCATAAATATTTTTCCGCGTCATGTCTTGATGCGTTTTATAGGCTTCTGTATTGATTTGCAGGTTAATCGTATCGACGCCGCCGTCATCCGTAACCTTTACAGCGCGGTACCCGGCAAGGTTCTTCCGGAATTCCCCAAGATCGGTTCCATCATAATTCTTGATGACATATATGCTCTCGGGCAAATCCTCCAGGTTATTGGAGTTGTTTGAACCTTGTTTGTCGTAATCATCAACTAGGGTTTTAATAAGCTGGATGAGGGGTTGCTCTTCATCGTTGTATTTGAATGGGATGAACGGGACGCGCTCCCAGTTGAGCGGTTGCTCTTTCTCGCCATCCATAACCACAAAATGAGAACCCTCAGCCCCCGACTCGTGATCGGGCAGTAGACCGCCATCATAGGTGTATCGCTTCACGCCGTTTATGTCCCACCACTCAACACGCACGACTGTCTTTTTGGTTGTCGCCTCGTAGACGATCACTTCATACCGGCGTATGACAGCCTGTAGCTTGGTATGAGCCTCGTCCATCCAGATCGGAAGTATTTCTTCACTCCGCATCTTTTTAATGCTCAGAGCGCCGCTCTCGTCATAATAGACATGCAGCCAGCCAATGCCTTTGTTCACTGCTTCTTTGCCAATGTTCTTGATTGTCCTTAGCATCGATTTATCAAACACATCGGTCAGTGCATTTTCATAGGATTTGTTTTTAGCTTGGACGCTCAAAGGTTTGCCGAGCAGATAACCGACTTTCTGATCCGCAAGTTTACGACTGAAGTTGTGGACATTCCGGTTATTCGCTAAATTTTCATCAACGAATTTTTTTCCGTCCGGCCCTACAAACTCACGCTTGCGGTATAAAATATCTGTGCTCCCCCGATAGTAACGTTCACCGATCAGCATCCATCGCCTGGCTTCTGATGTCATCCACTCATCTACCTCGAGCTTGATGATTTGATCGAGAGACATTGGCGCATTGCCTTCGATTATTTCTTTGATCTCGTTATTCACAGGCTTCCTCCTTCCCTAGAATGAAACGCCTGGTTTCTTCATGTCGCCTTCGCAGGCATACCTCGTTGCATCGATGCTGTGATTATTTGAATCGTCAAGCTCAGCTCGCGCATTGCCGTCCTTATCGACCTTATAGTCAATATCCTCGTATTCCTTTGCCGTGTGCGGGCATCGTGAAGGGTCGATTATGATCTCTTCCAAATCATCCAGCCACTTCTCGCCATATTCGACGGATCCCGGGCCTTTCTTCGCTCCCTTAATACGGAGGCCGTAACCCTTCATCTCATCGACTGATTTCGGTTCAGCGCTATCAGCTATGGTCATGTCGTTGTGGTAGTCCTTGGCCTTGATCATTTCAGCTACCTTACGATTGGAGAGCTTGACACCATATATCTCGTCAAAGATGTACAGACGCCGGCGTGTCTTATCGTAGTGCATGCGTAAGAATGATAAGGGGTCCGTACCGTATCCCCAGTCAATGCCCTGCCGGATGTTGTCGAACGATTTGATCTCATCATCCGTAATTTTCCGAAACGTCAAGTTATCGAACGGAACAATACCACTGCCGATCGCCTTGCCGAGATACTCCCATTCGTACTTTGGTAGATTCTTACGCTTGACCTCTTCCGCCTCTTCCGCAAATTTCTTGGATATGTGGGGATTGCCAAGATACGTTGAATGATGCACAAACGTATTGACCGGTAAATCCACCTTCGTGTCGTATTTCTTGTTCGTCCAATTTTGCTTACGCTTTGGCGGATTGTATGTGTAATAAAAGGCATAAAAAAGACCATCCTTCAGCTCGGCGCGTAGCACAGAGTTTTCAATGGTCGTAACATCATCTTCTGTTTTAAATTCAGCGAATTCTTCTATCCAGAGGATCGCTATCGGAAACTTACTGACTTTGATCGATTTGATTTTCTTTGGATCGTCAGCTCCCCGGAATATAATTTTATTCCCCCATGGCAGGTAAATGAGCTGCAGCGGACTCGTCTTGACGCGCCACTTATCTTCCACGCCAAGAATCTCTATGGCATCCTTAAGCTGCTCGAACACCGACTCACTGAGCGTATTCGCTACCTTACGCACGCACAACGCTGTCACCTTGTATTTCATCATATCCTTGATGATTTTGAGCGCCACGTGCGTCGACTTCGCAGAGCCCCGTCCACCCTTTAAGACATGCCTCAAGAACCGTTGCGAGTTAGAAGCCCGCCAGAAGTCTTTGAACATCTCTGTTACGATATCAGAGAGCCTAATCTGGCGCATCAGCCTCGCCTCCGATGTCATCAATGATTTGCACTGGCGATATATCTCCGGTCTCTCCAAGGGCTCTCACTTCGGCTTTGAGCTTCTCTACTCGAAGTTTTTGTTCAGCTCCAGATATTTTATGTTTTAAATCAATAGCCTTTAGTTTTTTATCCTGCACACGAGTCAACGCCTCTTCCAAAGCAAGGATGTCGTCCAGTTTGCGGAATTCCTTCTCCTCTATTTGACTTTCAACCATTTCAATTCGTGAAAAAGGAATAGTTTTTGTCATTCCCGTTTTCTCATCGTGGACCGTATTTGCATCTTTTATAGTTTTCAACTCATATAGGACGCGCCTTTCCTTCTCAGATAGCCCATCTGTAAGCAGTTTAATGCGATTGAGCATCCGCCTTTCACGAATCGATAGAAGCATGATAGCCTCATCAGTTTGCAACTCGGGGTCGGTGTCCACATATGTTATCAACCGCTGCTCATCTTCTTCTAGCGTATCCAGCCAAATGGCCTCATGCTCACCAGTTGTTACAGCCTTCTTATTACCTGGTGGACCGCCGTGGCCGCCTTTGTTACCCAGTGCTCGGTTGTTTCCTATTGGAGCTCCGCCTTTATTTCCGACAGCGTTTCTGTTACCTTTAGGAGCGCCTAGTCGTTTGGTAACGTTACTATTAGGTTTATTGGTAACGTTACTATTCAGATCATCTGCCCATTTCCCCTGTGATTTCCATTTTCGGATTTGAGTGTCGCCAATTCCTAAAGTGGCGGCGATATCCTTTAGCTTCATCTCACCACCACTATCAATCCACATCTTCTTAGCAATATCTTGATTCGGGCTACGTTCTTTAGCCATTACATACCACCACCCCCCGATGTGAATTCAAACCACTAGAGATCGTCTTTTTGTAACTCTATATCAATTTCAATCAGCTTTTTCAGATCATCAACTGTCTTTATTTCAATCAAACCATCTTGAAAGTCTTTCACCCAGCGAGCTATGCCAGCTTGGATGATCTTACGATATTTAGACTTTGATTCTATGATCCCTTCCATCACCATAAGCTCATATTTCAATAAATCATCGCGTTCGTGGCTTGTTCCCATTGTGGATTCCCTCGGCTTTCCTTTATTATGGAAAACGAGATAGCGGTTTACGGAAATCCACGCGCGTGGTCTCCGCTATCTCAGCCGGGGGGACCCGGTTGTAGGGGGAGGACGTTACAGCGTCCTCCTTTTATTATGCCGTTGGGTCTATACGGCGGATAAGTACCGGCTCATTGCCAGTGGCCGAATGATACCGTTGCTTGATGACGTCGCAGAAGACAGGATCAAGCTCCAAAGTGTAACAAGTCCGGCCAAGCTGATCGCATGTCATCAGAGTACTGCCGGATCCTCCGAAAAAATCGACTACCACATCCCCTCGCTTGCTGCTGTTCCCAATCGGGATAGCCAGCAACTCCAGCGGCTTCTGCGTTGGATGGACGTACTTGGTTACGTCTCCTCTGGACACTTCCCAAACCGAAGACGGTTCTGGAATTTCTTCTGGCAGCCCAGCTCGCCATACTGTCGTTTGCCTTCGATCCCCATACCAAGCAGGAGCTTTGCCTTTCAGATGACAATAGAACACTGGCTCATGCTTCCATCGATACTGTGACCAGCCGAACGATGCCGCATTCTTTACCCATACGCATTGCGAACGGACCACGATGCCGGCCGTGTTCATGGCATCCTCAAACTCCCGCTGGTAGGAAGAAGGATGAAAGACGTAGATCGCAGCAGTTGGAGACATAATGGCAGCATACCGCCCGAAAACGGCATGAAGAAAGCCCGCAAATTCCTCTGCAGGCATGTCATCATTCATTATAGAGCTACGTCCGTCAGCAGCTAATCGCTCTGAATCACTCTCCACCGCCACGTTGTAAGGCGGGTCCGTCACGATCAAACATGCTTGTTTTCCTTCCATCAACAACGCTACGTCTTTTGCATCCGTAGCATCTCCGCATACTAAAAGATGCGGACCAAGCTGCCACACATCACCACGCTTCGTCTCCGGTTCCTGAATATCATCTAGTGCACGCTGTACGTCGAAATTGTCTTCTGTAACTGGTGCATCGATTTCCGTATCCTTTTGGAAATTTTCTATGAGTTGTTCAATTTCCTCGATATCAAATCCCGACAGCGACAAATCTTCTTCATCAATTTTCAATTCGACAATCAGCCGCGCCAGAGCCTCGTCATCCCATCTACCGGACACTTTGTTCAGGGCAATATTCAGCAGCTTCTCCTGTTGATCATCCAGATTCACCACTGAAACAGCTAATTCAGTATGATTTTTTTCATTGACCATAATTTTAAATCGTTGGTGCCCACCTACCATATTGCCTGTGCGTTCATTCCAAATAATCGGGTCAATGTAACCGAATGAATCAATGGATCGCTTAAGCTTTTCGTACTCCAAATCACCCGATTTGAGATCAACACGTGGATTGTATGCTGCTTTTTTTATCTGATCGATAGGTATTATTCTAATTTCCAAACTTATCACCTCGTTGAGCTGAGTTGGTATTCACAACATCAAAATTTTTGATACAAATGCAATTTCTATATTCGTTGGTCCTATATGACAATAAAAAAAGCCACCTCAATTAAAGACGACTTGTAGTATTTACCAATATAAGCATGTATGTAATATAGCTTGTTCTAAAGATTTTGACTTTCTTCTATTACCTGCCCTACTTAATAAAAAAAGCCGCTCCATTTAAGGGCGACTACTATCAGGGTAATTTATTTGTGCGTAATGTGTCACGCGGTGGATTGGAGAATCGAAACGTTCATGTTCCCACCAGGTGCCATTAGGACGTGCTGTGATTATTCGTTTCATACTGTCCAATGTGAGGTATACGCCTTTAGGCGGCGGATTACTCGGGTCGTACTCTTTCCATTCAATCATTCAACCAAACCTCCATTCAACGCTCTTTGGTTGAATTATAACATGCGATACAGATCAATGCGGCACGCTTCGCTCCGCATTAAATGCAATGTACGCCGTAGAACGGCGATTATATTAAAAGCATAGGAACTTTGTAACTTGAGAGGAAGAACAAGGTCATTATATCGATGGAACATTTTGGAGTCAAACGCCAGTATAGTCGTTTTCTTTAAGAAAAACACCTAACACACGTTCGTACTCTCTTAATCTCTCGGATGTACTTTTTTTCGCAAAGAAAAAGCGCCCGAAGGCGCTTAATGAATTATGAGTATTCAGAAACTAATAACTCTTTAAGTGCTTCTGTGATATCACCCTTTTCAGGAATGATTAATCCAAACTCATTATATTGAGATTGAAAACCTCTGATTCTCGAATCATAATAAAATCGATACAAAGAGCATTAACGAATGTGCAAACGCTGGCGTTTAATGTCGTTTAAACTCGGTTTATATTACTTGATGTTGGAATATGTTTCCTAGTAAAATTAGAATATCAAAAAAATAATTCGAAAGGGTGATACAAATGTCTAAATCCAAAGAAGAACTCGCTACTGAAATCGTTATTGCTTGGATCACAGCAAGAGGTGTTAAAGACGGAATTAATGCGGCCAAACCTGAAGAAATAGCACAATGCTTCAATACTGTTTTGACTAGCATGGATGAAGCGATCAATTCCATTTATAGTAATAACTTTTAACACAACAATACTCTACCGCTCGCAATCCCAAATATTGCGAGCGGTATTTTTATGATATAACAAAAACCATATGCTCGATTGCTTAAGAAAAATATACTCCTTGCCGGACTCGAACCTACAACCTCGCACTTTCTTTTGCATCATTTACTAAAACACTCCGCAGGCTGTGTCACCATGACGAAGGTATCCTCCTCGTCATGATCTCGGCAGCCAAACGATCCTGCGGAGCTGGCTGAGTCGTCGCTTAATCCACGCTGGTTGATATAGCGAAAAAGAACGCACATCACCAGACGCTCACAATGCCATTTTAAGAGACTTTGTATTTTAGTGTCCTGTTACGAGGCAGAACACCAAACATTTGTTCTCGTGGCAATTATGGGCGTCAGGTGAAGAGATAACCGATCACCTCCGTCAACATTTGCACAAACTACATTTGATGTACGTAGGACCTTAAGAAACAAATAGAGCAGCATGCCCGCTGCGGTACCCTTGCGGATTTTAGGATTCCTTATGGCTCGAAGCCTGCCTACTGCCGGAATGGGTATGTGAGTGTGTCGGGTGATACTCTTGTTTGCTCTCTTATCTATTGGTGGCGGACGCATGACAAAAAATAGGTTATTCAAAAAATATAGTTCTAAAGTTTCATTTTTACTTCCGTTTTCATATGACTATAGTGTAAAATTAAGACAATATTACCAGGAGGTATCTAATGGAGCCAATTAACTTATCATCTTTAGTAGACGCATATGAAAGTTTGTCGAGTGAAGTTTTTGACCTATATCTTAAAAACTATTCAATAGAAGTAAACGATGGTGAGCTAGAGGATATTAAATCCCTAACCACGAGTATCCTCAATGTATCAGAAAGAATCGAATACTTAAATGATATCTTTGTTGGTTTTAAAATTAATCAAATTAGTAAGCAATTCGATCTCTTAAGGTTTGGTGAAAACTATATTATTAATATTGAACTGAAACGTCAAAATACAGGGAACAGGATTCAAAAACAATTAATACAGAACAGATACTATCTAAGTTTTCTTGGAAAAGAAGTATTTAATATTACTTTCATCTCTTCTGAAGGTAAGTATCTATATCTTGACTCAAACGATGATCTTCAGGAGGTCAGTAGCAATTGGGTAAGTACAATCTTAAGAAAACAATCAGTTGTAAGAATCGATAACTTACATGATCTGTTTGACCCTACAAACTATTTAGTGTCTCCTTTTAATTCAACTGAATCTTTTTTAAGTGGAGAGTACTTTCTTACAGATCATCAAGAAGAAATAAAAAGTAGAATTTTATCAAACTCTACCCGTCCAAGAATTGTTTCAATCCAAGGGTCCGCAGGAACTGGAAAAACTCTATTAACATATGATCTTGCAAGATCATATGTCAGTGACTCATATAATGTTTTATTAATCCATTGTGGAATTCTTAACGATGGACACAGTAAACTAATGGAAATTGGATGGGACATATGGCCAATAAAGAATTTACAGTATATAAAACTTGAAGATTACGATGTTGTTATTATTGATGAAGCCCAGAGAATCAGAATTCCTCAGCTGAATCATTTGATTCAATTGAATTCACAAAGTAAAGCGACTTATATTTTTTCGTTTGATCCTCAACAATATCTACATCGTACTGAAGAGATGAGTGATGCTCCAAAGTTGATTTTGTCTTCAGCAACAGAAATACATAAGCTTACTGATAAAATCAGAACCAATAAGGAACTTGCATCATTTATTACGAATTTATTCGACTTATCCAAAAGAAACCCATCGCAGGTATATACAAATGTACATATTGAGTACTTTCTAAAAAATGAAGATGCACAAGATTATATTATTTCTCAAACTAAACGAGGATGGAAAGCCATAAACCTAACCCCATCACGATTTTATCAAGAACCATTAGACAAATATCTAATACAAAACGAAGATACTGCTCATGAGGTGATTGGACAAGAGTTTGATTTTGTGATTGCAATTATTGATCAATTTTTTAGTTATGATCAAAAAAAACTTGTTTACAACGGAGGTACATACTACCATGCCGCTAAGATGCTCTTTCAAATAGTCACAAGAACTCGAAAGAAATTGTGTCTTGTAATAATCAATAATGAGCAAGTACTGAACGAATGTTTGAAGTTTATGCATCAGATTAGATAGAAAATAGGCTCAAAATTGATCGATTTTTTAAAAAAAGAGCAGTTCAATTAACCCTCGCTGCTCTTTTTTGTCAACTCCACCATTTGGTTATATCGCGCCACTTGATCTGCGTTTATCACGCTACTGTAACGCTTGCCGTCTAAAGGTTCGAATTCATGCCTCCACATCGCATGCGGGACACCATTCCACCCCGCCATGTACTCCACAATAAATCTAGGCGCGTCTTCATCCATCCCAATAGTCTCCAGATCGACCGCGCCGTTGTCTTCTGAATATTGACGATAGATCATTACCTCGCGAATCATCTTTTGGTCATCAAGACGAACACATATGTCGTCTGCAAACTCCTTGTTAGTCATCAGCAGCAATTCCTCATAATTAAATTCGTTCATGGTCATTTTTCTCCGCCCTTCTGTAAGAGGGCAAAAAAGCCCTACAATACAGCATATTTTCTAACAAATAAAAAAGAAGCACGACAACATTTCCTTGTGTGCTTCAAATTATATTACATTAGAAATATGGTTGCGGACGGTCTTCTCGCTGATGAATAGTTGCTGTGCAATATCTCTTGTTGTCTTGTCCTGTACCAACAGCTCGAATACCTCGCGTTCACGATGCGTCAATAAAAACTTGCTCTTATGGTCGCTACCCTTCAATGTTTGTCACCCCTCCTTGCGCGGGTTTTTATGGTTTAACAAGGTTAAGGGATACAGTCAACTTATACTATGAAGGGGCGATACCATTGGTGCTGTTGCGTAGCGAAAATGGGCTCTGCTGCCGTTACAATTTTGCGTGAATGATTAAGCGGTGAGTGGGGTTCACGATAGGGTCGCAGGTGATTAAGGTGAGCAGCTTATCTTTGTTATTGTAATTCAGAACGGACACGTCGGTTGGCTCTACGATCGATACTTTATATACCGTATAGGTATAGGTTTGTTCCTTCGTCTCCAATACAATTTTGTCTCCGACCTCAATCTCTCCAAGTCGATTAAACAACCTGCCCTTTGAACGCATCCGATGACCGGCGATAGCCGCATTGCCGACCTTGCCTATTGCTGTCGTTTCCTTCAAATGCGCAGTGGCTGATTTCAAGTTTTTCTGAGTTGCTCCCTCTACGACAGGCAGCTTAAGTTTAATTTTGTCTATTTTGAGCGTTGCGATGGATGCGATTTTCTGTACGGTCGGAGTCGCTGCAGGTGCCTCTGTGGGTGTGCTTGCAGGCTGGGCCGTCGAAGTTGTCGATTCCTCGTTAAAAAGATCCGTCAGTTGCGCATACTGCTCCTGCGCCTGCTCCTGGGGTATTACATCGAAGCTTGCTTCTTCCCATTCCTCCATCAGCTTATTTTGCTGCCGATTGTCATACCATTCATTTGCTTTTGGATAGAGTAGTATGAGAATGCCAACGATGATTAATGAATAGGACCATATTTTTTTCATTTTCCCCACCTTCCGCTAGCTGCTCTCGGCCTGTGTCCCCTTCGATGTGAAAACCCATTTTTTACTTCCATAAAAATTAAGCATAATCGTAACCGCCGTTACGATTACCTTTGCAGCAAGCTCATTCCATTCCCACCACTGCGTTAAGGCTGCAAGAAGAAGCAGCGTGATGCCAAGTAAAATGCCATTCCAAACGATAAATCTGACGCTTAAGCTCAGCTTCTTCGTCCCGCCCGCTGCGCTCCCGCCTTTATTAAACGTATATCGGCTGTTAAGCACAAAGCTGTTAATCATCCCCGCGCCGTAAGCGATAACCTGAGCAAGCAAATAATAAGTGCCAAACCAAACCAAGACGGTGTACATCAAGAAGTCGACAGCCGTATTTAGCAAGCCAACGATGTTAAAGGTTATAAATTGGATGATGAGCTTTTTTCGTGCCTCGTTAAACATACTCTTTCATCCGATCCGTTTGCCTTGCTTCCGCAGCTTTGCTTTCTTCCTCATCCGCAAAGCCTTTGACCTCACGCACGATATAGAGCGGCCGATTTTTGGATTCGTCATAAATCCGTCCGATATATTCGCCAATGATGCCAAGGAGCATAAGAATGATGCCGTTAAATAATAGATTAACTGCAACGATAGAAGCCCAGCCCGCGATGGTGCTGCCCGTGAACAGCCTCTGGAAAATAACGACCAGCAAATACAGAAAACTCGTAAACGATAAGGTAAATCCAATATAGGTAGCAATCTTCAGCGGCTTGTAGGAGAACGAGGTAATGCCGTCAATTGCAAACGCGATCATTTTCTTAAGCGGATACTTGGTTTCACCCGCATACCGTTCCTCCCGCTCATATTCGACCATCGTCTGCCGGAAGCCGATCCAGCTGACCAGCCCCCGTACAAACCGGTTTTTTTCCTTCAAACTACGAAGCACGTCGCATACTTGGCGGTCAATCAACCGAAAGTCTCCCGTATCAACGGGAATATCGACATTCGTCAAACTGCGCAGCGTCCGGTAAAAAAGTTTCGCAGTCAGCTTCTTGAAGACAGTCTCTCCCTTGCGTTTAAGTCGTTTGCCGTAAACGACCTCAAAGCCTTCCTTCCATTTTGCGATCATATCGAGAATAACTTCTGGCGGGTCCTGCAAATCCGCATCAATAACGACGATCGCATCTCCTTTCGCATAGTCCATGCCTGCCGAAATGGCAATCTGATGCCCGAAGTTGCGAGAGAAGTTAATGAGACGGACATTTGGATCAAAGTCGCCAATCATCGAAACCAATTCAACCGTACGATCTTTGCTGCCGTCATTGACGAAAATAAGCTCATACGGTTCGTCTGCAGAATCCATCACAAGCTTCAGCCGCTCATACGTATGCTCGATAACCTCTTCTTCGTTAAACATAGGAACGATAATGCTGTATTTTACACCCGATTTGTTCATCCGAATGCCCCTTTCTTAAAATAACCAACTTGGGAACCAGCGCAGCACATGCTCTACATACCAGCTTGGCACGGTCATACCGGAAAGAGCGGGATAAAAAACAAAAAATAATAAAATGGATGCAGCCAAGAAGACGTTCCGCACCAACTTGAAGCTCGGCTGCTTCTCTTCGATTACTTTAAACATATACACCATGCTCAGAATAATAAACGGAACCATTGCAAAATAGTGATAGAGGAACGTAAGCCTCGGAACGAGCATCCACGGGACGTATTGCGCCAGGAAAGCGATCCAAATCGTATACATCGCTTGGTCTCTGCGTTTGATGCTGAGCCAGATCGTCGCTGCCATCGCAAAAATACCTGCCCACCAAATGAGTGGATTGCCCATCGCTGCGATCGTTGACTTCATGCCAGCAGCCATGTTGTCGCCTGAATAGTACCATACCGGCCGCTTCATGAATGGCCATTCCCACCAGGAGGAGGAGAATGGATGCGTCGAAACGAGATTGCTGTGATAGCTAAACATATGCTTCTGATAATCAATAAGACTCTTCACCGTATACCCTTCATCCATAACGGTCAGCACCGGAATATAGGATAAAGCGTAGATCGCAAGAGGAATAACGATATAGAAGACGAGACATACAGCGAGCGTAATAATCGTATAGCGCGGGAATACGTTCACGATATGCTTCAGCTTGTTTATGCTTAATGCTGAATCCGTTGGAGTGCCGCCTTTTCGCAGCACGCGCTTTGCGGCCGCATATTCTTTGCAGCGCTCAAATAAGGAAATGGCTAACATGATCGCGAGACCGGCGCCGCCATAGAGCACGATCCACTTGGAAGCAACGCCGATGCCAAAAAACAGGCCTGCCAAAAATAGCGGAAGAAGCGTGACGCTAAGCTTGACCCGATAAAAATTTAACGAATTATATTTGTGCATGAAATAAAACATCAGCATAATGAAAAACACGCCATAGACGTCGATTGTCGCAATTCTCGTTTGCGTAAAGTGCATGAAATCGGCAGCAAACAATGCTGCGGCGAGTCCAGCGTAAACGCTGCTTTTAAACAGCCTTCTTGCGAACACATACATTAAAGGCAGCATCGCAATGCCGAACAGCACGCCCATTATGCGCCAGCCGAATGGATTAAGGCCAAACAGCTTAATGCCAATGGCGATGATGATTTTGCCAAGCGGCGGATGCGTGTTCTCATAAGCGACGATATGCTCCATATGCTCATAGGCTGTGCGCGCGTGATAAATCTCATCGAAATACGATCCATTCATAAAGGTCGCATCAAACTTCGCAAGGTGCTGCTCATCGAACAGCTGCGCTACGCTGCCTCTTTTGGCATTCTTCGCTTGCTCGTCATTAATGCCAACGATCGTCAAAGGTATTTTGTTGCTTTGCTCATAGATCGCGATCTCATGCATGGAAAATCCGGTTTGAACAGAGGTCAGCCGAATATAACGCGCTTGCAGCGCTGCTGGCTGACTCGTCCAAGTAAAGACAGCGACATGGCTGCTGTCTATTTCCATCACATTATCAAAGTCCGTCCCATTTTGACTGAATTCGTATTTGAATTTACCGGTTCCGACACCGCCAAAGCTGTTGATGCGGTCAAGCTGCTTCACTCCGCCCAAATCAACGATAAAGCTTTCGCCTGTCTCCGCAGGCTGCCATGGAGTTGTCGGACCCTTCATCTCGCCTAGCTGGCAGAGAGCGACGATGGCGTATATGAGCGTAATCGCTCCCATCCAAACCCAGTCCTTGCGCTCCAGCCGGTTTGTTTCTTGTTTCACACTCGAAGCGGCTTCCGTCTTATAAGCCGATAACGCGTTGTCGTCCGCCTGCCTCAGCTCTTCCTCCAATAGTGGATTTACGAGCTTCACTCTGCCGCGTACATATTTATCATATCCGATATAAAGCAAGTATAGCAAAAGACCTATATTTGCTAGCGAGCACATTAAAACGATGCCGTTAAACGGTACATTTGTGGTCACTTTGCTGTAATCAAGCACATAAGCAATATTGATGTAGCTTGTGAGGCTAAAGCCTAAATAAGCCAGCAGCATTCTTCGGTCGAGCGATTGTATAAATGCAAAGATTGAAAGCAATAGAACGGGAAACAGATAACGCTCATGCATTTTGGTTACGCCCATAAACACAACGACAATCAGCACCATGCCGACAAAAAAAGCTCGCTTCGACGATTCGCCGTCCTGCTTCTTGAAAGAGAAATAAACCGCTAACGCAACTGCCGCCAAAATAAAGATCGCGCCCCAGGCTTGGAACGAAAACAGCAGCCATGTATCGGTAATCGGCTTCCAGTTATCATTGCTTAGCGCATAAAGGTTAAAAGCGTTTAGAGTCGCATACGGGTAAGAGGCTAACGTACCCCGATATAGATTAATAAGACCTGACAGCCCGCCATTGCCCCAAAAGAATGGCAAAGCAAACAATATAAACGTTGTAAAGCCGTAGAAAGCACTAACCGGGATTTTCCTCCAGGCTTTGCGATAAACGAACCAGACGAGCAGCACCGGCATAAAAATGAATGCTTGCGGCTTGATAAGCGCCGCTATGGCGAACAAAACGGAAGCGCGTTCGATTTTATTTTCCGCGATTCCGTAAATGGTCAACACTAGCGCAAGCGCAAATATGGAATCCACTTGCCCCCATGCGGCTGAATCCACAATAACTGCTGGATTGAATACATAGAGCAGCGCAAGAGCAAGCGCCACTGAATAGCCCGATTTCTTATGCGCTGCTTTAAAAATAAAATAAGCAGCTCCTAGATCAGCTAGAATCGCCGGCAATTTAAATAACAGCAATGCGGCATTAGAGGATGCGTCAAGCGCAAGCATATTTTTGATGGCGCCTAGCACATACAGAATATAAATATAGCCCGGAGGGTAATCTACAAACATATCGGTATGGTAAAAACCGGAGAGACCCTGCTTTACCGCATGATCGGCCCAAGCCATAAATAAGGCGATATCGTTGGCATAGCCCTTGCTTGCAATGGCAATCCAGAGTCGCAGAGCAAGCGCCACAATAAGAACAAATGCGAAAATAATAGGATGCAGATGCGTCTTCTCATCCAGCCAGCTTCGTTCGCGAAGCAGCTTCCTGTAAACGAGCGCGAAAAACAAGGTAAACAACGCAGCGAACAAAATTAAAGGAAATATCGATGCGCCTGCACCAGTTGCTTCCGTATTCTGGCTTGTTTCCGTCGGAACCAGGCTGAATACTTCCGCGCCGGCAGGAGCCTTCGATACCTTCTCTACACTAACATCATCGAAATAGGCTTTGCCTGTATTGATGCCCCCATAACCGCCAAGACTCGCGGCAAACGTAATGCTCTTCTGATCCTTGCCTGTCTTCGCGTAAAAATGAACATACACCCATTTTCCGTTTGTATCCTTTACTTCCGGGTATGTAACAGCAACGCCGTCAACGAAAAAATGCGCGCCTATTGCTTCTGGGCCAACTTGCTCTGTCTTCACATAGCCAGACAGCTTGTAAATCGTTTTTGGTTTGACATTTATGACTTGCGTCCAGCGCGAATGATTGGCTTCCATATTCTCAAGCACAGCGGAATACGTTCCTGTATGCGCCTGTGTACCAGAGATTGAATATGTAGTAATATGGTCCTCTTTCAAATAAGCATCATGGTTCCAGTCTGCCGGAGCTCCGTCCGCTGCATCTTCAAAGCTAGCATTTTTTAATAGATTAGTCGCAGCATGACCAACAACAGCAGGCCATAGAAGGGTAAGGAGAAGGATGGTTATAGTAGCGCGAATAAACTTGTTCATCATCGTTCCGATTTCCACCTCATATCAATTAAAGATGCATAATTATAGCAAAATACACTATCACTTTAAAGGATTATAGATCAAGGGTCAATCATAATAAAATAGAAAAGGACCACGCCTAAGTCATGGTCCTCTACAGAATCGATGCGTCCTCTCACATAAACTGCTCCGGGCTTATTCCCCACTTATCAATAAATTGCTGACGATTCACGGCAATCAGCTGCTTAACCTGCTCCATCCCCTCTTTTTGGAAGCTTGCGCTCCCATGATGGTATATAAATATATCGCCGGCAATCATCAGCTTATAGCCTGCTAGACGCGTTCGGTAGCAATAGTCATCATCTTCAAAATGTCCCGGTGAAAAACGCTCATCCAGCATACCGACCTCATCAACTATTTTTCGCTTAAATAATAAGCAGAAGCCGATTAATCGATTGACTTCCTTCCATTTTCTCGAATCCGGTATATTCATCCTCTGCGCCATGTCGTCAATATTGGTAAATGGCTCTACGATTTGCTGTTGACCGCTTGCATAGTTGGTCATCGGCCCTACCATTCCGATATCCTCCCGGCAGTTCAAGCAGCGAAGCATGTTGTCCAGCCAGCCTGCCGTAACGATCGTATCATTATTCAGCAGCATTAATGTATCGCCGGTTGCCATGCTAAGCCCCCAATTACATGCAGCTGGAAAACCCGTATTATGCGGCAGCGATACTAACCGAGTCCTTTCGGCGATGCAAAGCCTCGTAGATTCATCGTGCGAGCCGTTATCAACGACGATAATTTCGTATGGCGAGGTCGTATGTCTGCGAATGGAAGCCACACATTCCTTAAGGACTGAGCTGCCATTATAGTTGGGAATAATGATACTGGTCTTACTCATAGCCTCTTCCCCCCTGCAGCCTGCTGCGCATGCGATACGGGTCCGGGAAAGACAACCGCTTGGTTTTTAAAGACATGGATAGACGCAATGCTTCGACGTGATCGCCGATAATCATTTCTGCTACTGGATTATTGATACTGGCGTTATGAGCGCGGCGACGATTAGCTGCAATAACATTTACGCTAAACGGCGCTCCCACTTGAAGCTGTTCCAATATAGCCCTTGCGTGTGCTTTAGGCGGAACCGCTAAATGCGCATAACCGATACGATCTACTGCCCGTCTGGAAAGCGCATGAGGCACCGTTGTTAAAGAATTGGCCTTCAAATCCGGCCGCCTTAGCGAGCGATTAAGAAATTCCTTCACATGCGATACCGCATCTCTCCTGCTGAATATCGGAAGATATGGATTTACGTTATTCAGCGCCACATCCATGCCTTTTTCAACCGCGTAGACAAAAGGGATCAGCTGCTCCGCCTTTAGCGGAATATCGCCGTCAATAAACACAAGAATGTCGGATTTCGCCACCTTTGCTCCTATGCTTCTTCCTACATCGTGGCCTAAAGGCTCAGGATAATATAATATGGTCGCCTTCGAGAGCTGCCGCGCCTTCATGAATGACTGATCCTTCGAGCCGTTTACGACAATGATCAGCTCGTCAATAACTAGCCGGTTCAGCTCCATCAACAGAATCGGAATCGTATCCTCTTCATTCATGACCGTCATAATGACAGCAACGGATTTATCGGTCGGCATAAGCACTCTATTGAGATATGGAAGTCCATTTTTCTGACAGATGCCTTGCAAATAACCTTTCGCTGCTGCATGATATCGCGTCCATGCCATAGGACTCCATGCTCGTGTGCGCATTCGTGCTGCCCACAAACGATTGATGAGCTTGCTCGAATCGCCCTGTCCAATTAATGGATTGGCAGTTGCGTCCTTCTGCCCGGCCTCTCTCCCCCAGCTTGCCATTCTCCCAGCCTCGCGCGGTATACGCGGTGCGGATGCCCGCAGCTTTCCTCGTTTGTTCATTCTTCTTTTATGCTTATTACTAGGTTTGACTCTTGGTAGTAATCTCTTTCTGCCATCCTGCTTGATCACCTTGTCACCTCGCGTTCTCCCTTTGCCTCATATAGTCAGTTAAATTCCCTCTTTCATTCGCATGCTCGGTTAGCCAGCCAATCGCCTCTAAATGGTCACCGACAATAAGGTCCTTCAATGGATCCTGACGGCCTCTTCGTTTTCTCTTTATCGGATTGGATCCTACGTTAATAAATTGCACCGGCTTTACGTTTAATCCATAAAATAATGCTTTTAAATGTGCAAGAGGCGGTACAGCAAGGGAATCCGCACCAATAACCTCCAGCGCCTTTCTGTTCATCGCATGAGGGATGGTCGTCAAGGAAACGCCTCGCAGCTCTGTCTTATTCGCCATTGCATTCAGCGCATGCTTAGCAAGGATAACGCTATGAACATCTGACTTCAGAGTCGGTCCCAAGTAGCTGTTAAGCGCAATATCGACCCCCTGACTAACGGCTCTTACAAATGTTCGCAGCTTATGCGCAGGTATGATAATGTCGGCATCTAAAAACAGAAGAATATCCCCATTTGCCTGATTGGCTCCGATTGCCCGGCCAACATCATGACCAAGCGGCTGCTCATAATAAATAACTCGTGCTCCTGATCGTTCCGCAATATGCTTAGAACCGTCGGTAGATCCGTTAACGACTACAATTACTTCCGATTGAGCATCGACTCTATTAGCCTCGCGAATGACGCGGGCCAATGTTCTTCTCTCATTCATGACAGGAATAATGATAGATACTTTAGGAGAAGGGTCGTTAGAAGAAAAAACTCTTTTCATACGTAAACAACTCCTGATTATTCTGAAATTTACTTGATCATATAATCTATTCATCTATTAGGAGCGTGGATAGGGCTTAAGTTGAGTGGGAAGAAAAAAGGCGTATTCCGTTGTTAGGTTACATTCAAATATCTCACCCAAAACGACAAACGTACAAACGTAAACAACAATTCACACATATCATGTACTAAGGTGGATTTTGTAGCCAAAAAATCCAACTTCGCTTAGCTAGAAAGAACTTCTAATAGAAAGGACTGATATTTTCATTGGGGTCTACTCATAAAACGTGCACCATCATTGTACTCGCAATAGGAGATTACAAGTTCGTCGAATTAGATCTTATTCGTACGATGGAATCCATCAATTCAATACCTTCTGATTTGGAAGTAATTCTATGTTGTGACGGACCTATATGGAGATCAACGCCATATATACAAGTAAAAAAACTTGACCCTCGCATTAAAATTTTAGAAACAGATGATGAAACCGGGCATCCCGGGATATTATTTAATCTAGGCATAGAACAAGCCTTGGGGAACAACATTACATTTGCATGGCCCGGGGTCATTCTGAATGTTAATGAGCTCCTCAACTTGAGCCGTTCAATGGAGAATCTCTCAGAATTAGATGGTTATTTCACTGAGTCAAATGGGTCTCAGGATTTACATTTCAAGCAGAGGATTAATTATGGGCTGCTGCAATATTTAAACTTAATTAAACTATGCGGGGCAATTATTAAAAAGAAAGCAATAAAAAGCATTGGAGGTTTTGACACAGAAAGTATATTTCAACGTTATCCTGAATGGGATTTGTTTATACGACTAACCAAATACCATTGGATCCTTCATTCAAACCATCAAATTGCACAGAACAAATGGACATGGGATGCTTACCCTTTTATACGAACATTTCCTTATTCATTTAACTTCATTCATCGGGCAATAGTTGCTAAGAGAGAGAGACGATATTCTGATCATAACAAATTAAAAGTTGTAGTTACGGGGGGTTACTGGGAGCCTCATCATAATCAATTATGTTTTTATAACTATTTTGAAACACTGAAGGGACAAAAGGATTTTTCTTGGAAACCACTATTAGATGAAGCTGCCGTTTTTGAAGACTTACATGATGCTGATCTAGTCATCATTTCAAGAGGAAAACATCCGAATGTACTGAATATTCTTCTTACATGTGAAAGACTCGGTATTCCAACACTATATATGATCGACGATAACTGGTTCACTGTTGCAAAAGATTGGCCAATCTATGAAGGTATGTTTTCACCAGGAAAACCTGAATTTGAAGTGTTTTTACAATGCCTCCAACGTTGCACTGCAACCGTAGTATATTCGCCTATTTTAGAAAACTATATCAGACCTTATGCAAAAAAAATAATTCGACTAAATCAAAACGTTGCCCTAGAACAGTTCACCCCTCATCAATCAAAGAATAAATCAAAAGCCCGAAAACTTATTGGCTATGTTGGTTCTCATCGTCATAATTCAGATGTCGCTTTTGAAGCGATGCGAATGTTTATTCATCAAAACAGTGAATGGGATATTATAATTATGGGCATGCAAATTCCTCACCAGCTCGCTTATTTACAAGGATCTGGAAGGCTCTTCCTTTTACCTTTCTCCAATTATTTACAATACGCACGTACCATTTCATCGTATAGTCCTGACATCTTAATCGCGCCGCTAGACAACACAATAACTTCGCAAAGTAAATGTCCAAATAAGTTTTTAGAAATTACGGCTGCAGGCGCTGTTGGGATTTACTCTCAAGCTTCTCCTTATACTGATCTCATACAACATGGTGTTCACGGTCTATTAATTCCAGTAGCACCAGAAGAAAATATGAAATTATGGTATGATGCCATTGCTGAATTAGCTCATAATCCGGTAAAAAGAAAGAACATGTACGACCGATCTTATAAACTTATAACCAGTCAGTTTGATACAACCGTTAATTATGACGCTTTCTTTCGAGTTATTTGCCAAATAACTAGAGTGGATAGGAGAATACGATGAAAATAGCTCTAGTATCGCATTCACCACATTTACGTGGTGCCGAAGTCATGTTGACTAACTTGGCTATAGGCCTTCATCAGAAGCATGGACATGAAGTAACTGTTATTGCCCATGGAAGCGGCCCAATGGCATCAAAATTACTAGGAACAGGTGTTAGATACTACCCATTACAGCATTTACTGCCCCTTTACCTTCTATTTGAAGATAATAGTGTACAACTATCCGATTATTTCAGGCTAACTACTAATAGTATGAATGAGATGACTACACTTTTTCGTATACTGGGCATTCAACTCGTATTAATCAACACCCTTACCTCTATAGCGGGAATTCTTACAGCCTACAAATTGAACTTGCCTAGTATCACTTGGATTCATGGCATATTAGACCATATGCTTCTTCCAAACGGCGGAGTAAACTTTAAATCAGCTTGCGACGAATTATTGGTTAGGGATGCTACTGAAGTCGTTTGCTGTTCGACCTGGAGCAAAGATCACTACCAAAACCTTCGAAAAGAAATTAAAGTCATTCCTAATTTCACTCATGTTCCCAACCAACCGTTAGCTTATCCAGATGGGATTACTACATTTTCCTGTTTAAATGCATGGGAGACTCATAAAGGTATTCCTTGTTTAATTGTTGCAGCTAAAATATTAATGGATCAAGGCCTACCCTTTATATTAAATTTGTACGGACAAGGCCCACTTAAGGGTCACTTACAATCATTAATTGAACAAAAGAACTTACAAAATCACGTTTTTCTTAGACCAAGAATGGATCAAACAGACGAAATATTCAAGCATACTCATGTTTTAGTGAATGCATCTCTTATCGAATCTTTTGGCATGACTTTAATCGAAGCAATGGCTTATGCAAGACCAATAGTAGTCTCAAATATTCCTGGTCATCTACAAACATTGGAAGAATGTGGTTTTGGTACGTTTGCAGACTCAGAATCGCCGGCTAGTTTCGCTGAAAAAATGAAATGGTTCATCCTTCATCGAGAAGAATCACGTAATCTCGGCATACAGGCTCATTCAATAGCAAAAGAACATTTTGATGGAAAAGTTTCTCTTCATAAATTCAATAATTTAATGAATTCTTTAAAAGAACAGGAAGAGCAACTAACTCCTTACCTCCTTAGAAATAGATATTCTTACAGTCAATTAATACACGGCATTATGCGATCTTTATCCAATTAATGAAAGGCAGGAAAAAAAATGAAGCTTGATATAGGGTGTGGATATAACAAACTCCCTGGCTGCATAGGCCTCGATTCCATCCGTACGCCGCAGGTTGATATTGTTTGCGATATAAACAAAGGTATACCCTTGGGAGATAATACTGTCGATTACATTGTGTCCTCCCATTTCTTGGAGCATGTAGATGATTTAATGAAAGTCATGAAGGAAATCTATAGAGTTTGCAAGCATTTTGCTACCGTATGCATTGTAGCACCGTATGCGCATACTTCACTTAATATGGCGAATCCTTACCACAAGCAAATGTTTAATGAGCACACTCCACGTTTTTTCACAAAAGATTCATATACCCCACTGTCACCAAATGATTATTATTTTCCCAATTCTCCGTATTGGCCGTTAGGCGAGAGCGATAACAGCAAATTAGAAATTGATTTTAGATTGCTCCGGCTTGAATTTTTTTATTTCCCTGAATTTGTGGGACTAAGCGATGATCAAAAAAAAGAACTGAGACAAAGCAGGCTAAATATAGTTGATCAGATCATGTACCATTTGGTTGTCATAAAGCAACCAACCTCCTCAAAGGAAATTGATATGATTAGGTTAAACCCTTTAGAAGAACCGCCTTATATTACTATTAGACGTCAACAAGACATAAAATAGGGGATAAAGATGATTAGATGATTAAGGGGCTGTCTAAAAAGTAGTAAGCTCGTTGGAGAGATAGCTCGCTTTGAATTGAAATATTTGAAAACATGAAAAAATAGTGGTACAAGGAGCTATTCCTGTACCGCTATTTTTCTAATCTGGTCTATCGTTGTTTGCTTCATGAGATTATGGGCAATGTTCAATCATTCGTCTCACTGACAGCACATAACCTTCCTCGCTGCGCAGCTTTTCTCGCACCTGCTGCTTGTAGCGCATTTTCTGTCCACTCGCGCATGTCCATTTATCTTCTTCCTCATCGTAATGCCAATTGTCAAGCTTACTAATGTCCGTCTGCCACTTCTTCGATTTTTCCTTATGGTACGTGCTGTATTTGACCAATGCCTCAAGCTCTTCATTCTCTAGGTAAGCATAGTTCTCTTCTCCGCCATATCCAGCATCTGCGATGATGTTTCCCGGCAGCTTTCCAAGTGCGGCTTTCACTTTCTCTAAGGCTTTCATTCGCTCGGAACGAAACCGGTTGATCGTGCGGAAGTCTGAGAGGGAGCTGTAAGTAAGCTCCCCAACCTTTGACTTTTAAACGATCGTAACCCCTTTAAGAATCTCATGCCAATAATTCGATTTAATCGTTTCATCAATGTACAACGGAACCTGTAAAGAGCATATTCGTTCTGATGGCCAAGAACATTCCATAATTCCCAACTGAGGATTGTCATTAACAAGAAGCACATAAAAGTGATGCTTTACTAATCGTGATAGTGTCTGCTCAAGCTCAGCTGCTTCCTCTACAGTTCCTCCTATTCTAATAAAGAGAATCCAGTGAACATGATCCGTATAGTCCAAAAATCTAGCAATTCTTCGATCCATCTTGTTTCTAAATTGAGGATAACTATACCAGTCAGCCGGCGTATTCTCAGAAACCAAAAAATCATGCGCAGAGTAGATATTATATTTATTGTCTTTTATTAGGAGCTTCTTTCCGTCGTCGTAGTATCCTTCGAACGTCATGTTTGACTTCTTCATAAATCCAGCAAAACGATGGTTTAGTAAGTTGCATACATCAGGCAATGAATATGAAATCATCCAATCTAAAACACCGCTGAACGGACGCAAGTTATTTTGAATTAAATAGCTGCTCGGATTACAATTTCTTCCTAAACTGAAAATAGCATTATACGGTCTCTTAATTTGATTTAATGATAACATCTTGTCCACCTCCCAAATATAGATCGTATACCTGATTATTCTCAAGCAAGGAACTCTCTATTCGAGAGTTCCCATACAAGGTTGCTTACTGAGGATTACTTTCATTGATCATTTTCCATTGTTCTCGTGTTATCCCGAATACGACAACATCATGATACGCACCATTGCTGTAGTGATGCTCCCGAAGCGTTCCTTCCACCAGGAAGCCGCTTTTCTCTTTGGCGCGAATCGAGCCTGTATTCGTATCGATCGCGTAAGCATATACGCGATTTAATCCCAAATCCTCGAACGCGTAGCAAAGTGCGACGCCTATCATTTCAGACGCGATTCCTTTTCCCCACATGGAGCGGTCGCCGACAATGGTTGTGCCGATTTCTGCCTTCTGATTCACGTAATCGATATCCACTAAGCTGATCATGCCGACCGGTTTGCCGGAATCACGTTCTATGCTCACAAAAAATTGTTTGCTGCGGTCATCGAGCAGCCGATCGTACCATTTCCGCTGTCCCGAGGCAGCTAGCAGCGACTTATTGAAAAAAGCTCTTCGTATTTCCTGTTGATTGCGCCAAGCTGCGACCAGCGGCAAATCCTCCGCCTCTAGCGCGCGAAGACTGATTCGTTGTCCCTCCAGCATGCTTTCCCCTCCGTGTCGTATATTGGCTTGCCTGTTAAGGCTGAAAGCTCTTCACGCAGGCCACAATTCGCTCCAAATCCTCATCTGTCAGGTTGGGATGAATCGGCAGCGTCAAAATCCGTTTCCACACCTCATTCGACACGGGTACCTCTGCCTTAAGATGGATATAGCTAGGCTGCAGATGACATGGGTAGTAATGGACGCCCGGCGCAATGTTATGATCCTTCATATGCCCAATTAGGCGATCACGGGATTCCTCGTTTGGCAGCTTTACTTGATACAGATGCCAGGAGCTGCGGGCATAGGCTTTCTCCTTAGGCAGCTCCAGCCATTCTACATCCTTAAACTGCTCGCTGTAATACTCTGCTACCTCACGGCGGCGGCCGTTCAATTGATCGAGCTTTTTCAACTGCACGATGCCAATGGCCGCCTGCATATCGCTCATATGATATTTGTAGCCAACCTTATCGACAAAATACTGCCAAGCATAAACGCGTTCGGCAGAGGAACGCATCCACGTATCCTTCGATATGCCGACCCAGCGCAGCTCCTTCAGCTTGCGTACAACCCAATCCTGATTGCTCGTAATGCCTCCGCCTTCGCCGCAGGTCAAATTTTTGACGGCGTGATAGCTGAAACAGGTCAAGTTGCCTGAAGCTCCGATCTTCTTCCCTTTGTACTCCGCGCCGCAAGCATGAGCTGCGTCTTCAATCACTTTAATGCCCTTCGAATCGGCCAACGCTTGAATCGCATCCAAATCGACTGGATGTCCTGCCAAATGAACGACGATGATTGCCTTTGTTTTATCCGTTATTTTACGTGCGATGTCCTCTACGGAAATATTCATCGTATCGGGCTCGACATCGGCAAATACCGGTGTAGCGCCCACATAGCTCACTGCATGTACCGTTGATATGAAGGTCATTGGCGGGACGATAACCTCGTCGCCTGCGCCAATATTCAACACCTCAAGCGCGAGATGCAGCGCAGCGGTCCCAGAATTCATCGCAACCATGAAGCGGGTTCCCGCATAGGCAGCAAATTCCTTTTCAAATTGCTCGGTTTTGGGCCCGAGTCCCAGCCAGCCGGAACGCATAACTTCTACTACAGCATCAATCTCTTCTTGACCAATGCTTGGTTGTAACACAGGAATGTGCTTATCCAAAAATCATTCTCCTCTCAAAGTGAGCTATACATGCAAAATATGCTGGCGCCAATTCGCCACTGATTGCTCAAGCGAAAATTGACTGCGGCTGTACGCTCCTGCATGCTCCTTAATCATATTGCGCAGCGCTTGATCATCG
Organism: Paenibacillus sp. Y660; assembly: GCF_057221575.1. Lineage (NCBI taxonomy): Bacteria > Bacillati > Bacillota > Bacilli > Caryophanales > Paenibacillaceae > Paenibacillus > Paenibacillus sp. Y660. Next base: position 58,595 of record NZ_JBXBBJ010000007.1, on the reverse strand, counting down.
ATCATCCGCTTCATGCCGAGATACCAGCCTTCCGTCGTCTGAGGGACCAATAGCCCCGTTGCCTCATGGGTGATACAATTCGAGTAGGCGGGTGTATTCGTATAGATGCCAGGAATTAAACAGCCTGCATACTCTCGGAATTTATTGTTCGTTTTGCATAAGTTGAACAAGGAATTAGATAATGGCGCCAAACCGAAGTCCCATGTCGTGCTATACAGTGACTGCATGAATTGGCGATAATTATGGTCATAAGGAAGAAAAGAAACGCCCGGCAAGCCTTGCAGTCCAGATGGAATAAATCCCATAAATTCGATTCTCACCCTTGCTCCATACTCCTGCAATATTCTTATGATCGCAGGAACGACCGGCTTGAAGTCCTCCTCCTTGACCGTCCCTTCATAGCCGAATACGATGACGCCATCATTGCGAACAGGCTTTGGTCCATATTCATCAAGCCATCTAAAATCGACGCTTGCGGAGAAGCAAACGACACGAGGATTGAAATGAAGCCTTATATAATCGGCAAAGTAAGGTGAAATGACCTGTATAAGCTTTGAGAAAGTAAGGAAACGAATGAAAGTTTCCCGGCGAATAGGATCTTTATAATAGTCTGAGATCGCGCCGACTGAAGGGATCTCAAGAAAATTATCATCGATGACATAGACGGTTGGCTTGCCCATTTCATGAGCCATTTCAAGCAAGTTATACGCTCTCGGCTCGACGTTGCGGATAAACACAACGATTGCAGCCTCCGCGATATGCTCTCTCGTTGCTTCTTCTTCTGTTACAACCCGAAAGTTATAAATGCCAAGCTGCTTCATTAACCGAAAAGGCTGGAGCAAAATAATTTCAAGCGACGGAAATGACTTTACTTGCGCGATAATAAGGGCAATTGGCCATAATGCGTTCTGTTTGCCGGCAATAATGCCGTCTTGAAGACCCCGATTATGTCCATCTACTCGACCTTTTCGCAATCCTTTGCGGAATGATACAGAAGGACCTATAGGTTTTGTCCTGCGAGCCTTGAATCTCACTTTCATGTCCTCCCCTCCATTTAAAGCTCGGAGCTGTTAATTAATTGGGCCTGCTCTACGCCCTGCGCGTAGCCTGTGTTGAAGCCTTCGTTATACGCTTGATCAAAGGCTTTGCTATAGCCCCTGTTGTAAGCAGTAGAACGATAAACCCTTTTCGCTTGACCAACCTTCGTTTTCTTTTTTCTCAAACGCGTATTGGCAATGCGTCGTCTTTTTCGGACAACTGTTGTGCTCTTACGCTTCTTTGCTCTTGTCATCTTGCGTTTTGTTCTGCGAATCATTATGATCACCTCCAGGAAAGTGTACGGATAGCCGGACATGGGATAATCGGATTTCCGAGTGTATAACGGCTCTCTGTCTCATGAGAGATCGGAATGGCGGCCCTTTGATGCAAATGCCATACATGCAAGGCTGCACTTGACAGGACAGATCGCAATTTGCCTTGCTGCAGCTGGTATAACAGTCCGGTTTGTGCAACGACGATGGCGCCATCCGCCAACGTCTGCTCTACATGAAACACATTGTTTAGTTGATTTAGCTTAACCTGCACATCATCCGCGCTTAGCGGAGGACCGAGCGGCCAGCTTTTCAAATCCAGCGAAGACACTTGCGTTATAGGAAGGGAGATGGGTGTCATAATCGGATACCGGATACCATTTTCGACCCAGTAGGCAGTTGGATCTGCACCTTTAACGATGATGCAGCTAGGGTAAAAGCGATTCATTCCTGTTGAAATGCGATCCTCGCTATTTGTTGCTTCTTGCAGCGCACGGCCTGGATCGCCCCATTTGTCATAGTAATAAACCTGATTTTTCTCATAGACCGGTGCGAATTTTTCCTTTAGATGCTTCATCGTCATACTGCCGTAATGGTGCACAAACGTATCTCCTGCGATGACTAGCTTGAATCCGAGCATGGACGCACGCAGTCCGTAGTCATCATCCTCGCAGTTGCCGATCTCAAAGCCTTCGTCAAAATATCCGATTCGCTCAAAAACATCCCTGCGCATCAGCAAGCAAAAGCCAGTAATTCGGGATACAACCTGATAACGCGCATTGTTTTGTTGATTGTAGCCAAGTGCAAATTGCTGCATGCCTTCTACCGAATCATAGTTTGTTGGAATATATTGATCACCGCTAATATAGTTGCTGACGGGTCCAACCAAGCCGATTTGAGGATCAGAGCTTGCGCAGGCAAGTAAATTGCTCAACCAATTTGGCGTAACGACCGTATCGTTGTTCAGCAGCAGCAAACTCGTTCCCTTCGCCATTTGCATGCCTTGATTAACAGCGCCCGCGAAGCCTAGATTCGTATTATTTAAACGGAAACGTACGCCATCTGTCTCTGCCATCAGATACGGAGCCGTACCATCTGTCGAACCGTTATCTATCACTATGATTTCATACGGCTGATGCGTATATTTCCGGATGCTTTCGATGCATTCAATCAGAAACAATTTCTGATTCATAGTGGGAATAATGATGCTGGTTCCATCAAACAGCTGTCGTTTGCCTTCCATACCGTCACGAAGCCCGCTATTTAAACCTTGCTCGTAGCCGCGTTGAAAGCCATCCCCGTAGCCAGCCTTTAATCCTTTATGAAACGCTGGATGCGAATTTCTGGACTTTAAGGCTTTCTTGCGAGGTCTAAATTTGACTGCTCTCATTGCTTTTCTCCTCTCTTAATGGCTACAGAGGCGCTTCCCCATTGCTGATTTTATTCGCAAGATGACCAAAATCGATTGCTACCTTTCCCATCTCTGCTGCAATTCGCTGAACGAGAATGACAGCCGGTACCCCTGCCGATACAAGCGCAATATCGAAATCCCGCAGCAGAATCTCATTCATCACGCGAGGAACATCATGAAAACCTTGTACCGGTGCGATCGCATCCACAACATGAATGCCTTTGGCCGCTAATTTCTCGCGCAGATTCGGCGCTTCGTTCCCTACAAGGAGCACCTTTGCTCCCCCAAGCAAATCGAGCAGGAAGCCTTCTAAATATAAAGAATAGTTAATGGTGGATTGAGTGAGAGCCATTTCTCGATAGGGGATGCCATAGTGGTCAAAAATAGAAATGGCAAGCGGTGAGAAGGTGCGGTAGCGTGATTTTGGAATGCCTACGACAGAGGATTGGAGGATAGCTTGCAGCAGCATATCTCGCGCGTTGAAGTCAGGCACATCAATTCCAGCATAGTGAAGAAAGCTTCCATCCTTTTGAATTTGCTCAATGCTTTGCAACCCTTGAGCCATAGTGAGCAATTCTCCATCGCCAAGCCTCACAATGGACAACGGTTTTCGGAGAAGCAAGGCATCACGTATAAGAACATAGACATCTAAAGTTGGGAGCAGCGGCAGCATTTGCTCCTCGTAATGCGCTAAGCCGGCTGCAATAATAGCTGTGAGCGGTACGTTTGGTAAAATAACATGAGCAGGAAGCTGCCGATCTACAATGGCATCGCCGCCCTCGAACACCCCTTTGTCAAAAGCAAGATCATAACCTTTGTTATAGCCATCGTTGTAACCGGTGTTATAACCTGAATTAAAGCTCGCAAGCTGTCCGTTCACTATTTTTTTTTTACTTAGCTTACGTTTGCCTTTCAATCTGCGTCTAAGCTGCGGCAGTACTCGCCTCGATTTGCGCTGTAGCGCTTGCTGCTGCATAATTCACCTCCAAAGCTTCATTCTTTTAGTGTTGACTGAGTATAGCGATCATTTGATGCAGTCTATGGACATACGTATGCTGCTGCAATGTTCGCTTGTAGCCTCTCAGAGCAATCTCTCGCCGTTCTTCTTCGTGCGTCAAGTAATACTCGAGCTTATGGCGAAGCTCCTCCGGCGAATGAAAAATGACGATCTCCTTATCCGGCTCATACATCTGTGCAACCTCTGAACGAGCGTCAACAAGCTGAAGCGTTGCACAGCCATTAATTTCGAAGGTCCTTGGATTTACGGAGCTTGCTTGAATAGGCATGCCGATTCGATTCATCTCATCAACAATAGGCCGATGAAAATTAATGACGATTTTAGCCCCATTATAGTAACGCGCAGTCTCTTCCGGCGGCATCCACTCCCCAAGCTTTATATAGGATGAAAGCTGGCGATAATTTTTCAAGCGATCCCACCACAAGCCTGAGATAAACGTACGCTTGCCAAGGAGATAAGGCGTGAGCTGATCGATGTATTGGACTCGATTCCAGAAAGCGGTACCGATAAAGCAAATATCTGTCTGCATGGCAGGTTCGACGGCAGTTGGCTGATAAAGCTTTGGACTAACCGCAAACGGCAAGTAATAAACCTGCTTGCACCCAAGCGATTGATAGAATGGAACACAATTCAACTCTAAAGTAAATACGACGTCGTAATGCGGCGCGATGTTGACCGTCCATTCCGTATAGTAAGGATCGTCAGTAAACCAAACCGCGGTTCGGAAGCCGCGCGCTCGAAGCTCATCGACCCGATCAACCGATAGGGACACTCCATTAAGCACAAGCACGATATCCGGTTGGTGAAGCTCTGCTGCTGCTAAGACCGAATCTGCGGGGCTCATCGAAAATACTTCCGTAACGACTCCGCTTAAGCCGTCGATTATCGCTTGATCCAGCGCTGGATAAGGATCGCCAATTCCGGCTGTCACATACAGTACCCTGTAAGCAAAAAGGGGGACGGCTGCCTCTCCTATTTTCGCAAGGATGCCTTGTGATCGTCCTAATCGATAGCCGGCATTCCACCCTTTGGCAAGGCCATCGTTGTTGCCGGCTTGAAATCCCTTATTCCATTTGGAATGATAGCCTGGCTTTCGCCCGGATTTCACGCGCATCATGTTCTCCCCATTCCTTAACGATTTTTCGTACTCCAATCAAATCCGATCGCTGGATCATCATAAGCAAAACGATACTCGTCAGGGTCTGCCGGATCATAAGCCATATTAGTCACATACATAATATAGGCAGGCTCCTGCCCCAGCACGCGATAGCCATGAGCTACACCGCGAGGGATGAACAGCAGAAACGGATCTTCTTCCCCCATGTAATAAACGTCGGTTTGGCCAAATGTAGCCGAGTCCGCTCTCATATCATGTAGAACGACCTGAGCGCTGCCGAATGGAAAATACCAAATATCATCCTGCTTCTTATGGTAATGAAAGGCTTTGATGACTCCCGGAAAAGATTTGGACAATGATGCCTGACCAAATTCTCCAAAAATGTCATCGTCCTTGCGCAGAAGCTCCATAAAAAAACCACGATCATCGCTATGCTTTTTAAGTATCTTTTTCCGTACGCCTTCGATCACGTTTATTCAAACCTCCCTAAAAGTAACTAAATGCTCTTGTTATTCGTACCTGCAGCAATTTTGCTCCGCCACTGCAAATTGTCCACATACCATTCCACCGTTTTCCGAATTCCGCTTTCGAATGGATAATTCGGCAACCAGCCGAGCTCTTTTCTAATTCTCGAAGCATCTATTGCATAACGGCGATCATGGCCTAATCGGTCCTTCACATAGTGAATAAGCGATTCCGGCTTGCCAAGCTCGGCAAGGATGCGGCGAATAATCTCAATATTGGTATACTCGTTATGCCCGCCGATGTTATACACTTCCCCGGGGGCGCCTTGATGAAGAACAAGATCTATAGCGCTGCAATGATCATCCACATAAAGCCAGTCCCGAATATTCAGTCCGTCTCCGTACAGCGGAATCTCTTCAACGTTCAGTGCGCGTAATATCGTAAGCGGAATAAGCTTCTCTGGAAATTGACGCGGCCCGTAATTATTGGAGCATCTCGTCGTCATGACAGGCAGGCCGTACGTGTGAAAGTAAGCTCTCGCCAGCAGGTCCGCGCCAGCTTTGCTGGATGAATAAGGGCTATTCGGCGCAAGCAGCGTCGTTTCGGAGAAATAACCGCTTCCTCCAAGCGAGCCGTATACCTCATCCGTGGACACCTGTACAAAACGTTTGACCTTATGCACTCTGGCAGCCTCAAGCAGAGCAAGCGTGCCCTGCACGTTCGTTTCCACAAAGGCGAACGGATTCTCAATGCTTCTGTCGACATGCGACTCAGCCGCAAAATGAATGACGGCATCTATGCCCTCGTTCATCAATTGGGAGAGGAGCAGCTTATCGCAAATGTCTCCTTGGATAAAATGATAGTTCGGTAATGAAGCCACCTCTACTAAATTGTCGATATGGGATGCATAGGTAAGCAAATCCAAATTGTAAATGTGGTAGTCAGGATATTGGCGCAGCATATGCAGCACAAAATTGCTTCCAATAAACCCCATGCCCCCGGTAATAAGCAGCCTCATCGTTATTCACCTTCCTTCAACTTTGCTCCAGCCTCATGCAGAGATTCCATCGTCCCTGCATCCGTCCACCATCCGTTCATCACGTTATAGGTCAGAACGCCTTTGGCAGCGTACAGATTGTTGACATCCGTAATTTCGAGCTCGCCTCTTGAAGAAGGGTCTATCTTGGCAACAAGCTCAAAAACTTGATGGTCATACATATAAATGCCGGTTACGCAGTAGTTCGAGGGTGGATTTTCTGGCTTCTCCAAAATGGACTTGATGATCGTACCTTCAATGACAGGAACACCGTATCTCCGAGCATCGTCGACCATCTTTAATACGACCTTTGCTCCCTCTGGCTGTAACTGAAACTCTTGAACGAATGGCAGCAAACTATCGGTAAACAAATTGTCACCGAGCAGCACGACGAACTTTTCATTAGCTTCGATAAAATCAGATGCGAGTGATAATGCCTCAGCAATTCCGCCTGCTTGATCTTGAATTTTATACGTTATTCGAACGCCAAAATCATTGCCGCTTCCCAAGTAATCCACATACATACCGGCGGACTGCTTGCCAATAACGAGTAAAATATCTTGAATGCCAGCATCAGCTAGTTTTTTTATTGCATAGTAGATCATCGGGTATTTTCCAACGGGAAGAAGATGCTTATTCATCAAGCTAGTAAGGGGACGCAGACGCGTTCCTGTACCTCCTGCTAATATGACTCCTTTCAAAGGGTCATCTCCTTTCAGCTTCTATTTTCATAGCATGCTCATTTACTACTATCAAATGCTCCACCTATTACCGGCAAATGTCATAGACAGTTACTTGCCTTTCTCCTCTCTTGACTTATACTATGTTTGCCTAGTTCGCTAGGAAACCCTACATTTTGTCTAAATTCAGCCATCTCCTCCTCCAAGTCTCACGATTTTCGCTTTGCCCGATATGCCTTTGCTAACGTTGCGCGTATCGAATATAAACGAGGCATGCTCTATTAAATAAGACAAGGGCAAGCTTGAATGATTAGTAGCAATAATGACGCAATCCGCTTTCTTGAGCGACTCTTCTGTCAGCTCTGTGCTCTGAAGCTTAAGCCCTTCAAGCTGTAAAGTAGGGACGTAAGGGTCATGGTACGAAACGATCGCTCCCTCTTGCTGCAGTAATTGGATGAGCTTTGTGGATGCCGATTCCCGGTAGTCAGCTATATCAGGCTTATACGCAACGCCATAAACGAGTAAATGGCTGTTCGACAACGTTTGATGGCCAAGATGCTTTTCGAGCTGCTGAACGATATATTTGGGCATCGTACGATTAATGGCATTTGAAATTTGTATAAAATCAGAATTAATTCCGGTTTGTTTGATTTTCCATACCAAATAGGAAGGATCGACAGGAATACAATGTCCGCCGATTCCAGGTCCGGGATAAAAAGGCGTATAGCCAAAAGGCTTGGTGCTGGCAGCATCGATAATTTCCCATACATTCAGCTTAAGCTCATCGCATATCATCGCCATCTCATTCATAAAGGAAATGTTGATCAGTCGGAACGAATTTTCCAAAATTTTTGTCATTTCTGCTGCATCTGTTGAAGAAACCGGATGAATCTGGTCAAATACCTGTCCGTATAGCTCTTCCACTCTAGCTTTGCAGCTGGATGTTATACCGCTGATAATTTTAGGAATATTCTGCACCTGATACTTTTCATTGCCGGGATCCAGCCGCTCAGGCGAATAGCCTGCAAAAAAATCCGTTCCCGCCCTTAAACCGAATTGACTAAGAATAGGAACCAATACCTCACTCGTTGTCCCTGGATAGGTGGAGCTTTCCAATATGACAAGCTGTCCCTTGTTCAATCTATAGCTTATTTCTATCGCAGCTTGAGTCAAATAGCTTAAGTCAGGCGTTCTATGCGATGTTAGCGGAGTCGGTACACAGATGATAATAGCTTCAGCCTCATGCAAGCCGTTGTAATTATTGGAAGGCGTGAAGCGCTTTGATGACAGGGCTTCCTGGATGACTTCATTTTGAATATCCGTTATATAGCTAATTCCTTCATTAAGCAGCTTCGTTTTTTGACGATCCAAATCAATGCCCAGCACATGAAACCCTTTTTGAACAAATAGCAACGCCAGCGGAAGGCCAACATAGCCCATCCCAACAACTGCCACCGTTCGCCGCTCTTCTTTGGTATTAACATATTGTTCCTTGCTCATATTCTATGATCTCGCCCTCTCTCTAGCTGCTTTAAATAACTTAAATACTATATGAACAATAAATAGAAATGGATTGGACAGTTTGCTGTCTGAATTTACTTTTGTACAGCATTCCTCAATAAAAAAAAGAAGAAGCTTGATTTCTCAAGCTTTCTCCTCATAACCCTATCCCTTGATAAAAATATCCGAGAGCCCGCATGTCTTGCGCATCCAGCATATTACGTCCATCGAATACGTTCGGCTGCTTCATCACAGCTTTCATTTGAGCCCAATCCAGTTTTCTGAAAATCGGCCACTCCGTGCATATGATGACGGCATCGGCATCTTGCAGCGCTTCCTCCAGCTGGGAGCATTCGTTTACCGCATCATATTCGGTGTTGTCAGGCAGGACGGCAACTGGATCATACAGCATAATATGAGCATGTTCGCTCAGCAGGCTTTCGATTACACGGAGTGCCGGAGCCTCCCGGATATCATCTGTATCTGGTTTGAAGGCCAAACCTAGTATCGCTATCTTTTTATTGACAATGCTTCCCAAGCGCTCTCTCGTTTTATCGATCAAGTAAGCATGCTGCGTTTGATTGACCTGAACGACCTTCTCCAAAACAGACAGCTCGATACGATTTTGCCTTGCCGTCAGAATTAAGGCAGAGACATCCTTCGGAAAGCACGAACCTCCGTATCCGATCCCGGCTTGCAGAAAGCTGGCGCCAATTCGGGGATCAAGTCCCATTCCATTTGATACTTCCTTCACATTGACGTCAATGGCGTCGCAAAGTCTAGCAAGCTCGTTTATAAAAGATATTTTGCTCGCTAAAAATGCGTTTGAAGCGTATTTGATGAGCTCAGCTGTTCTAGGCGTAGTTATGACAACGGGGCATTTGACGGATTGGTAGAGCGATTGAAGCAGATTTGCAGCTCGTTTGCTATTGGAACCGATAATAATGCGATCAGGATTTAATGCATCAACCACTGCTTTTCCTTCACGCAAAAATTCCGGGTTTGATGCTACGTCGAAAGGATACGATTGTTCCTGCGCGGCGCCGATCCAAGCGGTAATCTGCTCCTGCGTCCCTACTGGAACGGTGCTTTTGGTTATAACGAGCTTATAGCCATTCATCTTCTGTCCGATATCCTCGGCTACCTGCTTCACATAGCGCATATCTGCGCTGCCGTCGGGACGAGATGGCGTTCCGACGCAAATAAAAATGATATCATTGCCTTTAATTGCCTCGTCTTTATTAGTAGTAAATTTGATTTGACCGGACTGTATATGCTTACTGAGCAGCGCTTCGAGTCCTGGTTCGTAGAAATGCAGAAAGCCCTGCTCTAGCTGCTTAATTTTATGTGCATCGGTATCAAGTCCCGTCACTTGCCAGCCTAGCTCGGCAAATACCATAGCAGTGGTTGACCCTACATATCCCGTGCCAATTACCAATATATTCATTGGTTTCCCCCTATTCCCTTACATGCAATCCTGCCATAATGGATCGATTGCCAATGACCGTATCTTTTAATAAAGTAGAGATGTGCAGCAAATGTACGCCGTTTAAAATAATGCTGTTCTCTATTCGGCAATTCTCAATATGCGAATCTTCACCGATCGAGACATGCGGCCCAATGACACAATCCTTCAATATACTGCCTTTAGCAATGGTTACAGGCTCAACAATCGTGCAGTTGCTTAAAATGACCGATTCATGAATCGACTTCTTGCTTGGCATCTTATCCAGCATTTTTTGGTTGGACTCCAACCACCTCTTTAATGTGCCAACGTCCATATTCAGCTTATCCGTCAAATGATAGGTAACCGTCAGGTTTTGATCGATAAGCCATTGAATGGCGTCCGTAATTTCGTATTCGCCTCTTGCTGATGGCTTGATATCATTAACCGCAGCGAAGATCGAACCTTTAAAGGCATACGCGCCTAAGACGGCGAGCTTGGACCTTGGCAATCTAGGCTTCTCTTCGAGCCGTACGATACGATCCTCCAGCACCTCCGCAATGCCGTAATCCTGCGGATTCGCAACCTCCGCGAGCATCAGCGACGCCTCACTCCCCCGTTCCTCCACGTCATTCTTCAATTCGGTTAAACGATCAGAAATTAAATTGTCACCGAGCAACAACAAAAAAGCTTCATCTCCGATAAACGGCTGTGCCTGCTTCAACGCATCCGAGATGCCCTTCGCCTCATACTGGTAAATATAAGTGATCGTGACATGCATTCCTTCTCCCAAGCCAAATTGTTCACGGATATCAAGTTCCTGTGACGGATGGATGACAACCCCGATCTCCCTAATTCCTTGCTCTGTCAACTTCTCAATACAGGATTGCAAAATGGGAGTGTTAGCTACAGGTATGAGCGTTTTCGGGTGTTTGAGGGTGAACGGATACAGCCTAGTCCCTTTGCCGGCACAGAGAATAAGTCCTTTCAAAACGCATCTCCCCTATTAAAAAAATCAATTTCTATCATCCTATGAAATGGAGCTGCTATTGGTGTAGGCCGAGCTTATAAAATGAATAGATTAAGAGCGGAAAAGAACTGCTGCCATCTAATGAAAACGCCGTGCCAGGAACAGTTGACCATTCATATTCTACGGTGTGATGTCTTATAGATACTAACCTAAAGGAGCAGTGCGACTTTGAAAATTGCACAAATATCTACAAATACAATAACGGTCCCTCCTAAAGACTATGGCGGCACGCAGCGTGACGTACATTATCTTACCGAGGAACTGGTTCGTCGCGGACATGAGGTCATCTTGTTCGCCAAGAAAGGCTCTACATCCAAATCTACTCAAACCTTTGAATATCCATCCAATGATCGCAAGAAGCAGCTCGATTTTATAATAAAAAACCTCCCAGACGACGTCGATTTCATTCATGATCATTACGGTATTGTAGCTAAAGCCAATCCGCCAATCCCTACGATCCGGAACTCCCATTCAAAGGGCGTCGCCGGCGTGCAAATTCCGATCTATGTAAGTAAAACGATTTTGAGAAAATACGGTAAAAATAAAGGCTATTACGTGCATAACGGCATCCGGGTTGAAGATTATTATTTTCAAAAGGAGAAAGACGGCTATCTGTTATTTTTGGGCCGTTTAATCGAGCAAAAGGGCGTCCATCTCGCGATCAAAATCGCACAGAAAACCGGAAAAAAATTGATCATTGCTGGTCCTTTAAATGATAGAAAATATTTTAATTCTAAAATTAAGCCTCATTTAAATCATAAAATCCGCTATGTAGGATCAGTCGGCGGGAGCAAGAAACAAGAACTGCTGGCCGGTGCAAGCTGCGTGCTGTTTACATCCGTCTGGGATGAGCCGTTTGGCCTTGTGCTGATCGAGGCGCTCGCAAGCGGTACGCCTGTCCTTGGCTTCAAGAAAGGCGCCGTACCGGAGGTTTTAAAGGGGATGCCGCAGCTGCTTTGCAGAAATACCAAGGGGATGATCTCAAAAATCAGAAACCTAAAAAAGCTGCCCTCTGCCTATAAATGCAGGCGGTACGTCAATACTCACTTCTCCGACAGCGTCATGACCGATAACTTTCTCAAGCTCTACAAAAAAATTATTAAAAGTAAAAAATATAAGCTTGTGAAAAATTCCTTATGGAATAGGCGCAAGGCGAAGGCCAATAACGAAATCGAGGAGTTGAATTAAATGGTAACCATTATTGCATGCACCATGAGAAACTCTTATATGGATAACGTGTTCGCCAACTATGATCGGCAAACCTGGAAGGACAAACAAATGATTATTATTTTGAACAAAAACAATATGGACCTTTCAGCTTGGAGGGAGCGAGCAAAGCAGTATCCTAAAAACGAAGTGAGGGTCTATAAGCTTCCGCAGAAATATAAGCTGGGCAAATGCTTGAACTACGCCATTTCCTTGGCAAAGGAAGGCATGATCGCCAAGTTTGATGACGATGACTATTATGCTCCAAAATATTTACGAGAGTCTGTAAGGGCGCTAAAGAAAGGAAAAGCAAACATTATCGGCAAGCATACCTCCTATCTTTACTTTGAAGAGAAAAAGGCGCTTATGGTCTTCCGTAGAGGAGGAGAGCGAAAGTATCAAAGATCCATTAAGGGAGGAACGCTTCTCTTTAAAAAGTCGGTATGGAGAAAAGTGAAATTTCCTGAGAACAAGCTGGTCGGCACTGACTCTGGATGGACTGGCAGATGCAGAAGAAGAGGATTTAAAATCTATTCCGTCTCCAAAAAGCACTACGTCTGCATAAGACGAAAAAATATTGGCTCGCATACGCAAAAAAAGAGCACAAGAAGGTATATGTCCCATTGCAGGCTAGTCCGTCATACCCGCCACTTTGCAAAGTATATTTCTTAGAATGCCCAACAATTGAAATGTCCGTATCACGAGCGGAACAGCATTCATATTCTAAAAAGGGAATGCTTGTAAATTTTGAACTTAAGGGAGCTGTGCGATTTTGAAGATAGCACAAATTTCGACCAATACGATACCAGTTCCACCAAAAGATTACGGAGGCACGCAGCGGGAGGTTCATTATCTAACCGAAGAGCTCGTTCGGCGCGGACATAAAGTCATTTTATTTGCGAAAAAAGGCTCTACGGCCCGCTCTACCCAAACCTTCGAATATCCGTCCAATGACCGAACAGAGCAGCTTGCATTTATAAAAAAAAATCTCCCCAGCGATGTTGATTTCATTCATGATCATTACGGAATCGTAGCCAAATCCAACCCTCCTATTCCCACCATACGAAGCTCGCATTCAAAAGGCGTATCCGGCGTGCAAATCCCCGTTTATGTGAGCAAGACGATTTTGCGAAAATACGGTAAAAACAAAGGCTACTATGTGCATAACGGCATTCGGGTTGAAGATTATCGCTATCGAAAAAAGAAAAAGGGATACCTTCTATTTCTTGGTCGGATCATCAAGCAGAAGGGCGTTCATCACGCCGTCGAAGTCGCCAAAAAAACCGGGAAGGACCTTATTCTGGCTGGCCCCATAAATGATAAAAAATATTTTAACGCTAAAATTAAGCCTCACTTGAATAAACACATTCGCTATATAGGGCCAGTTGGCGGCAGCAAGAAGATGGATCTGCTGTCTCGATCAAGCTGCGTGCTCTTTACGTCCACTTGGGATGAGCCATTCGGTCTCGTTCTGATTGAAGCGCTCGCCAGCGGAACGCCTGTGCTTGGCTTCAAGAAAGGCGGCGCCGTACCGGAAGTGCTGAAAGGCTTGCCGCAGCTGCTTTGCAGCAATACGAAGGATATGATCGATAAAGTCCAGAAGCGTTCAAAGTTTCCTTCAGCCCGCGCTTGCAGGAGCTATGTCCAAAAAAACTTCTCCGACCGCTCCATGACCGACAAGTTTTTAAAACTATATAAAAAAATTATTAAAGAGAAAAAATATAAAATCATGAGAAATACCGTTTGGAATAAGCGCAAAGCCAAACATAAAGGCAAGGGGCTGAAATAAGTGGTAACCATTATCGCATGCACGATGAGATCCTCTTATATAGATAATGTATTCGCCAACTATAATCGCCAGGATGTGCTGGACAAAGAAATGATTATTGTTTTGAATAAGGATGACATGGATATTAAGCTGTGGAAGGAACGAGCGAGCCAGTACCCCAATAACGAAGTTAGAGTCTATAAGCTTCCGCAGAAATATATGCTGGGCAAATGTTTAAACTTTGCGATCGCCAGAGCGAAGAATGGATTGATTACCAAGTTTGATGACGATGATTATTACGGCCCAAAATATTTAAGAGAATCCATGCAGGCGCTCAGGGCAGGCAAAGCCAGCATTGTCGGCAAAACCACCTCCTATCTTTATTTTGAGGAAACAAAAGCATTAATGGTGTTCCGTGCCGGCAGCGAGCGGTCGTATCAAAGGTCCATTAAAGGCGGTACGCTGCTTTTTACAAAGTCGGTATGGAGAAGAGTGAAATTTCCTGAGAATAGAGCGGTGGGTACCGATTCGGAGTGGACCTTCAGGTGCAGAAAAAGAGGATACAAAATTTACTCTGTGTCCAAAAAGAATTATGTTTGCGTCAGAAGAAAAAATGTTGAATCTCACACACAAAAGAACAGCACAAAAAGATATATGGATTATTGCAGGCTGATCCGTTATACGACTGACTTTACAAAATTCGTTTCGTAATCCATCTGCATAGGAACTGGCAACCGATTCGTTGCTTATTAAGTTGCGGGAGAGGGGGCTCGATAGATGATGAGCATCGCGAATGAAGGCGTATCTATAATAACCTCAACCATTCGGCCGGAGCATATCCATCATATTTTTCAAAATTTTGCCCGCCAGACGTGGAATAAGAAAGAGCTCATCATTATCGTTAACAAAAACAGTATTTCATTGATCCCTTATAAGCAGAAGGCGCAGCAATATCCGAATGTCCGCGTCTATCGAGCCGATCAGCATAAAAACTTGGGGTCATGTCTCAATTACGGCGTTGCCAAAGCCAAATATAATTACATCGCCAAATTTGACGATGACGATTATTACTCGCCATATTATCTCCCTGAGGCTATGTATCAGTTCGCGAGCTCAAAGGCGGATGTCGTAGGCAAGCGCTCCTGCTATTTCTTTTTTCTCCATAGATCCAAGCTCTTGCTTCGCAAAACGTCGGTACCTCCCTTCAAGCCATGTAAAAAAATCGCCGGTGCGACGATTATGTTCAACAAAAGAGTATTCGAGAAGGTTCAATTTGCAACAAATGTGTACCAAGGCACGGACGTAAGATTTGTTCGCGCTTGTTTAAAGAACGGATATCGGCTGTACACAACCAGTCCTTATAATTTTGCAGCCTATCGCAGGCCCAATAACCTTTCACATACGTGGAAAGTAACCGACAAGCAGCTGCTGACAGACAAAAACGCCAGCATTATCAATACAAATGACTTTAAGCCATACATTAATAAATCGCTAAACAAGCTGAACAAGCAGCACTTGCTCCCTGCTCGCTTTAAATACAAAGGCTTGTCCGCTTCGCAGTCTTGAATGATGACAAATAAATGAATGGAATACAAATCGAGCCTTAGAAGCGATTCTAAAGGCTCGTTTCCTGTTTGTATTATTCGATACATAAGTCTTTCAAAAGGTTGATCGGCGTTTTTTACGAGGAGAATACCGTTTTTTGCGTCCTAGCCTTCTTTTTCTTGCTTGTGCATCCAGCTTGCTTCTTTGCGGTCGAACCGGTACGGAAGGTACGCTTTCGCTAATTTGCTCTCCTGTAAAATAAGCATTCGATAGCAAGAATGGGTTTTCAATTTCGGGATTTTCGTAGCCATTGCGGCGGAACATCTCTTTCGTTTGATCGGTAATCCATTCGCCGCTAGAGAAAAGGCTATAGCTCCATGGAGCGCTGTTTATCGCTAGCTGCTTCATTCCTATTAATTCATTGTTATATTCGAGGAATAGACTTCCATACAACTCTCCTCTAGCTGAATCGATCCATGAGGTTGCCGGCAAGAAATCATGAGATAAAAGAAGGGACCGCAGCGGCTGATTATCGATGGTATAAGCACTAGGCGAAACCTGGTGCACATTCCATCTTTCCATCATATTTCCGGGAGACACAAGATATCCCGAATGGCGCAGCGCATACACATCTTCGAAGAGCGTATGCGTAAGATCAAGCCATGCTTGGTCGCCGTACCTTTTATTTCCATCGTCATAATAGCAATGGTTCTCGCTTAGCCTGCTCCACCACGCTATAAAGCGCTCGGCGGCCGGATGACGTTTTAACGCCAAAAATCCCGGATGGTAAATGCCTCTTTGGCGAGTGGTGGACAACCAATCCAGATCCAATGATTCAAGGTGAACGGCATTGCCGATTAAGATGATAGGATGATTCAACGCAATGGCGGAAAGCTCCTCGAGTGGCGATATTACCTTCGTTTCCGCATCCATATAAACCATTAATTGCTCTTCCGTATATTTGTCATACAGGTACTTCATCAATGGCGCCTTGCTAGCCCGCGCTGCTTCCTGAGCCGTATATTGAAAAAAGAATTTTTGCATATCAGGGTACGCACCCAAATCTCTTATTAGTACAACTTCGTCAAAATAAGGGCAAATGAGCGCTTCGCTCGGCATAGCACTTTCAATTATACCTACTACGACCTTGCAATCTCGCATTTGCTTTTTGACTGATTTAGCCAATATCATCGCGCTCGGCAGGAGGCTGGCGCTCGAAACCGTTCCAATGATCATGCTGCTCCACCCCGTTTAAACAGTTGTAGTCGATTGTCATTCACGGTTGTTCAACCATCTCCTCTCTTGCCATATACTATGTTTGACTAGATTCATAAGCAACATATACGAGTCTAGATTTTATATAAAAAAGCTTTGAATATAGAAGTAGATTTCAACTAAAAAGGCTCAAGGACACTGTCCTCAAGCCATTGATTCTCATTGTATAATATTTTAATTAATCGTATATGAACCGCCTGTCCTTGATCCTTCTCGTCTCCATGTTTTTGTCATCTGACCTAGCTGGAAATATCCGCTCAGCCATCGCATTAAATTCTGCAATGAAGCCTTGAATCGGATGTCCAAGCTTCACATCGTTCATATACGCATTCATTCGGCCGACAAAATCCGGATTCGCTGAGACATACACATGCTCAACGCCAGGCTTTAATTTTCTAACCTCTTTAGCGATATCATCCTTCATTTGATTAGTAAGCATATGATGTCCTGTAGATAAGCTGCTCATTCGTCTGCTGACCCTTGTGCCCTCTTGGCCCATATAACCGCTATTTGTCCGGCTCATCAATTTGGATTCAACCTTAGGCTCATCCTCATCTAATGAGACAGCGACATATGCATTATGATCGGTCAACAACACGTAAGCTGATTTCACTGCATCCATATCCATAATCTTCTTAGCAATTGCCTCGCTCATTTCCATTCGATAATTTTTATGCGAGCCAATGACGTTATTGCTGTTGAGCCTTCGACCGTTCACACGGTTCATTTCATTCATTTGATCGTTGGCAAACCGTTTATCCTTTAATAAATTGCCATTTGCATCATATCTTACGCTGTTTTGGCGAATGTTTTTATTCCCAAGATCTCCTTGTTTTTCCATGCAGCCTGCCAGCATTGTGCTTAGCAGCAAACCTGCAGTCAAAGCAGCGAATGGTTTGCGCATTTAGCCACCCTCCATCTTTTTAAATTAGGCCTCGAACCTTTCCTTATCGTTTGTCTTTTCCGCATGAGCTATTCATCTCATTGACAAAGATGCAGGGATAAAGTAAATTAGTATCAACTACTAGTACTTGGTACTAAACTTGAGAGGAAGTGCTCCGTATGAACAAAACACAATATGCTGCCATTCACTCGAATGCCGTCATTACCGCTATCGGCTCGTACGTTCCTGAACGAATATTAACAAATGCTGATTTGGAGAAGCTAGTGGAGACGAGCGACGAATGGATCATGCAGCGAACCGGCATCAAGGAGCGGCATATCGCCGCAGACAACCAATTTACAAGCGATCTTTGCTTTGCTGCTATTCATGACATGATTGAACGCTACGACGTGAGCGTGGCCGATGTCGATTACATTATTATAGCTACCTCTACGCCGGACGCCGTATTTCCGAGCGTAGCGTCTCAGGTACAGTCTCATTTTGGCATCGCCAGCGCTGGAGCTGCCGACATACAGGCTGCGTGCGCAGGCTTCGCCGCTGCCATACAGCTGGCCAACGGCTTGCTGCTCTCTGGCGCATATCGCAAAATTTTAGTCATAGGAGCAGAAACGCTGTCCAAAATTACCGATTACACCGATCGCACCACATGTATTTTGTTTGGCGACGGAGCAGGCGCATTTCTTATAGAAGCGTCCGAGGACGGGCATGGCGATATTGCAGCCGTATATAATAAGACCGACGGTACCCGCGGCCATCTGCTTTACCGAAGCAGCTTAGCTTCCGCAATCGGGGAGCATGACATTCATACGAACGGTTTTATTGTGCAAAATGGCAGGGAAGTCTATCGCTGGGCGGTCAGCCATGTAGCGGAAGGAGTCCAGCAGCTTTTAGAGAGCAGCGGACATTCCGCAGCGGATATCGACTGGTTTATTCCCCATAGCGCAAATATGCGCATCATCGAATCCCTTTGCGAGCGTACCGGCTTCACGCTTAGCCAGACTTTATCCAGCATCAAGCATTACGGCAACACCTCTGCAGCTTCCATACCGCTTGCAATCGACGAAGCGGTCAAAGCAGGTACTGTTAAGCCAGGCCAGCTCATGCTCCTGTATGGCTTCGGTGGAGGCCTTACGCAAGCCGGCGTCATACTTCGGTGGTCCCTGTAAACGAACAAATAAGCCCTATATTCAATCGTTCTGCTTGACATTGCAGCGATTGAATATAGGGCTTCTATCCATTAAGTCCGCTTCTTGTAGGCATCCTGATGTCCGTCTTCAAATCCTTTGGCGAAACCGGTATTATAGCCGATATTAAAGGTTTGCCCAAACTCTGCTTGCTCGTTTTCCTTCTGCGAAAACCGCTTCCTAAGCAGCGGCTTGCGGCGATGGAGCGTCTTTTTGCCAATCGAACTTCTCCGGCTCGTTCGTTTGCGCGATCCCTTCGGACTGTCCTTCGAGCTAGGTGCGGCTTTCCTTTTGTTTTTGAGCAATGGCTTCTCCCCCTGACCTTTGAACGCCATAAACGGGCAGCTTAGGCTGAATCCACGGCTTTGTCGGCTTTCCTCTCCGCTTTGTCCTTCTGCGCCATGCAAGACCGGTAACCGCCTCTGCAATCGTTTCCTGCAGATCGGTAAGCGATCGCACATTATCGCGAAGAAGCTTAGCTGTACCCTGTGAGCTGCCTGCCACATCGGCTACGCACTCCAAAATACGGGCAAGCGCCTGTTGGCTTCTTGCAAGCGAAGCTAGAAAGTCCGCTCTCGCCTCACGTTCCGTCCCTATGCTTCTCATTAGTTTTTATCACCGAATGAGATGCCTTTGCCAAAGGAAGCCATTGATTCCCCATCCATCTCAGATTCTTCTTCCTCCCGCTGCAGCACGGCCTTCATTATGGATACAATACCATGATTCAGCTTGGCGATCCCGTCGATTGCCTCAATAACCTGATCATGCATCTGAATAGACTGATCCAGCTGGGCTTGCTGCGAGTTGAAGTTATCGCTATGCAAGTGGTTACAGATCCAGGATCGCATTTTTTCGGCTTCCACCGCTTTGGCTTCCAGCATTATCGCTATATTTTTTTGTATACTAGCCGTTGAGCCAAGCATTCGCAAATACGCATGTTCGCGATTCATCCCAAGCAAAGCCTCCTTATAACCTCATCATTCTTCATCCGCTTCATTTAGCTCACGTATAACGAAAGTAAGCTGCTCAGCAATCGTTTCCTCAAAATCCGCGATGCTATTTAAATAAGCGATGATATTCTGCCCCATCGCCTGCGCATTTTCCAGAACACCGGTTACTCCGCTGAAATTCGGATATTCGTTCGGAAGTGACTGTACGACTTCGGAAATCCGAACCGTCACATGACGTTCTGACTCGAGGATTAGTGCCAGCTTTTCATTGGAATGAGCCATATGATGTATGATTTCCGTAACTCTTTTGTGCATGGAACTCTCCCTCCTTGCTTCTATAACATATGCGTTCCCTGCATTCTTGGTACTCGATTGCAGGCTACAAAGCTTGAAGCAGCTTTATAGGTGCGATTATGGGCAGACCATCCGGGATGGCACTTAGCTCTTCTTCAGACAGCTTCGTTTGCTGATGAGCATCGAGGCCCCAGCCTTCGGCGGCAAGCCTGCTTATAATCGCGCGTTTTTTGCCGTCTTCAAGGTAATAGCTGCTCCCATTCATACCCTCGCATAACATGCCATTTCGCAGCGCCTCATGCTCTCCTGCACGGATTGAGCTTTTCAAAGCAGTCAATGCTTCTGCATGAATGGGCTCGCCCATTGCCCAGCGCCATATGTCGAGCTGTGACAGCCGAATAGCTGTCTCCTCCCAAATCCCGTCGATCGGTCTTCTTACGCTATTCTCAATCCAATAGATCGTATCGCCAAGTCCCTTCACAGCCAAATGCTGCGGGTAAAAGGCGGACTCGCCAAGCTGCTTCCCGCTTGCCTTTTCCAGCTCCTGAAGCCATTTTCCTTGCTTATATGCAGACGCTTCCATGTCAAATATGAAATGATCTATCCCGCTCCACTTATTTGCAAAATAGAGACTCGAATCCTGATGCGCTTTTTCAGTCGAACGACGAGCTTCACTCTCTTCCTCCTGCTCCGCAAGATGAACATAGGCATCTTTCGCATAAACGAGCGAATAGCCCTGCAATCTCACTCGCAAGCCATAATCATCCGCATAAAAAGGCGTTACTTGACAGCCCTCATCCAAATAGCCAACCCTCTCCAACAGCTCGCGCCGAAACAACAAGCAGCTGCCCGAAAGTCGCTCGGCTTGATGCCATCTGGACGAATTGCTTTTATTGTTGACTCTTGTACATTCATACTTATCTTCCAAATCTTCGAATGGCAGCACCATATGCTGCTTTCCGCTCAGTCCATTTGATACCGGTCCTACTATCCCTATGCTTGCATCGCTGTTCAAGCATAGAAGTAAATTTTCAAGCCAGTTTTCGGTAGGCAGAATATGATTGTTCAGCAGCAAAATTGTCGTACCCTTGGCCATCATATAGCCTATGTTCGCTGCGCCTGTAAAGCCGATTGATTCTGATAGAACCCGATATCTCACTTGACCATCCAATTGACTTAAATATCGCTCGATGCCATCCGTAGAGCTATTATCAATAACGATGATTTCATAAGGAAGGTCGGTATGATCCATTATGCCTTCGATACATGCTTTTACCGATTCAACCTCGTTTTCACTCGGAATGATAATGCTAGTGCCTTCGAAATAGGTCTCATAGCTTTCTCTACCAGCCTGCAGTCCTTGCTGATAACCTTGACTCAGGCCAAGCTTATACCTCTCCAACCGTTTTTCCGCGTTATTGCGCGAGGCAGCATTGCTGTTGAGACGTCGAATCGGCCTTTTTTTGCGTCTCATCACTAATCTCTCCATTCCATCATTTGATCGTTCAGTTCAACATCATATTGTATGTGGAGAAGCTTTATCTGCAACGGCAAGCGTACAACTTATGCAGAAATGAAATCTATTAGATTCCATTTACTGTAAAATAAAACAGCTGCCCCTCAGGTCTTTACAGACCTCGCGGGACAGCATGATTCTTGCTTCTATTATGCTTTGCCAATCGCAATCCAGTTAATGCTGCCTCTAGGCTCGTGACTGATACGCGTACGGATAATGATGATAGCTGCTTTATCGATCGCTTTTGAATGAACAACGGCATAGCAAGCCGGATTGTCAGTCGTCACCGTTATGACGTAACGATTGTCTGCGAAAGGCTCATCGAATGGAATAATAAGCTCGACTTGCTCCGCTTGAACTTCAAAGCTATAGGGTGACAGCCCGAATTGCTGCTTGATGGCACCGCTGCCTGATGTCGTAATAACAGGCGTAAACCGTAAGGCTGAGAGTTCAATTGATTGCTCTTGTATATGCCTTCCAGCTATGGAGCCATCAGCAATACGCTCCGATTGTATCGTAGCCAAGCCCAGCGAATATTCCGGCAATAGCCCGACTGCAAGCTTATCCGCCGTAATGCTCCCCGGTGCGATCTGCTCCGTTCCTACGCTTCCTATTGCCAGCTTCGATGATGTTACGCCGCCTGCTGACAGCTGCTCTGTACCTATACTGCCAGGGGCCAGCTTCGACGCTGTTACGCTTCCCGCAGACAGCTGCTCCGTACCTACACTGCCAAAGGCCAGCTTCGACGCTGTCACACTTCCACTCGACAGCTGCTCCTCTCCTACACTGCCGAAGGCCAGCTTCTCAGCAGTCACACTTTCAGCTGCTAGATGCTCCGGACCTATGCTGGCAGGTGCTATCTTCGATGATGAGACGCTTTCGGCTGATAAATGCTCCGTTTCTACGCTGCCCAGAGCAAGATGCAATGAAGTAACGCTTTCGGCTGACAGATGCTCCGTTCCTACGCTTCCCTGCGCTAGCTTCGATGACGTTACGCTTCCGGTCGACAGCTGCTCTGTTCCTACGCTGCACAGCGCAATCTTCGACGTTGTTACGCTGCCTACTGACAGCTGCTCCGTTCCTACGCTGCCTAGCGCTAGCTTCGTCGTCGTTACGCTGCCCGCAGACAGCTGCTCCGTCCCTACGACTCCGAATGCCAGCTTCGACGCCGTTATGCTTCCCTCACCGAGCTGTTCCGTTCCTACACTGCCAAGCGCCAGCTTCGACGAGGTTACGCTCCCTGTAAATAGCTGCTCTGTCCCTACGCTGCCTAACGCCAGCTTCGACGTCGTTACGCTGCCAATCGACAGCTGCTCCGTTCCCACGCTGCCTGGCGCAAGCCTCGACGTCGTCACGCTTCCAGGTGCAAGTCTCGACGATGTCACGCTGCTTGGCGCCAGCTGTTCTGTACCTACGCTCTCGAAGGCAAGCTTCTCTGCTGCTACGCTAGCATCAGCTAATTGCTCTGTACCCACACTTGCTTGCGCCAGCTTCGAGATCGTTACGCTGCCAGCTGCCAAATGCTCCGCTTCCACACTGCCCGGCGCTAGCTTGGATGACGTTACGCTGTCATCCGTTAATTGCTCCGTTCCTACGCTGGCCTGTGCCAGCTTTGAGCTCGTTACGCTGCCGGCTGCCAAATGCCACTCTTCTACACTTCCCAGCGCCAGCTTGGATGATGTTACGCTGTCATCCGTTAATTGCTCCGTCCCTACGCTTGCTTCCGCCAGCTTTGAGCTCGTTACGCTGCCGGCTGCCAAATGCCACTCTTCTACACTGCCCAGCGCCAGCTTGGATGATGTTACGCTGTCATCCGTTAATTGCTCCGTCCCTACGCTTGCCTGTGCCAGCTTTGAGCTCGATACGCTGCCGGCTGCCAAATGCCACTCTTCTACACTGCCCAGCGCCAGCTTGGATGATGTTACGCTGTCATCCGTTAATTGCTCCGTCCCTACGCTTGCTTCCGCCAGCTTTGAGCTCGTTACGCTGCCTGCTGCCAAATGCCCCTCTTCCACACTGCCCGGCGCCAGCTTTGCTGACGTTACGCTGTCATTCGTTAATTGCTCCGTTCCTATACTTGCTTCCGCCAGCTTCTGACTCGTTATGCTGCCTGCTGCCAAATGCTCGTTTTCCACACTGCCCGGCGCTAGCTTCGATGACGTTACGCTGTCATCCGTTAATTGCTTCGATCCTACGCTTGATTTCGCCAGCTTGGAGATCGTTACGCTGCCTGCTGCCAAATGCTTCTCTTCCACACTGCCCAGCACCAGCTTCTCGGCTGTTACGCTGTCATCCTTTAATTGCTTCGTTCCAACGCTTGCATGCGCCAGCTTTGAGATCGTTACGCTGCTTGCAGCCAAATGCCCCTCTTCCACACTGCTTTGCGCTAGCTTGGATGACGTTACGCTGGTTTCAGCTAATTGCTCCGTTCCCACGCTTGCTTCCGCCAGCTTGGAGATCGTTACGCTGCCTGCTGCCAAATGCTCCTCTTCCACACTGCCCGGCACTAGCTTAGAGGATGTTACGCTGTCATCCGCTAATTGCTCCGTTCCCACGCTTGCTTCCGCCAGCTTGGAGATCGTTACGCTGCCTGCTGCCAAATGCTCGCCTTCTACACTGCCCGGCGCTAGCTTTGAAGATGTTACGCTGTCATCCGTTAATTGCGACGTTCCCACGCTTGCTTCCGCCAGCTTAGAGATCGTTACGCTGCCTGCTGCCAAATGTCCCTCTTCTACACTGCCCGGTGCCAGCTTGGATGCCGTAACGCCGCCCTCTGACAGCTGATTCGCTCCTACGCTGCCTTCAGCAAGCCTCGATGTCGTTACGCTGCCTGCTGACAGCTGATCCGCTCCTACGCTGCCAAATGCCAGCTTCGACGATGTAACACTGCCCTCGGCAAGCTGCTCTTCCCCAACCGCGCCTGGTTCGATCTGCTTCGTGCCGATTACATCAGCCGCAAGCTTCTCACGCGTTACGGCACCGTCATTCAACTGCTCTGTTCTTACGCTATTAATTGATAATTGCTTGCTGCCGACCGTCCCTTGCTTAAGCTTGCTTCCCGATATCGTTTCGTCAGCTATTTTATCGAAAGCCAGCACATCGCTGGCCAAATGGGCTAGCGTAATCGTGCCTTTGCGAATGTGATAGCCTTGAATCGTATCCGACTTCAAATGTTTGCCTGCCAGCGACTCCAGCTGAACATGCTCGCTTGATACCGAATCCTGCGCGATCTTTGCTCTAGTTACCGATTCATCCTGAAGCGCCTGCTCCCCAATGCTGGCTTTGGTCAAATGAACGGCATATACCGAGTCCGGTTGAAGCTGCTTGTCGCCTATCGATAGCGGGGCTATTTTGCCAGATGTGACCGCACCCTCCGCGATATGATCCGTCCCGACAGCTTCGCTGCTGAGCGCTTCTGCGCCAACGGAGCCTTTTTGGAGCTGTACAGAACCTACACTTCCCTCAGTAAGCTTATCGGACGTAATGGAATCATCAGCCAAATGAGCGCCATGCACGCTGCCTTCCCCAAGGTGAATGCCGAGCACGGATGCGCCCCCCAAATGACGGCTAAGCACGGCTTCGTCGGCGATCTGCTTCGACTGCACTGCGCCAAAAGCAAGCTTAGCAGCTGTAACGGCGCCATCCTGCAGTGTATCAGTTCCAAAGGATTGATCGGCAAGATGGTTGGCTCCAATTGACTTGGCTTCAATATGGGTCGAGCGAATCGAGTCGGGTTGGATATGCTGCGATGACACCGATTTAATCGCAAGATGGCTGGACAATACGGCATGCGGCACAAGCTTGGCGCTCGTTACGCTGCCGTCGGCAAGCTTCTCAGAGGAGACGCTTAAGTCCGTCAGCTTATCGGTCGTGACCGACTCCGGCGAAAGCTTGAGCGAGTTCACGACATGATCGGCTAAATGATGAGAGAATACGCTACCTGCCGCAATATAACGCTCCGTTACGGCACCTAGCGCCAGCTTGCTGCTAGTTACCGAGCCGTCCTGCAGCTTCTCATTATCGACGGAATCTACCGCGAGGTGGCGTCCTTCAATAATTGCCGGCTTTAGATGCTCGCCGTCGACAGCATTCTTGCTAATCGCTTCGCCCATTACGGAGCCCGCCGAAAAATGGTAAGATCTCAGCGCTTCCGGCGAGAGCTTCTGGAAGGTAACTATCTCATCCTGCAAATGCCGCGATTCAACCGAGCCATTCGCGAGAACGGAACCGTCGACGGCATCTGCCGTCAGCTTGCTCCGAGAAACCGATTCGCTGGCTAGCTGTGACATGCCAACAGCCTCAAAGCCGATATGCTCTTCTCTAACCGCTTGAGATGCGAGCTTATCCTCGTTGATGATGCCGTTTTGCAAATGTTCTCTTAAGACGGCGTTTGGAGTGATATGCTTCGTTGTGATCGACTTTGCCGATAGATGGGATTGCAAAATTTGATTTTCGGCTATTTTGTCAGAGATAATGCTTCCATTTCCCAAATGGCGGCTTTGCACCGAATCATTAGCCAGCTTCTGACCGTTCACGCTTTGATCCGAAAGTTTCGATTGCGTAATCGAATGATCGACGATCTTAATCGTGGAGACCGATTGATCCGCCAGC
Organism: Paenibacillus sp. Y660; assembly: GCF_057221575.1. Classification (NCBI taxonomy): domain Bacteria; kingdom Bacillati; phylum Bacillota; class Bacilli; order Caryophanales; family Paenibacillaceae; genus Paenibacillus; species Paenibacillus sp. Y660. The sequence continues at coordinate 32,331 of NZ_JBXBBJ010000007.1, read as the reverse complement.
TTCGTCGTGTTGATAGACTGATCGGCGAGATGCTCGCTTGTAATTTGTCCGTTTCCGACGTGTGTGCTCAGAATAGACGCTGCTTGCAGGTGAGATGAAGACACCGTTTGATCCGCCAGCTTCGTCGTGTTGACTGACAGATCGGCGAGATGCTCATTTGTTATTTGACCGCTTCCGACGTGTATGCTCAGAATAGATGCTGCTTGAAGGTGGGATGAAGACACGGATTCGTCCGCCAATTGTTCGGCTTCGACTGCCTTTGCCTGCAGCTCCCTTGTTCCGACTGCGTTTTCTGCCAGATGGTCTGACATGATTTCGCCCGAGGCCAAATGCTTTCCCTGAATGATACCAGCTGCAAGATGCTCTGATAGGAGTACGCCAGACTTAACATGCTCGGAATCAATGGATTCAGCCGCAATTTTCTCGCTCGTAACAGCTCCGTCACGCAGCTTGGAGTGCGTTACCGCTCCTTCGGCGAGCTTCGAATTATGAATACTTTCATTTGCCAAATTTTCCGGCCGGATCGCTCCGCTTTTAATTTTTTCGGCTGTAACCGACTGCTCCGCCAGCAGCTCTGATGTAATGAGAAACGGCTTCAAGTGCTTGGAATCAATCGAGCCTTCGGCAATTTTATCCGGGCTGATTATGCGGTCTGCCAGCTTCTCCGACGTGATGCTGCCGCTTTGAATCTTGCTGCCGGAAATGGAATAATCCACTATTTTGTCACCGGATATCGAATGGTTCGCCAGATGCTCGCCTGTAATCGATTCGCTAGCGATTTTGGACGAGTTAACTGCTCCATCCTCCAGATGAATGGTCTGAACGGCATAATCAGCTAGCGAGCTTGCTTGCACGCTTCCAGTCGACAGCTTGCTGCTGTCAATCGCCCCAGGTGCGATTTTCTCAGCCGTAACGGCTAGATCGACCAAGTCATCTGTATAAATAAAAGCGGGTGGACCCTCTGGCTCCTTTTTCTCCTCAATCCTATCCTGCTTCTCTTCCCATGTGATCTCTTGAATCTGCTCGACTAGCTCCTCGGTTGCCTCCTGCTCTGCTTGCTCGATCGATGCGAGTTCAGCATCAACATCATCAACATCATCAACATCATCAACATCATCAACATCATTAACAACAACTACAGCATCCACATCAACAACATCAACTTGATCAAGGACTGGAGCAACGGCATTTACCGTTGCTTTTAGTTCATTTTCATCCGCAGCTTTGTGTACCTTCTCCTCTGCAGCCTTTAAGGATAACTTGGCTGCTTCTAACGCAGCGGCTTTCTTTTTATTCAATTCGTCCAGCCACTTTAACTCGGAAGTATGCGGATTATCAACATAAAAAAGCGGCTTTCGCCCCTTCGGGCTTTTCCCTTTATTGCTTTTTGTCATAGTCCTCTCCTTCTTCCACCAGAAATGTCATAGGTAATATATGCACATACCCATAGGCTGGCTACTAGGAGCGAAGACAAATATGTATGACTGGCTAAGTCGCATGCAAAAAAAACCGAGGAGTCATGATGCTCTCCGCGGTTTTCACATGTTAGTATCCCATTATTTAGATTTTGACAGTAAATAAAGGAAATATGGTGCTCCGATAACGGCAACAACAATTCCTGTCGGAATTTCATTGGGCTGGAATGCCCATCTAGCCAGCGTATCCGCTACGATTACGAGCAATGCCCCAACAAATGCAGAGGTTGGAATTAACACCTGATGCTGCGGTCCAACGAGCCTTCTTGCCAAGTGTGGAGCAATAAGCCCCACGAAGCCAATGCCGCCGCCGACGGCAACGCAAGAACCTGCAAGTCCTACGGATGCCGCAAGCAGCCAAGCTCTCTCCTTATTCACCTGCGCGCCGAGACCTGCCGCCAATTGATCGCCAAGGTTTAAAGCATTTAACGCTCTCGCTTTATATTGCACGAACGGCAAAATAATAATCAGCCATGGCAGAAGCGCCAATACATATTTCCAGTTCGTGCCCCAAATGCTTCCCGCCATCCAAACGGCAAAAAACTGGTATTTCTCCGGCGTAAGACGCAAAATCAAAATTTGCATCGCTGCGCCAATGCCCGCCGCTACGGCGATTCCGACGAGAATCATCCGGGTTGGCAGCAATCCGCGATGCCGCTTATACGATAGCATGAAAATAATCAATGCCGTGAGCGAAGCGCCTATCAACGCCAGAAAGGGCATCAAAAAGATGGACCCCTTCTCCGTTGTCGGATAGAGGGAGATGAACAAAATAACGGCAAGCCCAGCACCCGCGTTAATCCCGAGAAGCCCTGGATCAGCAAGCGGATTACGCGATATGCCTTGGATAATACAGCCCGATACGGCGAATCCCGCTCCGATCAGGATGGAAATAACAATTCGCGGCAATCGGAAATCAAATAAAATAAGCTCCTGCTTGTCTGTGCCCGCCCCAAATAACGTTTTGAATACATCGAGCGGCGCAAGCCGGATGTAGCCCGTATTCATGCTGATAATAAAGGATAGGATGATAAGCGCGCCAAGCACCGACATGGCGAGAATGGCGCGTTTTCTTCTGCGCTGCTCCGTTGCAGTAATAAATAATGTATCCACCTTTATTCCCCCTTCATCCTAGTTACGAGATAAAGGAAGAAAGGAACGCCGATTACCGCGATAATGATGCCTATCGCCACTTCCTGAGGCGGATTAACCATACGCCCGCCAATATCCGCAAGAACCATGAGCAGACTGCCTAGAACAGCCGAGCACGGAATAATCCATCTGTAATCCACGCCGACAAGGAAGCGTGATATATGTGGAATAATAAGTCCGACAAAGCCAATTGACCCAACTGCAGACACAGCAGTGCCGGCGAGCAGCAAGACGATAATAACGCCTCCTGCCTTCACCCAGCCTGTTCTTTGGCCAAGACCCGCAGCAACATCATCACCCAAGCTCAACAACGTGATTGAGCGGGATAAAGCGATAGCGCCAAGCAAGCCGCCGATCACCCATGGGGAAATGATTTGAATCTGCACCCATTTTATTCCGGCTACTCCGCCAGCGTACCAAAACGCCAAATCTTGACCGATTTTAAAGTAGAGTGCGATGCCTTCCGTAATCGCAAGCAGCAAGGCGCCTACAGCCGCTCCTGCTAACGTAAGTCTAACTGGCGTTAGTCCGCCCTTCGCCAGTGAACTGATCCCATAAACAAGTCCCATTGAGACTGCAGCGCCGGCAAAGCAAACAAACATAAGCGCTAAGTACGATACCGATGGAAAAAAAGCGAAGCAAATCGCCAGCATGAAGCCTGCCCCAGCATTGATGCCGAGCAAGCTTGAATCCGCCAGCGGGTTGCGGGTCATCCCCTGCATCACCGAGCCTGCGACAGCAAAAGCAGCACCTACGAGGGCCGCCGCCAGCGCGCGCGGCATCCGGAGCTCTTTAATAATCTGATGCTGTATCTCGTCCCCATTAAAGTGAAATACAGCTTGCCATACGGTGGATAGGCTGATATCCGCCGCTCCAACCGAAATGGATAAAGCGAGTGACAGGATGAGAGAAGCAATGCCCCCAAACAAAATAATAGTGGCCGCCAGCGGCCGCGTGCGCAGCTTTGTGCTTGCCGCCGCTTTCGCATTTAATGAAGAAGACATGCTCTAACTACCCTTCTATATGTATACTTTGATTGAACATAATGGCTCGCAAGCATCGCTCGCAGGTAGCCTCTTTAACAAAAGTAAGTTTTTGGGCATAAAAAAAACCCGCTATATTGATAACGATTCTCGTTTTCAATATAGCAGATTATTTAGCACTTTTCAATGAGTTAATTAAGTCAATTCATAGCGGATCGGTGGGATGATGCGTCAGGCACGGACTCTTCCCGCTCTTGCAGGAACCGTAAAACGATGTGGAGCAAATCGACTGATGGGCAGCCTCGCCTGTTTTTCTTCCAGCAAATCCGCTACGACGAGCGCCGTAATTGGACTCAGCAATATGCCATTGCGATAATGGCCGATTGCCATAATAACTGCCGGCGTTCCTTCTATCTGACCAAGAAGCGGCAGCCCGTCTCGGGTTGCTGGGCGGAGACCTGCCCAGCTATGCGCGATCTTCCTGCCTTCAAGAAAAGGAAACAGCTGGTTGCTGCTGCGAATCAAGCGTCCAATTCCCCGCTCGGTCACGCTTGTCGCAAAGCCGGCGACATCCTCGGATGCGCCGCATACGAGCCGTGCATTTCGTTTGCCGACCCAATAAGCCTGACTTGCGAACACCATATGGCGCACATCGTCAGCCTGATGCTCGTAGGAGCAAATTTGACCGCGTATCGGATGAACCGGAATGCTGAGACCGAACCACCGCTCATAAGCGCCAGACCAAGCTCCCGCGCACACGACTAGCCGATCGGCGTGAACAAGACTCGCTAAACCTTGAGCCCGAACAGTAACCCCTCCGCTAGGGTGAACAAGCACTTCTTCAATCTCGCCGGCATGCGCATGAATGGCAACTCCCAGCTTGCGGCACGCCGCCGCAAGCGCCGAGACCAGCTTCGGTGCGTAAACGTGGCTCTCTTGCGGCGTAAATACGCCGGCAACCGCCGAATGCGACACCATAGGCTCCAGCTTCCGAAGCTGCGCTGCATCGAGAAGCTGAGCTCTTGCGCCCCAATCATTTTGCCACTGCAATCTTGACGCAATAGGAAGCGCATCCGCTTCGTGCATAAACACGTTAATGCTTCCGCTTTGGACCCATTCTACAGGCATGCCTGACAGCTCCTCGACTGCCTTAATCCACTCCGGATAGCAGCGAAGACTGTTTAAGCACAAGTGAAAGAATTCATCCGGCTGCTCCGTATTTTCCGAATAGGGGGCAAGCATGCCCGCAGCCGCACCCGATGCTTGACCGCCCAGCTCGCTTGGCTCAATAAGCGTTACATGCATCCCTCTCCTTGCTGCTTCAAACGCACAGGACAAACCGATGATGCCGCCGCCGAGTATCATAACGGATTGCGGCATTACTGCTCGCCTCCGCTGCCGAGGCTGGCCGCTGTCTCAAACAAGGAGCCCGCCCACTCGCTGCTTGCTGACGCGTAGCGTTTCTTCGGAATGCGGCCGGCAAGCCTCGCTAGACGGCCTGCTTCAATCGCTAACCGGAATGCGCGAGCCATCATGACCGGGTCCTGCGCCTTGGCGATTGGCGTATTGGCCAATATGCCGTCCGCGCCCAGCTCCATCGCTTCCGCCGCGTCCTTTGCGGAGCCGATGCCCGCATCAATAATGACGGGGACGCTTGACTGCTCGGCAATAAGACCCAAATTGTAAGGATTGAGCAGCCCTAGTCCGGTTCCTATTGGAGAGCCGCCAGGCATAATTGCCGAAGCTCCTGCCTGTTCCAGCCTTCGGCATAGAATAGGATCATCTGAGGTGTAAGGCAGTACGATAAAGCCTTCGCTTGCAAGCTGCTCCGTAGCTCGCAGCGTTTCTACCGGATCAGGCAGCAGCGTGCGGTGGTCGCCGCTGATTTCTACCTTGATCCAATTTCCAAGACCGGCCTCACGTGCCAATCTCGCAATCCGTACAGCCTCCTCTGCCGTTCTTGCACCCGATGTATTTGGCAAATATTTAAGCGCCCTGTCCTCGAAGTGCTGCAGCACCGAATCATCCTCTACGCTTTCAAGATTGACCCGTCTTACTGCGAATGTAATGACTTCCGAGCCCGACGCTTCAAGCGCCTGCTGAAGCACAGCGGGACTAGGAAACCGCCCCGTTCCGAACAGAAAGCGCGACCGCAGCGTATAACCGCCAATAACTAGCGGATCATTCTCAATCCATTCACCCAACTTTGGCTCACCCCCCTCCGATAAAGTGTACAAGCTCTATAGAAGCGCCGCCTTGCAGCTCGGTTTCTGCCCAGAGCGCGCGCTGGACGATCACACCATTCAGCTCTATGACAAGCTTCTTGTTTTGCTGTCCCAGCTCAACTACCAGCTCCTCGACCGTTTTGGCGCTCGTCTGCTCCTTGCGTCCATTGATGATCAACGTCTTTTGCGCAAAATTATGTTCAGAAGCCAGCTCACAGCCAGCCGCATCCAGTCTCTCCAAGAAGGCGCGGCATACGCTTGCCGGAGCTGTATGGCCTACGATAGCGGAGACGGCACATATCCGCTTTGCTCCAGCAGCGAGCACGATATCCACATTGCCTAACGTAATGCCGCCAATCGCAACAAATGGGATCGTGATGTGCCGAGCTGCTTCTGTTACATAGCTAGTGGTGACAGCGGCGCGGCCTGGCTTCGTATTGGTTGGAAACACAGGTCCCACGCCAATATAATCAGCTCCGCTTTGCTCGGCCGCCAATGCCTGCTGCAAGCTATGCGTCGAAATGCCGATGATCCGATTCGGTCCGAGCAATGCTCTCGCCTCCGCAATAGGCATATCCTCTTGCCCTAGATGGACGCCGTCAGCATCCGTTTCCAGAACGATATCCGGGTAATCGTTGATAATGAAAGGAACATTATATTTTCGCGTTAATTGACGCAGCGCCTTGGCCTGCTCCAGCACTTCTTCCCTTGTTCCCGTCTTATTGCGAAGCTGTATGATCTGCGCACCGCCAATCAATGCCTGCTCCATGACATCTGCGACGAATTTTCCGGGATGATTGCTTTCCGCCGTAATGGCGTATAGCCGAAAATCGCGCCATTTTGGTCTACTCATTAATCATGCACGCCTCTCTATCGTCAGAATCATTTCTTTTTATATCAAATAAGCTTTGCAAAGCCTAATGGCATGCTCAGCATCCGCCGTTCCTTGCACGAGCACCCGTCCATCCGGAAAGAGAATGAGCTGTTCGCCGCATGGGAGCACTGCCTTTACTAAATAGCGATTAACCGTCAGCTTACAGCCCTGCACCCCTAACGACTTCTCTAATGCAGCCAGTTGGAGCGGCTTGCCTAATGTCACCTGTACCGTGTCTCTCCCGCATAGCACGGTAGAGCTGATGACAACCTCATCTTGTATGTCCTTTTCCAACATTGGCTTAGCAGCCCTTGCCGACCCTTCTTCATTGCCGCAATATGGACAGCAGGCGCTTCCGGCTGGCAGCAGCGATTCCCGGAGCCGGAACGACCATAAATCGACGCTTAGCCAGGTTTGGCGTATGGCTCCTTGATTGCCGGTGAGCCATTTGATCGCTTCGGCCGCTTGCAATGAAGCTACAAATTCTACGGCTGGCGCCAGCACGCCAACCGTATCGCAGGTATCTGCCTCGTTTTCCGAATCCTCGGCGCCAATCAAGCAGCGCAAGCATGAGGTTGCACCCGGAATGAGCGTTGCCTGCATTCCTTGCGCTCCTGCTACGCCGCCATATACAAATGGAATGCGCTGCTTGAAGCATAGTTCGCTAAGCAGAAGCCTTGTCGCAGCATTGTCTGTTCCATCAAGCACAAGATGGACGCCGCTTGCCAGCACAGCTGCATTCGCTGCGTTCACATCCGCCACAGTGGCAACGAGGCTCACGCTGCTGTTGATTTGCCGCAGCTTATTGGCTGCGGCAACTGCCTTGGGCATAACCGCAAGAGCGTCCGCTTCATCGAACAGCATTTGCCGCTGCAGATTGCTGGGCTCGACGAAATCCCGATCGACCAGTCTAACCTCGCCTACCCCCGCCCGAACCATATGCTGCGCAAGCGACGCGCCAAGCGCGCCGACGCCGACAATGAGAACCGACGACTTGGCCAGCTTGCGCTGACCATCCTCGCCGATTGCCGCAAATCTGGTTTGCCTCGAATATCGGTCGAAAAAAACCGGCTCGGTACCATTAGCCATAAATCATGCTCCCTGCCGCCTTGAACGCTTCCGACTTCTCCTTCATTCCCGCTTCAATCGCTTCAGTCGTTTCCATCCCGTTTTGCGCGGCGTACTCCCTAATGTCCTGAGTAATTCTCATGCTGCAAAATTTAGGGCCGCACATCGAACAGAAATGAGCGGATTTGGCCGCATCCGCCGAAAGCGTCTCGTCGTGGTACGCCATCGCGCGCTCGGGGTCAAGCGAGAGATGGAACTGATCACGCCAGCGAAATTCGAACCGCGCCTTGGACAAGGCGTCGTCGCGCAGCTTTGCTCTCGGATGCCCCTTCGCCAGATCGGCTGCGTGAGCCGCGATTTTATACGTAATAACGCCTTCCTTCACATCCTCTTTATTCGGAAGCCCCAGATGCTCCTTCGGCGTTACGTAGCACAGCATGGCTGTACCGAACCAGCCGATCATTGCAGCTCCGATTGCTGACGTAATATGGTCATAACCAGGTGCAATATCGGTCGTTAGCGGGCCTAGCGTATAGAAAGGCGCTTCATCGCAAACCTCTAACTGGCGATCCATATTTTCTTTGATCAGATGCATCGGCACATGGCCGGGACCTTCGATCATCACCTGCACGTCATGCTTCCAAGCGATTTTCGTCAGCTCGCCCAGCGTATCCAGCTCGGCAAATTGCGCGGCATCATTTGCGTCGGCGATCGAACCTGGTCTGAGCCCATCCCCGAGCGAGAATGACACGTCATAGGCTTTCATAATTTCGCAAATCTCTTCAAAATGCGTATACAGGAAGTTTTCCTTATGGTGTGCGAGACACCAAGCTGCCATAATCGACCCGCCCCGCGAGACGATGCCTGTAACGCGCTTAGCGGTGAGCGGAATGTAACGCAGCAGCACGCCTGCATGAATCGTAAAATAATCGACGCCCTGCTCCGCTTGCTCGATTAGCGTATCGCGAAATACTTCCCAGCTAAGATCCTCCGCTTTGCCGTTTACTTTCTCCAGCGCTTGATAGATCGGCACCGTTCCAACCGGAACCGGCGAATTGCGGACGATCCATTCCCGCGTCGTATGTATGTTTTTGCCCGTAGACAAATCCATAATCGTATCGGCTCCCCAGCGGGTTGCCCATGTCATCTTCTCCACTTCCTCCTCAATCGAGGAAGCAACCGCGGAATTGCCGATATTCGCATTGATCTTCACGTGAAAATGCCGTCCAATGATCATCGGCTCGCTCTCCGGATGATTGATGTTCGCCGGGATGATGGCGCGCCCTGCTGCGATCTCGCTGCGAACAAACTCTGCGTCCATTCCCTCGCGAATTGCGATATATTCCATCTCCGAAGTAATGATGCCCTTGCGGGCGTAATGCAGCTGCGTAACATTCTGACCGGCTTTCGCACGCAGCGGCTGTCTCACTAGGCCGGGAAACCGCTCTGCCCCCCGCTGTTTTTCCTTATCCTCCGTCAAGAATCCGTTGTCCTCCGGCTTTATTTCACGACCGTCATAATGCTCCACGTCGCCGCGCTCGTGAATCCATTCGCTGCGAAAGGTCGGCAAGCCGCGCCTTACATCTGTTTCTAAGCTCTCATCGGTATAAGGGCCGCTTGCATCGTAGACGCGTAACGGCTCGTTCGGCAGCTCCTCGCCATTTCTGCCTGAGCTTGCCTCCAAAGCAATTTCTCTCATCGGCACGCGGATGCTCTCTCTCGAGCCGGTGACATACACTTTACGGCTGCCCGGAAGGGGCGTTGTCATAATCGCCATAACAAAAAACCTCCTAATGGAATATGCAGAATTCCTCCTGGAGGCATACGCGAGCATATAAGAAAGTTTAACGCACCGCTAACCCACCCACGTATAATCGCTACGTGCACGGCATTCGCTGGAGCGTGAATGAACCAGCTGCACGCTCGCTCAGCGAGACTTGGCGCAGCCCGTTCAACATCAAAAAAACCGCTCCAGCGAGGGAGCGGTCGAAGTGTGTCGTCATGCGCGCAACATCAAACGAAGATTTCCTCCGGCTTGATGCAGCTTTGAAAGTCATTCCTTCCAGCTGGCGTTCCAGCTGGATTCGGCAGAGCTTTCACGCGCAGTTGCATAAACGCACAATCCCACTTTCCTACGCTGGCATAACCCAGATCAGGTTCAAAGGGACCAAAGCATTATGCTTTATCTCAGCCATGACGGCGCCCCTAGTGGATATCCTTGTTAGACTATAACGTTATGCGAAGAAGGGTGTCAACCCTATATTTAACATCCACATGCAAAATAGGACCAACTACATGCCGCTTTCCTTCATCAGCTTCACCCAGCGATCTGCCGTGTGCCGCCATGTGAAGGTCTGCTCGACTCGCTCTCTGCTGCGCTTGCCCAGCTTCTGCCGCAGCTGCTTATCCCGCAGCAGCAGATGCAGCTTTTCCCTCAGCTCCGTTTCAACGCGCGCTTGATTGACCAGATAGCCGGTCTCGCCGCTTCGGATAATCTCCTTCATTCCGCCGGCACGCGTAGCTATGACTGGAACGCCGCAGGACATCGCCTCCACATTGACGAGCCCGAATGCTTCCCTCTGCCCGGATGGAACGACCGCTACATCCGCTACCAGCATCCAGCCCGGCACCTCGGTATGCGGCACATAAGGCACGAACCGAACATGGCCTGGACATTTGCGCCCGAGTCTTTCAAGCATCCGCGCATACGCAGTTTTGCGATGCGAGCCATAAAACGGACTGCCGACGATGACGACAACAAGCTCGGGATGGCTCTTCACAAGCTGCGGGACAATTTTCAGCAAATGGTGTACGCCTTTAAGCGGAATGAGCCTTCCCATAAACAGCACCACTTTTTTACCGGTCAGACCTCTTTTTTTGCGCAAGCTCTCCCTTTTTGCAGCGCCTTCAGCGGAATACTGTGATGGAAAGCGTACCGTATCGACCCCTGGGTAAATGACTCGCATCTTAGATGAGACCTCGGGCACTTTGGACACGACGATTCGCCTAATAAACTCGCTATTCACAATGATTTTATCAGCAGCCTGCAAGCATTGGTGCAGCTTGGCAGGTGAGATATGATTCGGGGAAATAAAAGTGGAGGAATGCAAATAAAGCCAGACTCGTTTGCCTGGATTCATTTGCTTCATGGTCAGCACATATTGCGGACGGTTCTCCACGTCAATGACATGAGGAGAAAACCGCTGCACCGCGCGCCCAACATCATGAATATATCGCTGCTTGCTGCCGGCTGGAAACCGTTCACAAACAACACCTTTAAAATGTCCCTGACGGGGCAGCTTTTTGCTTAATTTTCCATAAATACGCGGCTCTGCATAAGGCATCAGCAATGGGGCGAATTTCTCAACCACCCGCTCAACCGAGCTGCTTCCTTGTGACGGAATTGGAAACGAGCCTGGGGTGACAATCGCTACTTTAATTGGTGCCATCTCTTCGGATGCCTCCTACATGATCTGCTTATTTTGCAGTATCATACGCTCCTAGAAATGTTTTTGACACGGCCCCTACACAGCCTAAAGCTTGAACTTCATTTGGAATAATCCTGCCTTGCGTGCCGCCATGTATATAATAACGACTAAGGGTCCAATAAATACGCCGATTACGCCAACCAGCTTGAAGCCCACATATAAGCTGATGAGCGCGGACAACGCCCCGATTCCGACGGAATCGCTAAGAATTTTCGGCTCCACGATGCGGCGGAACACTGTAATAACGAGGAAGAGCACGATAAGCCCGACACCCACATACATATTGCCTGTAAGCAACAAATAACTTCCCCAAGGGACAAGCACTGAGCCTGTTCCAAGAATCGGCATAATATCAACGATGATGATAAGCAATGCGATCGCCAGCGGATACTTCACATTAAGCACCAGCAAGCCGAGCAACGAAATAATGTATGTAAGAGCACTCAAAATAAACTGCGAGCGCAGAAAGCCGAAAATCGACTTTTTGAGATTGTTAAGCAAATCATTTACTTGCGGCTGCGACTTCTCTTCAAACAATGACAGGACGGTCTCCTTCATCGTATTCAGACTGAAGCTCATCATATATACCGCCACCAAGAAAACGATAAAGAAGATAAACATGCCAGGAATGCTGGAAGCGAACGCAATAACGGAATTAGACAAGGTGCCTACCATTTTGGTCAGCGTGCTCGTTAATCCCATTAGCCAGTTTTCCAGCGTTTCAATCGCATCGGGCGGAAAATTTTGATATAGCGATTGCACCTGCACCATAAGATCGTCAACCATTTCATTCGCATTTTCAAAATAGTTCGGCACTTTTTTGAAGAAAGCGATAAGCTCAGCTACAACTTTGACGCCAAGCAGCGCGATTAAGCCTATGAGAATAATTGTGAACAAGCTGCTTGATATCGTAGCCGCCACTAGCCGATTCATTCGAAACTTATTCATAAACATCTGATTAAGCGGCTCTAGAAAAATAGCTACAACAAGCGCGAGCAAGAACGGCGCTCCAACTGTAAAAAACAAGTAGAGCAGCAGCAATCCTAACCCGATAAATATGATTGTCTTGATCGACAACAGCTTCTCCTCCTCTCTCTTATTCTATATGTGTATTAATTCTCTATTAAGCCTAGCCTGAATAAATGGCTCTCCTGCACGCTAGTCGATTACCGCGCCGCGCTCATGGAAATCAACAGCCTTATAGTACATATCCTTAACGAGTAAATTCGGTCCGCAGCATGCTGCAGCGGGACAATGGCAATTCACGCTTTGGGCAAGTGAATGACCGAGCCATTTATCGAATAAATCCTCCAGCTTCGAGGTGCCAATGTTGCCAAAAGCAGGAACGTCGGAGAAATCTGTTACGAATACATCGCCTGAAAACAAATTGACGTTTAACCGATTGCGGCCGTCCGGATCGTTGCGAATCGTCACATTCGGCTCTTCCGTTAATCTTCTCAGCAGCTTGCGCTCGAGAGGGTTGTCGCTGCATTGGTAGAATGGCAGCGTTCCGAACAGCATCCAGATCGATTTGTCTCTCGCCTTCAGCAGCCTATCGATAGCCTCCAGCATTTGCCCGCGAGTAAGCACCGGCAAATCCTTCGCGAAGGAGCTTGGATACATCGGATGAACCTCATGCCGCTGACAGCCCATTTCCACGATCAGCTTATGGATTTCGTCGATTTTGTCATATGTTCTGTAATTGATCATCGATTCCGCAGAAACGAGTACGCCGGTCTCGCTGAGACGACGCGTATTGTCGATCATTCTTGCGTAAAGCTTGGTTGCTGCCTCTAGCGATACGTGATGCCCTGCTTTAGCAAATCCGATTTGGTGAAAATCTTCCGGAGACGTATAGTTAAATGAAATGTGCATAACGTCGAGATAAGGGGCAAGCTGCTCATAACGGCTATAAGGAAGCGTTACATTCGAGTTGATTTGAGAGCGAATGCCGCGGCTTCGGGCATATTGAAGCAGCGGTACCATATAGTCGCGTACCGTTCGATCAGAGAAGGAGGGCTCACCGCCTGTAATGCTGATCGTCTCTAAATGCTCCACTTCGTCCAGTCGGTCCAGCATCTGCTTAAGCGGCAGCTTGGCGGGTTCGGACATTACGAGTGTATCACCAACGGCGCAATGCTCGCACCGCATATTGCAGAGGTTCGAAACGGTCATTTCCACGCTTGTCAAACGATGTCTTCCATATTGCTGCAGCGAACGAATGGGATCCCACGGATCATTCATTGGCGATAATGCGGATAGCGGTCTACCCGTTTGTTGCAAATCTATTGTATTCATTTTCTTCAGCACCTGACTTATTATCTGGAATGAAACATTCTTGCTTTATTGTAATGCGAGGTTGCGAAGGAAGCAAATAAAACGAAGAAAAAGAAGAAAAAAGGAGCCCTCGGCTCCCCATGCTCAAAATCATTTAAATACCAGAGGCATGCTGTACATCAGTAGAGTCATCATTCACGCTTACGATCATCATCGTCAGCTGCTTCGACAAATCAACTTCATACGGGCTTGCAAGCTCTTCCCCAGCTTCATTATACAAAATGCGAACAATCGGCCTATGCGGATAAGAGTGATTAAGATCCGCGACAATACCCGATACGCCCGATTGCAGCTTAACCGTTATCCCGATTGGATAAATAGCGACCTTATCACGGAACAGCTGAACCATTTTTTGCTCATAGAGTGTTCCCGTTCCCGCGTACAACCGCTCAATCGCATCATGGGGAAGCATTGGCGAGCTATAGACCCGGTTTGTTGTCATCGCATCGTACGAATCAACAAGTCCGATCCACTTTGCATAATCATGAATCTCATTGCCCTTGATTCCGCGCGGATAACCGCTTCCGTCAATCCGCTCATGATGCTGGAAAGCACAGTGGGCTACCAGCAGCGGAAGGTTAGGCTCATCCTTCAATAGCTCGTAACCGATTTTGGCATGCTGCTTCATCGCCTCGAACTCCTCTTTCGAGAGGGATCCGGGCTTTCTTAGTACATCGATCGCAATTTGTGTTTTGCCGATATCATGCAGAAGCGCGCCCATGCCAAGCGTCGTAAGCTCATCCTTCGAGTATCCGTTCGACATGCCTAGCAGCGTCGTATAGACGCAAACATTCAAGGAATGCTGATACAAATAATGATCGACGGAGCTCATGTCCATCAGCATGATCATGGCGTCCTGGTGGCTAGATAGATCATCGATGATCATACTCATCATTTGCTTGAATGGCTGGGCGATGTAAGGATAGGTGACGCCCTTCTTCCGCTTCGGGCGATCCATCATCTCACGGAAACTTGTGCGAATTTCTTTGAGAGAGGACTTTAACGTTTCCTCGCTGATTAAGGAAGGCAGTACAATATCTTCCGTTCTCGGATCTGAAATATACACATATTGAATCCCGCATTGCTCCAAGCGGGAAATTAGACGATCAGACAACTCTATGTTTTCGCCAAGAAGGACGAGACCCTCCTGAGAAAATATTTTTTTGGCAAGCTTCATACCTGGCCTGCATTTCGCAATTGGCAACAAACGCATTTTCTCGGTCCTTCCCCATAAAAAAATATGCTAACTATTACATCGGAAAAAGCCGTTCGTAATGTTAATGTACGAGAAAAACGAGAAAACCGCAACCATTTTATACTATTTTTTCGACAAATTTTGTCGAAAAAGACAATGAATTTACTATTTCGTTACATCATTCCACCGCATTTGACGGCATTCGGCAATAGCGGAAAAATCTTGAAGCTGTTCGGCAATGACGTCTCGAATAAATTCAGGCAAATAATAGGTGGATTGAATGGCGTTGGCCAATGACACATAACCTGCCTTAAAGCTGAACATATCAATCGTGCCAAGCATATAAATCCGTTCATCTTCAAGCGGAGCCCCGTTTACAGCTGCTTGGATGAGCCTGTTCATTGGAGGCCTTGTTGAATCATAAGTGACGGTCAAGCCAGCAATGGCAAGCATGCCAAGCACTTCGCCGCGAAAGCCATAGCCTTTGATTGGCTTGTGTATAAATTCAGGCAGGAGCGATTGCTCCAGCGCTGTCCTTATGTCTGCTCCTGCGATCGTCATTTTGCATGGATTGATCGGCGACGGGCAGAGAGCATGCAATTCGCCTGCTGTCACGTCTCCATGCGCGAGGCCGCCAAGCAATTGACCCGCATTGACGATGCCAATCTCGGCATCCGCCCAGCGCCGCAAGCCAGCGGCTAGCAGGTTGGTGAGCGGCGATTCCCGGTCAATTCTGGCAGGCAGCGGTTCTGTAAGGTGCGCGACCACCCGGCTCAGTCGCTGCTGGCCCGAATTGCGATAGCTGCTAATGATGGCGGAAGCATCTGGATGCTCCTCAAAAGCGGACGTAGGCACGCACGCAGCGCGGAACTGAGGACGGGCAGATACCGAGTCGAACCCGATTTCTACCCGTCCGATGTACTCCCCGAACTTGCCGGCTGCGCAAATGGTCGTGTCGCCGATGACAATCGGTTCTTCTAATAAATGATGGGTATGCGCTCCCAAAATGAGATCGATACCCAGCTGCTTCTCCGCTATTAGACGATCCGAGGTTATGCCAAGATGAGACATCACGACCAAAACATCAACATGCTCTCTCAGCTTGAGAGCCTGCGCCTTCAACTCTTCAAAGGGATCTGAAACATGCCAGCCAAGCAGCGAATAAAAATCATTGTAAGCTGCAGTCACGCCTATGATCCCGATCCGCAGTCCATTTTTATCAATGATCGTGCTCGGAAGCAGCCAATCAGGTCGCTCGCCAGTTGCCGAATCGCGCATATTGGCACACACGACTGCAAAATTCGCGCGATTAACGTATGCGTCTGCTATCGTTTGAAAGGAATAAGTAAGTCCTTCATTATTGCCAAGAGTAATGACTTCATAGCCTGCATCATTCAACAGTTCTACATTTACGATTCCATCGCTGCCTTCCGTTTCTATCCGCATCCGATCCATATGATCGCCACAGTCGACGGTTAACACTTGGTCGCTGCCGTAGGTCCGCCGCTCCTCCGCGATGAAGGAAGCTATTTTGGCGGCATGCTCCAGACGGCTATGTATATCATTGCTATGAAGGAGCACTACCCGTGTATGAAAGTTGTCTGTCAAATTCATGCACGCCTCCTCATTGCTTCGTCTAAGCGCCGCAAAGTCGCTTTATCTGTTCTTACGCAATTCATCAGCAGAAAATGTATGCTTAAATCCATAAGTCGCTTCTTCTTGTTCAATTCCTGTATGATTCTCTATCTTAAGCTTGACAATACTTTTCACATTTAAGCATTTGCTGCTTCCGTTAGGCACATAAAGACGAATAGGCCCTGTCTTCTTCAAGGGCTCGCCGTCTAGCTGAAATAATACAGCGGCTTGATCAAGCTGCTCCCAAGGGATCTTAGCTTCAAAAGTATCCGCAGCCTCAACAATCAAATGAGTGGGCTTGATTGCTGCCCCAGCACCGCCAGCATGCCGGAGCCACCCCGAATACCAGCTATGCCAATCAAACGCTTCTCCTGCCGTCTCTGGCACTCTATCCGCTATTGAAAAGCTTGCTCCTGCAACTTTAGCCATCTCGGCTGGGCTTGTCATAGACAAGCCCAGCTCAAAATGCTCGATTATGATCTCTTGCATCGGTATTCTTCAGCCCCCTATTTGCGACATGCGTCTCTCCGTTGGCATGTGAGATAGAACGCCATCCGCCAGCTTTGCCGCCATCTCATGATTTTCCGGCTTGATATCCATCGCTCTAAGCAGCAAGCGCTGCATTTCTTCAGGATGGCCGAAGGCATGCTTCACATTCAATTCATCCACCCAATAAAGGCATGGCTTAATTGAACCGTCAGCCGTTAAGCGCAGCCGATTGCAGTTGCTGCAGAAATGATCGCTTATCGGGTGAATGAGTCCGAATGAACCTCGTCCGCCCTCCATTTGCCAGTCGTCGGAAGGTCCGTTGCCGTGCACATTAGGCCCGCGGCTAATCGCATAACCCTCTTGCTCCGCTACTTCCAGTACGCGGGAAAGCGGCAAATAATGCTTTTTCCAATTTTCATCGGCATGACCAATCGGCATATATTCTATAAATCTGACATGCATCGGCTGCTCGTAGGCAAGCTTAAGAAATGCGGCAATTTCGTCTTCGTTGACTTCCTTTAGAAGCACGCAGTTCAGCTTGATTGGATCGAATCCTGCTGCTGCAGCTGCTTCGATTCCCTCCATCACTCGTTTTAATTCTCCACGTCTCGCAATAAAGCGAAATCTAGCAGAGTCTAACGTATCCAAACTTATATTAACGCGATTCAAGCCTGCTGCTCGAAGCGCTTCTGCTTGCTTGGCCAGAAAAATAGCATTGGTCGTTAATGCAATATCACGAATGCCGGAAATGGCAGATAATCGGCTAATCAAGCCGTCCAAACCAGGGCGAATCAGAGGTTCTCCGCCCGTAATGCGCAGCTTTGTAATGCCAAGCGCCGCACCGGCTTCGACCACCTCTACAATTTGATCGTAGGATAACAGATTTTCAGATTCCGTGAATTCCATTCCTTCCTCAGGCATGCAATACAAGCATCGCAAATTACATCGATCGGTTACTGAAATCCGCAAATAATCGTGTACCCGTCCAAAACGATCCGTCAATGTCGGCATGAATCTCACTTCCTTTCTGTCTACGTATCAGCATAACATTTTTTTTAGATTTATGATATTCTATAAACAGCTTTGAGCCTAAATGATGAGAGGTTTTATACCATGAAATATAGTTGGTCAATCAAACTATTTGCCGGTCTTCCCGAGCGTCTCGGAGTCCCGTCCATAACGCTGCAATCCGGTGTTGATCGGATGAGTGCAGCCGAGCTGAAAGCTGCCATTTCTGCTGAATTTGCAGATCATAAAGCATTAATTCATATTTCGTTTATTGCCCGAAACCATGCCTACGCATCCGAGGATACGATTCTGCATGCATCGGATGAGCTTGCTCTGCTTCCCCCAGTCTCCGGCGGTGAGGAGCAGCAGAAGCCTGTCCGAGATGCTGCTCCGCGATTTGTCGTAACTTCCGGAGTCATTAGCACAGATGATGTGCTTGCTAAAGTTATTGTGCCTGAGCACGGCGCTGCCATCGCTTTCGTTGGAACAACGCGCGAATGGACGCATGGTCAGCGTACAGTCAGGCTGGAATATGAGGCCTACGCTCCAATGGCCGTTGCGACCATGCAGCAAATCGGCGATGAAATCGCTGAGCGCTGGCAAGGCGCTCTGTGTGCGATCAGCCACCGCATTGGAGTAGTCGGTTTAGCGGAGACCAGCGTCGTTATCGCGGTATCGTCACCACATCGAGATAGCTGCTATGAGGCGAGCAGATATGCCATTGAACGTCTAAAACAGATCGTGCCTATATGGAAAAAAGAGATTTGGGAGGACGGCTCCGAGTGGAAGGGTCATCAGCTCGGACCTTGGAACCCTACTGAACAGTTATCCGATTTTTAACGTAATTATGACTTCATGAAGCTCTTAAGGAGATTAATTGAGATGAAACAACCAAATAAAGAAGGCCAGGAAACAACAGTCTCCCCAGCATCAGCTTCTTCAAGCGCTGCTCGCTATGCAAGGCAAATCCGGTTCACGCCAGTTGGAGAACAAGGACAGCAGCAGCTTGCAGGCAGTCGCGCAGCTGTTGTTGGAATGGGAGCACTTGGCTCCGTCATCGCTCAGCATCTCGTAAGATCAGGCGTCGGATACGTTCGAATTATAGACCGGGACATTATTGAATGGAGCAATCTGCAAAGACAGATGCTTTATACGGAGCAGGACGTGCTCGCTCTTCTCCCCAAAGCGGAGGCTGCCGCCGCACATTTGCGAGCGATTAACAGCTCCGTTGCGGTTGAGCCCGTCGTAGCCGATTTGACAGCAGTAAATGCCGAGAAATTGCTTGAAGATGTTGATGTCATTATTGACGGCAGCGACAACTTTTCCGTAAGATATCTTATTAATGATTATAGTGTGAAAAATAGCATTGCCTGGATTTACGGCGGAGCTGTCGGCGCGTCGGGCATGACGATGACAATTCTCCCAAATGAGTCGGATTCGCCCTGCTATCGTTGCCTGTTTAATGACCCGCCCCCGCCTGGTACGACCGACACATGCGAAACCGCTGGCGTCATATCGCCGATCGTAGATATTATTGGATCCGTACAATCAACTGAGGCGATCAAGCTGCTCTCTGGAAACAGGAAATCGCTGCATCGAACGCTATTTCAGGTCGATCTTTGGAACCATGCTTGGATGCCTGTATCGGTTGCCAATGCGAAGCGCAGTGATTGTCTTTGCTGCGGTGAGAAGCAATTCGAATTTCTCGATGCGCATTTCTCTGAACAAGCGGCAGCATCCCTTTGCGGCCGCCATTCCGTGCAAATTACACCTAATCAAACCGCCGCGCTTAATTTGGATGAGCTATCCATCAGGCTGATGCCAATTGGCACCGTGACGAGAAATCGTTTCTTACTGCGCATTGCTCTTTCGGATACTTTGACTTTTGTCCTATTCAGCGATGGCCGTGCTATCGTTCAAGGTACCGATGATTCGATAAAAGCAAGATCAATTTATGCGGAAATATTAGGTATTTAGTCTCAAACTTAAAATCCTCATATTGCCAATCCATTCATTCATTGCTACTATTGTAGGTACATTAGTTACTACAATTAATCGAGGTGTCTTGATGAGAGTTCATGTAACAGAATTAATCAATGGAGACCGATTAAGCAATGATACATTTAACAACTATGGACTTCATGTACTCTCCAAAGGAACTACCGTAACGGAGCAAGAAATATCAAGATTATTTCAACATCAAATTGAATATGTCAATATCGAGAATAGAGCCAGCGAAGAAGCCTCGCCCCGTACGCTAGAATCTACAGTGAATCCAAGATGGCTGCCTACCATGCAGCCAATGTACGAAAACGCTGTCAAAAACTTTGAAGGACTGTTCGCGAAAGCACTGAATCAAGGTAAAATCGACGAGGAAGAAGTATCGTCCATGCTTGATCCTTTACTCGAAAATCTTCAATTAGAACGTGATGTTGTATCTATGCTTCTGCTGCTCAACACCAAGGACGACTACACTTACCAGCATTCCGTGCAGGTAGGCATGCTCTCCTACTACTTAGCCACTTGGATCGGTTATTCTAATGAAGAATCCATTCAAATCGGCAAAGCAGGCTTCCTTCACGATATTGGTAAATGCCGTATCCCAGAAGTCATCTTAAATAAACCTGGTCGGCTAACTGATGAAGAATACGAGGCAGTGAAAAAGCATACGATCTACGGTCATGATATTATTTCGAGTTCCATCAACGAGCCATACATAGCGATTGGCGCGCTGCAGCACCATGAACGAAATGACAGCTCTGGATACCCTCACGGCTTAAGCGGCGACGAGATCCATCCTGTATCCAAAATCATATCTGTTGTCGATATTTACAGTGCTATGATCTCTCAGCGTGTCTATCAGCAGAAACGCGACTTGTTGTTCGTACTCAAGGAACTGTACCGTCTGAGCTTCAACGAGCTTGATCCTTTAACGACACATACGTTCATCAAGCACATGATGCCTAATTTCATCGGCAAGCGTGTTGAGCTGGTAAGCGGTGAGATCGGTATTATTGTCATGACCCACCCAACCGAATTTTTCCGCCCGCTCATTCAAGTTGACGATCAATTCATTGACATGTCAATTGAGCGTGAATACGAAATACAGCAAGTGCATCTATAAGCAGCATCACAAAAAAAACCCTCAACTCTGAGTTATACGCAGTTGTGGGTCTTTCTTTTTTCAGCGTGCTTAACCGAGAAACAATATGTGTTCATTTTATGATGATCCTATCTATCAGTCCAGCTACAGGGGTGACTCTAACGATTGGTCTTGGGCAGTTTACCAATTGAGCTCAAAATTTATGTAATGTACCATTTCCTTCTTACGTCATTGCCATGCAATACTTGAACAAAAAAGAACCCGAGATTAAAATCTTAGGATTAGATGGGCTTTACAGCGTTTTTAACATATGTAAATTAAAGGAATTTTTGCTATGAAACTACATATTTTACCCAGGCAAAATTCAGACGCAAAAAAGGGCTAGACGGTATCATGCGATTTCTCGATCCCGTTTAGCCCTTGATACATCTACGTTTTTATTAACCGATAGAACCTTCCATTTCGAACTTGATCAAACGGTTCATCTCTACCGCGTATTCCATCGGCAGCTCTTTCGTGAACGGCTCGATGAAGCCCATTACGATCATTTGCGTTGCTTCCGCTTCGCTTAAACCACGGCTCATGAGGTAGAATAATTGATCCTCGGAAACCTTCGATACGGTTGCTTCATGCTCAAGCGTGATGTTGTCGTTCAAAATCTCGTTGTAAGGAATCGTATCTGAAGTCGATTCATTATCAAGGATGAGCGTATCACATTTGATGTTCGCTTTCGCGCCGTCAGAGTTGCGTCCGAACGATGCAAGACCGCGATACGTTACTTTACCGCCGTGTTTACTAATCGACTTCGAAATAATCGTCGAGCTCGTGTCTGGTGCAAGGTGAGTCATTTTAGCGCCTGCATCCTGATGCTGACCTTTACCGGCAACGGCAATCGACAATACCATGCCTTTTGCGCCACGACCGCGTAGAACAACTGCTGGGTACTTCATCGTCAGCTTGGAGCCGATGTTTCCATCTACCCATTCCATCGTTGCGTTCTCATCAGCTACTGCACGTTTTGTAACGAGGTTATAAATGTTCGGTGCCCAGTTTTGAATCGTCGTGTAACGAACGCGGGCATTTTTCTTAACCAAAATTTCAACGACTGCGCTGTGCAGCGAGTTCGTGCTGTATACCGGAGCCGTACAGCCTTCAACATAGTGAACCGAGCTGTCTTCATCAGCAATGATGAGCGTACGCTCGAATTGACCCATGTTCTCGGAGTTGATACGGAAGTAGGCTTGCAATGGAATTTCACATTTTACGCCTTTTGGCACATAGATAAAGCTGCCGCCCGACCATACCGCACTGTTTAGCGCTGCGAATTTATTATCATTCGGAGGAATAATCGTTCCGAAATATTCTTTCAACAGATCAGGATACTCGCGAAGCGCTGTATCGGTATCCGTAAAAATAACGCCCTGCTTCTCTAGATCCTCTTGCATGCTGTGGTAAACGACCTCGGACTCATATTGAGCCGATACGCCGGCAAGAAACTTTTGCTCAGCTTCTGGAATACCCAGCTTGTCGAACGTTTCTTTGATCTCGGAAGGAACTTCCTCCCAAGTCTTGCCTTGCTTGTCGGAAGCACGAACATAATATTGGATGTCGTCAAAATCAAGCTCATCCATGTTGCCGCCCCATTTAGGCATAGGCATTTTGAAAAACTGCTCCAATGATTTCAAGCGGAAATCAAGCATCCACTGCGGCTCGTTTTTAATTTCGGAAATCGTACGAACGATTTCTTCCGTTAATCCTTTGCCTGATTCGAATACGGCTTTGTGCTCGTCACGGAAACCATACTTATAATCTTCCATTTCCGGCATTGATTTAGCCATGGTCATTCACGCTCCTCATAAATCTAGATTAATGTGATTCTTGCTGCTGTTCGATCCCTTTGCGCAAGGCATTCCATGCAAGTGTCGCGCATTTGATACGTGCAGGAAACTTATTCACTCCTGAAAGTGCATCCAATTCCTCATATTCATCAAATTCAACCGGTTCGCCTTTCATAAGTGCCGAAAATTTCTCAGCCATAGCGAGCGCCTCGTCAAATGATTTCCCTTTTACCGCCTCTGTCATCATCGATGCAGAGCTCATGCTGATCGAACAGCCTTCACCGCTATATTTCGCATCAGCTACTTTGCCGTCTACAACTTGAAGCTGTAGCGAAATGCGATCACCGCAGGTTGGGTTGTTCAGGTTGATCGTAACCGATTCTTCATTCATCGTACCGCGATTTCTAGGGTTTTTATAATGATCCATAATTACTCTGCGATATAAATCATCCAATTGCATGACCGAAGAACTCCTTCGTTTGTAGTAATGCATCGGCTAAGCGGTCAATGTCATTTTCCGTATTATATAGATAAAAGCTAGCTCTTGCCGTTGCCGATACATTCAGCCATCGCATAAGCGGCTGGCAGCAATGATGGCCTGCGCGCACCGCGATACCTTTGGAATCCAGAACGGTTGCAACGTCATGCGGATGTACATCCTCCAAATTAAAGGTTACGAGTCCGACACGATTTTCTTTAGGCCCGTACAAGGTTATTCCATCAAGCGACGACAGCTTCTCGTAAGCATACGTTGCCAAACGTCTCTCATGCTGATCGATTTCATCCAGTCCGATTTCTTGCAAAAAGTCGATTGCTGCTCCTAGGCCGACAGCACCCGCAATAATGGGAGTACCGCCTTCGAAGCGATAAGGAATCTCTTTCCACGTGGATTCATATAGATCTACAAAATCGATCATTTCGCCGCCATACTCAATCGGCTCCATGTTGTTAAGAAGCGATTTCTTGCCATACAATGCGCCGATGCCCGTAGGACCACACATTTTATGTCCGGAAAACGCATAAAAATCGACGTCCAAATCCTGTAGGTCAATCTTCATATGCGGTGTGCTTTGCGCACCGTCAACAACCATAATTGCGCCATTGCGGTGAGCGATTTGCGTAATTTCCTTGATCGGATTAATAAGGCCAAGCACGTTCGATACGTAAGTGACCGAGACCACCTTCGTTTGCGGCGTGATCGTTTTCTCTACATCCTCAAGCGAGATCGTACCGTCAGGCTGCATTGGAATATATTTCAACGTTGCGCCAGTCGCTTTAGCCGCTTGCTGCCAAGGAATCAAGTTACTATGATGCTCCATTGGCGTGATAACAATCTCATCGCCTTCTTTGCACACCGAGCGTGCGTAGCTGGAAGCAACCAAGTTCAGACCCGTCGTCGTTCCGCGTGTAAAGATGATTTGCTCAGGCGCTCCCGCGTTCAGCAATTTCGCTACCTTCTCACGCGCTCCCTCATAGGCATCAGTCGCCCTGGAACCAAGTGTATGCACACCGCGATGAACGTTCGCGTTATCCAGCTCATAGTACCGTTTAACCGCATCAATGACGGAGCGCGGCTTCTGCGAAGATGCCGCGCTGTCTAGATAAACGAGCGGGTGCCCGTTTATTTCTTGATGCAATATCGGGAACTGCTCCCGAATCGCATTTATATTCATCCCTCTAGCTTCCTTTCGAGCAAACGCTGAAGCTGCCCGCGTACCGCCTCGACCGGAATTTCCGATACGACCGGAGCCAAAAAGCCATAAATAATCAATCGTTCAGCGTCCTGCTTAGATATACCGCGTGACATCAGGTAATAGACCTGCTCCGGGTTAACTTGCCCTACGCTTGCCGCATGACCGGCAGTTACATCATCTTCATCAATAAGCAAAATCGGATTGGCGTCGCCGCGCGCTTTCGGGCTAAGCATAAGAACCTTCTCGGTTTGCACGCCGTTCGCTTTCGTTGCGCCATGCTCGATTTTTGTAATGCCGTTAATGATCGCTGAAGCGGAATCCTTCATTACGGCGCGGGTTACCATGTTGCTGTCGGAGCTTTTGCCAAAGTGAACAGCTTGCGTTGTCAAGCTGTTTTGCTGGGCGTTTTTGCCGACGCTTATAACTTTCGCATCCGAAGTAGAGCCAGTGCCCTTCAGAATCGATTTCGTATCCGACAACGTGTTGCCGTCATTTAGATCGCCAATGATCCATTCCATTTGACCGTCGTTTTCAATGATGGAACGACGGATCGACATATCAACGCCGGTCTCGCCCATATGATGAATAGAGCTGAAACGAACGTGTGCGCCTGGCTTCACGAATATTTCTACGATGGATGGATGTACGAACGGAGCGCTGCTTGCGCCTGGCTCGGAAACAACACAATCCACGTAAGTCACTCGGCTATTATTATCTGCAACAATGAGAATATGCGGAGCAAACGTCGCTTCAGCATTGTCGTTGTAGAAAATAGCTTGAAGCGGAAGCTCTACTTCAACATTCTTCGGAACGTATATGAATACGCCGCCGTTCCATAGTGCAGCATGCAGTGCTGTCAGCTTGTCTTCGTCCTTAGCAACCGCTTGGAACAAATATTTTTGAACGAGATCGCCATGCTCCTTGCATGCCGTCTCCAAATCGGTGAAAATAACGCCTTTGCTTGCATATTCGCTTGAGAACTGATTCCATACCGTTCCGGAATTGCGTTGTACAAGCAAATTTTCAGTTCCTTCTGTAATCAATTCACGGACAACCTCTGGAAGGTTGCTAATTGCGCCAACTGATGTTGGCTGCTCATAGGTGCCGACTGCGTTTAAATTCCAACGTTCAATCCGAACCTTCTCCGGCTTCGGCCAACCGAGTGTTCCGGCTAGCTCAGCCGCTTCTCCACGTAGTTCAACGAGCCAATTCGGCTCGCCTTTGCTGCGTGCCAGCGCTTCAGCAGCTTGACGGTTGGCAGGCGTCGATAGTTGTGTACTCATTCGTAATGCCCCCTTCTTTCGCTTAGGCCTGGCCGACCGTTTCATCTACTATGCCAAGTTCTTCTTTAACCCAATCATAACCTTCGTTTTCCAAACGCTCTGCAAGCTCAGGACCACCTGATTTAACAATGCGGCCTTGCATCATAACGTGTACGAAATCCGGTGTAATATAGTTAAGCAAACGCTGATAGTGAGTAATGATAAGGAAGCCGCGATCTTCCGAACGCATAGCGTTTACGCCTTGCGATACGATACGAAGCGCATCGATGTCAAGACCGGAATCGATCTCATCAAGAACAACGATTTTTGGATCAAGGAGCATCATTTGCAAAATTTCATTGCGTTTTTTCTCGCCGCCGGAGAAGCCTTCATTCAAGTAACGGTGAGCGAACTCAGCGTTCATTTCGAGTTCCTTCATCTTGCTTTCCATTTGACGAATAAACTTGATCAGCGAAATTTCGTTGCCTTCGCCGCGGCGTGCATTTAGCGCGCTGCGCAAAAAGTCGGAATTTGTTACGCCTGGAATCTCGCTTGGATATTGCATGGCTAGAAACAAACCAGCAAGGGCACGCTCGTCAACGCCCATTTCAAGAATGTCTTCACCGTTCAATACAGCTTTGCCTTCTGTTACTTCATATTTAGGATGTCCCATCAAGGCGGATGCCAGCGTAGATTTACCTGTTCCGTTAGGGCCCATGATCGCGTGAATTTCTCCACCTTTAATATCAAGGTTAATTCCTTTTAAAATCTCTTTTCCGTCGATAGCCGCTTTCAGGCCTTCGATGACAAAATGCGTTGCCATAATATGCTGATCCCTCCAAGGTTGGTTTAATTCGCTCTGCCACGTCTACATAGATTTACACTTTCTATATAGAGTGATTCTCAATGATTCTCAATAATCATTTTAATATAGTTTTTGTTATAAATCAATGCGAGATGCCCTGTTTCGCTGAATATGTCTCTTTTTAGAAGAGAAAATTGGTTGAAATTCGTGTATGTATTCCCTATATTTCAAAGCAAAAAGAGGATAACTAATCTAGATGCAGGGTCGCATGTTCACCAAAGCTTTGAATTATGCAAGTGCCAGCTTGATTTTCTGAACCTCAGCTTCAAATTTCTCCGCATCCAGTACAGGGATCAGCGCAGGAACAGCAAACTCATCTTCCAGTCTTACCCAAGATTTGCATCCGTTATAAGCAGCACGCATAGGTATTTCTATTGGCTCCGCCAAGCGGTATACTCGAAGAAGCAATACATGAAGCGGCTTGGTTCGCTTCCATCGCAATCTTTCCTCGGCAAATGTATCCGTCCATATATGCAAATCGCGCAAACGATCCAGCGTTTCCTGATCGGTTATTTCAATGTCTAGGATGACCTCGGCATACGATTCAAGCTTGATCGTCTCCAATTCCAATGACCAATCCGCAAGTGTCTCGTCCATATCATCGGCGAATTGTTCCTTCAATAGATGCTTTTTCTGGTGCTCGTAAGCGGGCATTAAATAGAAGTTCGGGCTGATCAATTGAAAATCACGCGTTTCTTCAATGATCCCGCCTTTGCGCATTACGATAATTTGCTTCCCTTCTGCTAGCGCCTTTACGCTTACAGCCCACTCCTTCAAAGCGATTGGCTGTTCCTTATTTGATGATGTCATCATGCTTCCTCCATCCAACTTGTCTATAATTGATAACATTATATCAAACGAAGGTATTCCAAGGCGAAATAATATCCATTATACTATGTTGAGATGAATACTGGGCATTGCTGCCCAACTACTATGAACCGGAGGTGGACAGCCATGTCTGCATATCAACCATTAACTGAACAAGAAGCCGTTCAAATAGCGCTTTCGCTTGACGGGTTTTTCCCGGAGGGTGCTACTTTAACGAGTCGTGAAATTGGCGACGGCAATTTAAATTTGGTTTTCCACATCACTGACTCTGCCAGCGGCAAAAGCCTGATTATGAAGCAAGCCTTGCCTTATGCTAAAGTTGTAGGTGAGTCGTGGCCGCTTACGCTTGATCGCGCGCGTATCGAGAGCGAGAAGCTTATTTTGGAGGGCGAGCTTGCTCCTGGTCTCGTTCCTGCTGTTTACAAGTATGACCCAGAGCTCTACCTTACGATCATGGAGGATCTTAGCGATCATATTATTATGCGGCAAGGGCTGATCGGCGGGACACGCTATCCGAAATTTGCGGACGATATTTCTACGTTTATCGCCCGCACGTTATTTTTCACCTCCGATCTCGGGCTGAACCAGCAGGAAAAGAAGCTTCGCGTGAAAGCCTTTATTAATCCGGAGCTGTGCAAAATAACGGAAGACCTTATTTTTGACGACCCTTATACGGACTCGCCAAACAACAGCTTTGATCCAGCTATACGGGACGCTGCTGAAGCGCTATGGCAGGATCAAGAGCTTCATTTGGAAGTGGCTATACTGCGCGACAAATTTTTGACGAACGCACAAGCGCTGCTTCATGGAGACCTTCATACGGGTAGTGTATTTGTAACGCCGGAATCCACAAAGGTCATCGATCCTGAATTTGCCTACTACGGGCCAATCGGCTTCGATATCGGCGCGGTTATCGCGAACCTGCTCCTTAATTTTGCCGGCCAAGAGCATTGGATTGCCGATTCGGACAAGCGCAGCGACTTCCGCCGTTATTTAACGGACACTGTACGCGATGTATGGCAATTATTTGATCAAAAGTTCCGTGCATTATGGAATGAGCAAGGGGTAGACCGCATTGCTTCTTCTACGCCAGCCTATCAGGACTATTACATGAATCGCTTGCTTCAAGATGCTATCGGCTTTGCCGGCTGCAAAATCGTTCGCCGCATCGTCGGTTTATCGCATGTCGTTGACATTGACCGCATTCCAGATGCAGCCGCACGCGAGCGGGCACAACGATTAGCGCTTGAGATTGGAACATCGCTTATTCGCATCAACCGCAAGGCGCAGTCCATTGAAGAAGTAATCGATGCTGCCTTAACGGCAGCAAGCAAATGAGTGAAGATAGAGAGGAATTAACATCATGACAACAAATTACGCTGGCTTGCAATCGGTTATTTGGACCGAAGGCAGGCTTGATCTGCTAGACCAACGGCTGCTGCCTGAGGAAATCGTATATTTGCCCTTAACTACGGCAGAGGATGTATGGGAAGCCATTCGCCATCTAAAAGTTCGGGGAGCGCCGGCTATCGGGATTTCAGCCGCATACGGAGTCGTTCTCGGCAGCCGCGATGAGCAGTCACTGGACGGTTGGCTCGCGCAAGTGCGCAAACAAGCAGAGTACTTGGCTACATCGCGGCCTACCGCGGTTAACCTGTTCTGGGCGCTTGATCGCATGAAGGCCGCTGCCGCTGCTCTCATTGAGCAGGGCTTGTCTCTTGAAGAGAGCAAAGCCGCTTTGTTAACGGAAGCAATTGCTATTCAAAGTGAAGATGAAGAGACGAACCGATTGATCGGCGAGCACGCACTCTCACTGTTCAAGGACGATATGGGCGTGCTTACTCACTGCAACGCCGGCGGTCTCGCGACTGCCAAATACGGAACGGCGCTCGCACCGTTCTACCTAGCTCTTGAGCGCGGCATTACGCTTCGCGTATACGCGGATGAGACTCGACCTGTCCTGCAAGGAGCTCGATTGACTGCATTTGAATTACAGCAGGCTGGCGTAGATGTGACGCTCATTTGCGATAATATGGCGGGTATGATTATGGCTAAAGGCTGGGTCGATGCGGTTATCGTCGGCACCGACCGCGTTGCCGCAAACGGCGATGTCGCCAACAAAATCGGAACCTACAGCGTTGCTGTCCTGGCGAAGGCTCACGGCATTCCATTCTATGTGGCAAGCCCGCTGTCAACGATCGATTTGGGGACGCCTACCGGCGCAGAAATTCCGATCGAAGAACGCAATGCAGAAGAAATAACGGAAGGCTTCGGCAAACGTACCGCTCCGCAAGGGATCAAGGTATTCAATCCTGCCTTCGACGTAACGCCAAATGAATATGTAACAGCGATTATTACTGAAAAAGGTATCGTGCAAGCTCCATACGATGTCAATCTGCGCAAGCTTTTCGAATAAATAAGAAACAAGTGAAAGCCCTGATCAGAAGCACGTGGCAACCAAATTGCCGCAAAGCTGATTAGGGCTTTATTTCGTTCTTTTATACCATTAGCTTTAATGCTTCCGAGCCCGTCATTCCAACTACGATGCCCTTTGCCTCTGCTGTGTGGGTGACTGATTCCAATGGGGCTGCCATCAGTTCCTCCAGCGTTCGTACGCCAACAGCACGGCCGGCCAAAATTTCCCTGTCCTTAAGCTTCTCATTCAACAGAGAGACATCAAGCGCACCGCACATAATATATCCTTTGTCCGTCATAATGGCTAGCAAAGTTGTTTTGGGCAGCTTCACTTCAACGCCAAGAACGGTTTCCCCATTCTCCAGTGTAAAAGGAACCATTCGCATCATATAGGATCCACCCCCTTCGGTACATGAATAAGAGGCATTGCTTTGCAACAACAGTATATGCAAAAATAATTTGTACAGTGTTGGTTGAATGCTCATTAAAATGATGATTGTAGGGGGAAATCACACATGCGGTCACAAATTTATAAATGAATCTATCTGCTCTGCCAGCTCTTGTTGGATATTGTGTCACATGGCTATACGTATCCAACGTAATCCCTATCTTCGAATGACCAAGCCGCTCAGAAATAAGTTTCACATTTACATTTTTTTCGATAAGCATTGTGGCATGAGTGTGTCGCAGAGTCTGTAAAGTACTTTGAGTAAGCTACTATTTCTATTAAAATAGAGTAAGTGATCGTGACCGTCAGGGGGAGTTTGAACCCTTATTCATGAAGAAGCATCAGTCGAATGTGACTGGTATAGAAGACCAAATTGTAGCCCTTTACACACGCAGGGCATATACGCGGTCGTGTTTTTGGATGCCATTCACTTCAAAGTGAAGCAGGACAGTTTATCGGTTCGAGGAAATCTGGGATACGAAATATCCGCTCATTATCCGTTCCTGGCGTAATAATTGGGACGAGCTGGCGACCTTTTTTAAGTATCCGCCTGAGATTCTTAAACTCATCTAAACTACTAACATCTTCGTAAATTCATCTACACTACTAACATCATTGAGAGCTGCCATCGTCAACTTCGCATAGTAACGAAAGCAAAGAGTATCTCCGATGAGGCCTTCTCAAAATGCTCTATTTCTCCACAATGGACGTCATTCGCAAGTGGACAAGTCGTGTCCAGAACTGAGGGCAGATACTTCTTCAACTCTCCGTTTTATTTCCGGATAGGGTTTGACAGCATCTACGTTAAGAGGGAAATCCCCCTCGGGGGGCACCTTAAAAAAGAGTTTACACAAAATTATTAACAGACCTCTATTGTCGGGATCAAACTTACAAGGCATCCGGCTCTACTTCTAATGTTACCTTCTAAAAGGGCCCTTGTTTATAAGAACATACTTTCTCTTTTTTTCCACAAATAGTAAATCCATCATTATTGCTATTCTAATTCTTTGACATAAAGATTTGTTTCATTACCGATGATCGTTACAGCCGTTTCTTTATATGTCCATCCAAGTCTTTCGAAAAATCCATCTAGGTTTGTCGATACATACAATTTTTCATATCCCATTGTTAAAGCTTCTTCGAGCATATAGTTATGCATATAAGATCCAATTCCCATATTTCTTTTATCTTCTACTACAAACATATTCGCAATCCAGGGGGTATACTTATTTTCTTTAATCATACTATCACTTAATAATGCTATGGTACCAACCGGTTTTTCATCTAAAAGCGCTATAAGGATCATTGGAATATCAAATTTATTATTTTTATTCAAAGTTACATGTGTACAGTATTTAGATAATAATTCACTTGTTTGGTTTGGGATCAACCATTTTTTTATAAGTTCCAAGTCATCTAGTCGATACGCTAAGTTATCAATTCTAAGGAACAATATTGTAACCTCCATTAAGTAAGTTCGTTCGTCATAAATAGAAAACTAAAAATGAGTAAAATAATTAAACTACTTCCATCGGATACAGCAATAATGGAGTTTGAATGAAATGGATTTCCTCCACGAGACTGTATATTATGAATTTCCCTCCAATCAATTATCTTTATGTAAGCATATACTCCACCAAATAATAATAGTTGTACGACAAAAGAAAATAGTATTGCTTGCATTATTGTGCATTTCAAAGATTTCACTCCATATATAATTTATCTATTTTATATACCTATAATTTACCAATTTTTATGTGTCTCTAAAGTTATCATATTCGCCAAAATCTTAGTATTCCCTTTAAATCGCAATAGTAATTGATTAACCTGAATTTCGAAAGTGAAATCTTATAAAAACGTAAAAAAGTGCCCTGATCTTTGGTAGAATGGTGTTTGTCTAGAACACATCACCCAAAAGAGAGGAGCACCTTTATGGTGAAGTTTATCAC